>CAYSSK010000126.1:0-8690 GCA_964433645.1 uncultured Desulfofustis sp.
GGTTGCGCGGTATTTCTGCTGGTGGAGGTGCAGAAAACAATCAGCCGCTATGTCCAGCGCAAACGCGCGTCGGACTGACGTATCGGCCTGAGCCGGCTCGTCGATTTTTTTGGCCGTTTGATATGTCGGTACCGGCAGTATCAGCGACTGTCAGAAAAAAGTCAGATCGCGGTGGTATCGTGGCTCCCATGAGTTGGCCGGGCATCACGCCCAGATCAGCTGAAACGAAAATGGGGGTGAGCGATGCCACGTCGGCCGCGCCTGATTGTGCCGGGAACATCCGTCCATGTCATTCACCGGGGGCGCCTGCGACGGCATTGTTTCCGTGCTGATGACGATTATCTTCTCTATCTCGGGTTGCTCACGGAACATGCTCTGCCGTCCGGGTGCCTGATTCACGCCTATGCACTGATGCCGACCCATGTTCAGCTCTTGTTTACCCCGTTGGCGACGGCCAGTGCTTCGATCATGATGAAACAGATCGGACAGCGATACACCGATCATGCAAACAGGTCATATGGCTGGCAGGGACCACTCTGGGGAAGCCGGTTTCGTTCTCGTCCGGTGCAGAGTGGTGCTCATCTCCTGCTCTGCCAGCAAGAGATTGAACTCAACCCTGTCCGTAATGGCCTGGTAACGGAGCCGGGAGCCTACCGATGGACCAGCTTTCGAGCCAACAGGCATGGCGAAAGCTCGGATATCGTAATGCCGCATCCCGATTACCGGCAGCTCGGGGCAACGGATGACGCCCGTCAGGAGGCCTATGGTGATCTGTTCCGAGACGATTTGGCCAAAACGGGAACAATAGATTACCGTTCACGAAAACCATCGCGGCCCGATCCCTTCGCTCAGTGTTCTCTCGACCAAACACCGAGCTTGACGGCGGACACGACAGTGGACATTCAAAAGAGCCCAGAGTGCGTGAATGGCTGGTGCACCTATCAAGTTATAGCATCGCTTACCGGTTTGCGCTAAGCGCAGCAAGGGATAGCGGCGAAAAACAGGGGTCAGGCCTCGAAATTTCAGATAAGGGCCTGATTCAAAAAGGAAATTAGAGACGAGACCATGGTACTACACATGCCCCGGTTGATGATAGGGTGGTTTCTGCTTTGTATAATTCTCTGTCAGATGATAATTAGTGCTCCAGTTTATCCAGATGACATTGAAACCATACGTTATATTGGAGAAGACGATACTTCGGTTTCAGCCATTCTGGCACCGGACCCCGCCCCCGGCGTTGTACCGACCTCGAAAAACAATCTCGTTATTTTTTCCGTCGATGGCAAACCAACTGCGGTCTCCCTGAAAGGTTCGGGTCAAGGCAATGCCGCCGTTGCAACGCAACTTTCCTCGCTTTCCGAAGGCCGGCATACGGCCACCCTCAGGACTCTGAAGCCGGACCGGAGCAACAAGGACAGCAAGCAATTATTGTTTATCTACGACACTACACCGCCCGAGCTTACGTTGATTTATCCTGAAAGCCCCTCGATATCCAAATACAACTCAAGCTTCATCGTTGAAATCGCTGATGAAGGCTCCGGATTCCCGGCGCTGAGACAAGATATGGAGGTAACCGCAACCGTTAACTCCGTTGAGGCACATGTTACCAGTGCCAGAGAACACAACAAGCGATACCTGATCATTGATGACCTCGGTTCACAAATTACCATGCATAGCAATGCATATAATCTGAAGGTAACTCTAAAGGACAGAGCCGGAAACGAGGCAACCCTAACAAAGCATTTCATAACACCTGACTTCCATACGAAATCCCACAAAACGGCAGTAGTTTGCCTCACCAGTAATCGTCACTACGATCTCGTTCATACCTTCACGAATCGACAGGATTTCACGTTCCCGATAAGCTCCTTGCACCGAACGTTAATTTTCAATAAACCTGGGCAAACAGATACTCTTAAAATATTGGCGAAGTTCAAGGAGCATGGTCTGTCGTCCAAGGTAATGAAGGCCATTTCGCTTGAAAGTGATCATCCTGCTCTTACCGTCAGGAGGATATCCACGACTGGGTCATCAACTACCTTCGCAGTAACGCAAACCGCTGCAGTCAATATCAACGAGAATCTTACCTTCCTGCGGGTCGAATTTCCTCGATTTCTTTTCAAGGATTACAAATGGGAATGCATGAAGAATAGTGGAAACATCGAGATTTCCTTTGACCATTTTTCGGTATCGGCGGAACGGGATTCTTTCAAAATCCCCGTTTACATGTTCGCCGAGGATATCAACCATGCGGAAGTCAATTTCGGCCCCGACCCAGATGGTTCTTTTTATATCAACTATCTTGCCTGGACTGATTCGGATTACGCTCCTTTAGATACCGTTGCATCCTATCTCACTCTCGGTTCCAGTAACTATTTTTTCAACCCGTTCGGAGAAAAGATCAGGGCCAGGATTCCGATTGAAAAAGAGGGCTCATACACCTTTGAAGCGACGCTCGCTTGTAACCAGTGCGTATGGGATAATGATGCGGACAGTCCCCATCTCAAGCACGAAAACTATGAGATGCTCGTCAACATGGGCTCGCCGCAAATCAAATCATTTCATTATAATATAACCGATAAGACGCTTGAGGCGGTCTTCACAGATATCGGCACCCCAATGGACGAGCTACGTTTGGAATTATCGATCTCCAGGTTCGGGAGCCGCGATTTCACGCTACAAAAAACTGCCACTGGCGATATCCGATTAACCTCTCCATTTCCCGAGCCGCTCGCCATTGTCGAGGCCTCCCTGGTCATAACGGATCTGGTCAACAACCGGGCGCGGGCAACATGCACGATCTACGGAGAACCTCCGGAACCGAGTCATCCGGAAGATCAGGGAAACCGTGTTGTGACCGATTTTCATCTCAAACCCAAAACACCTGAAGAAAACAGGCCGTTTCTTCTTAACCGGCCCAATGTCTCATCCCGCGGCTCCAAAGTAGTATCCGACCGAACAGATGGTTTGTCCGTCTATAGGAATTGTTTAAACGGTTGGATCGTTGCTGATGGCTTCATGGAACCACAACCTGGTTTTGCAAATATGGCTTCTGAAGAAGATATACGGAAGCATCACGATTCTTTGAAGGCGACCTATCATCGTGATTCATTTTGGGGGACGACGTTTTATACAGCGCTGGTGTGGAACGATGATCAAAGCGGTTACCGCAATAAAATGTTTTATCAGGATTCGCGTACCTGGCCACCATATACGTCTGTGCGGAAAACCTGGGACTATTCATTTGAGACGTGTGATCACGAGATACGCGACACCAGGCCTCCCACAATCAGAAATATTTCCTTTGACCCGGCAGAAGGCAGGCTAACGGCAACGATTGGTGACCATGGCATGCCGGCATCACATATTCAAACAGAAGTCTGCGTATTTTCCGGAGTTCCGGCACCAGATACCAGAACATGCAGAGACCTCCAAGGCCATGATTTCACACCTGATCCATCACCTTCTATCATACCCGATGTTTATCAAAAGGCCCCGGGTGGCTCCGAATATATCTCAAAAAACACAATCCTCACCACCCTTAAGGTCAATTCACAGCCAGCCTCAGCCGCCCAGAAAGCGCAATTTACGCCTGTAATCGGCCCCTATCTCACCTTTTTGCGAGACTATACCGATGCGTTGAGATCAAAAGAAAAGAGACAAGTCGGCCTCCCCGGTCACGGGCTGTCGGGCCGGCTCGAGGCACAACTTGACCTGCCGCCTTTGCAACACAGCGAGGTGTTCCATATCGTCATTTCCGCCACCGATAGATCAGGCAACAAGGGATACGAGACCCTTTCCCTGACCATTCCACGCAAGCCGCCGCATGTTTCGCTGGAGTTGGTGAAAAAAGGTGACTCGGCCGCGTTTACAAGCATCAATGGTACCGCCGCGAATACTCATCTGCTGGCCAGGGCCTTTGATGAATCGGCCCTTGATTTAAGCCCCGACAGGACTTTTGTCCGGGTCGATTCCCACAAGCTGACGCCGATCAGTCAACACGGTTCCGGTTGGGTGCCCTATAATCCCGATCGCCCTGACGCTTATTGGTTCGAAAATTTTTACGGATATAATCCCGGGCATAACAATTCAGACGGTTACACCGGCCATTACGGTGCTATGTTGGAAGAAGGGCAGCACTCTGCCTTGTTTCGAGCCACCGATACCGTGGGATTGTCCGCCGAGACATCGCTTGATTTCTCCATACAATATCCCCCCCAGATCTTTGACTTTCAAATCAAGTCAAAGGCCGTGCAGGAGATGGGCGGGCCCGCTTTCACCGCTATGATCATAGATCGCGGCAACGATCTGGAACAGAGCGACATAGATTTTTCCATCGACAGCATCGAGGTGGCAGCGGACAAGCTGTATTACGACCCCCCAAGCGGCTATTTTTCAGTCTCGGGCCCACTTGGTATTGCCGAAGGTTATCACACCGCAACGGTTACCGCCACGGATCGGGCCGGTCACCAGGCGAGCGAGACCCTGCGCTTTGGTATCGCCGAAGAAATTATGCCTCACGGAGATGAAGCAGGTCTCGACCTGAAACGTCTCAATATCTGGGAAATCGGCAACCAGAACAACGACGGCTATGCCAACCCCGGTGAAACCGTGCGCCTCTTCCCCACCATCTATAATCATTCATTCCAGTCGCTTGATCAATGTACTGGCGTCCTTACAGCGGCCGATACCAGAATTACGGTCGAAACCGGCAGCCGCAAGCTCGACCCCTTGGCCGCCCGAACCACCACCACGCTGCTCTCCGGCTTCGATGTCCGTATCGGTGAGGACATGCTCGACACCACCGTCAGCGACCCGTATCTTACCCACCTTCGACTCGACGTGTCCTGTGGTGAGGATCAATGGGAATTGCCGTTCACCCTGCCCATTTACCGGCCTACCGTACCGACCGATATCGCCTCGGCCGTGACGATCACCCTTGAGCCGACGCCGCGCACGACCACTGAGCCGGAAGTCCACCTGAAGGGAAAAGCGCTCAGCAGCGCCTCCTATATGCAGGATCTTGTCATCCGTGTCAACGGTGTCGAGATCAAGCCCCGCTGGTTCGATACACGAAGCGGGGAATTCGACACCGTCGTTCCCGTCCGTCATGGAGCCAATCTCATCGAGATAGAAGCATCCGATCGTAGCGGCGCCGTCGGCTACAAGAGTGTTTTTATCAATTGCACAAGTGAGCTTAAAGTCACTATCGACCGGCTCCCCGCCGTCACCACCGAGCAGGAATTGAAAATCACCGGTACCGTTACAAGTTCGGCCTCCGCTGTCGACCGGGTAACCATGAGCCTCAACGGTGCCGATACACCGGTGCGTTGGGACCGGAACAGCGGCCGCTTCGAAGCTCGAATAACCCTTGCCGCTGGTCAAAATATGATCCTGGTGGAGGCCTGGGACGAGGCCGGCGCCTACGGCCGCGATACCGCCCGCCTTGCCCTGCAATCAGATATTACCGTGATCCTTGATAATCTGCCGAAGAATACCAATGACGCCACCATTACCGTGGCGGGGAAGGTGGAAGGCAGAACTCCCATTGATCGCGTCGTACTGCGAGTCAACGGCTCTGAGCGTGATGCCAACTACAACCAATCGACTCGAAGATTTAAAGCCCCCATTGATCTGGAGGTCGGCGGCAATGGGATTGTTGCTCTTGCCTTCGGCACCGGAGGCGGTCGAGGAAAGGATAGAGCCTTTGTTACCAGGACAACTGTTTTTGTCTCGCCAAGCATCTCTATTACAGGGATATCAGATCCAAATTGCATAAATTCCACCTATTGTTGTTCCGCCAGTGTTTCAGGAACATACAGTACCGGCAGTTCTTCTTTAGATAGCCTCGACGTTTCATTCGATGGAGACAGCAGTCGCTGCACGGTCTCCATCGAAAGCAACAACACCTTCAGTGCAGAGTGCGACATCCAGGCGAATGACAATATCTATGACATCGTAGCCGAGATCATCAATCAGGACGGCGCAACAGCTTCTGATGTCATTTCAATACCGGTGATAGCGTGCCAATAACACTCCAGGCCCGTATGCCCACGATGGTAGCCAAGAGGTATTTCCCTCTTATTGTGGCTGTGCTCTGCTTTTATTCACCGCCTTTGATCTACGCCGCCTATGCTCTCAAGCCGTTCAGCACCGATACCGGTCTGTTCGACCCGTCTCAGGGTCCCATAATCGTCGGTTATCAGCTCTTAAAGGACAGCGAACGAATCGAGGTCCGGGTCATCGATTTTCGGGGCCAGGTGGCCAACCGCTTCGTTTTTGTCGAACTGAGGGCGGGAGACCATACCTTCAGCTGGGACGGCACCGACAGCAACGGCGAACGGGTAGCCGACGGTCGCTACCAGTTCGAGATTGCGGCTGAATTCACCGATGGCACCCGGGATCTTGCCAACGTGGATGGAGCGGTCGCCACCATCGAGGATCGCCCGCGGCAGCAGATTCCCGAGCCCTTGCCGCCGGAAACACATCCGCACCGCATCCATGGCTCACTGTCGTCATTTTACCGCCATGCCACAGAGCCAGAGGATCGGGGGGAGGGCGAATTGCGCTTCAGAACGGCGGTTGATTACCGCGACGAAACCGGAATGATGCGGGGTGCCTTTCAGGCGATCAAGCCCTTCGACGGCTCCTCTGCCAGTTACAACGGCACCCAGCTCCTGGCCGAGCAGCAGTGGGCCGGCACCAATCTCAAGGGGGTGTTCCGTGACAACCTCGGCAGCTTTAACGATCCGTTTCAGCTCTTCAGCGATTTCAAGACCGAGCGGGAGAAACTCGGCTTTTCCGCCAGCCGCACCTTCAACCGGTTCGAGGCGACGGCGCTTGCCTTTGCCTCTGAAGGCAATGTGGGCAACGAGGAGCAGGGGGCGGCGGCACGCCTTCATTATGTCAGTACCGCCGATTGGGCCGTCGGCTCCAGCTTCACCTGCCGGAAGGCTCTTAAAGAGACTCCGTCATACAACGCTTACCGCTTCCAGCATCCTGGAGATCCTCACAAGAGTGAAGACAAGACCGAATCCCGGGCCTTTGCGCTTGACGCCTCCTATTCGGTTACCGATGCTTTCTCGATTCTCGCAGAGGGAGTGGCCACGGATGACGAGCTGGCAGGCGAGGACTTCGGCTTCGGCCTCAAGGCCGAATACGATCTCGGCCCCCTGCGGCTTTCTGCCGGGTACACCAATTTGGGGGAGGACTTCATCGCCGCGTTTGCTGAACCGTTGCATCACGTCGACCGCAACGCTCAGGGGTTCGACGCCGCCATCGATTACTTCATGTATGAGCCGTTCTGGCTGCTCAGCTCCTTCTCGGCCACGCTGCGCTACTTTAACCTGACCCGGCACAGTGACAACAGTACCCTCGAGGAGGCGGACGGCTCCCTGCGCTTTGGAATCGGCGAGCAAGATACCGTGTTTTTGAGCCTGTTCCGCCGCAGCGACGAGTTCGGCTCCACTGCCAGCTATATGGGCAACCTGACCCATGCCTATAACGACACCTGGTCCAGCACACTCCAGGCCCAGTATTCAGAAACCGATACTTCCGACAGCCTGCGGCTCACCCTCGGCACCGACTACCGCACCGAATCATACAGGGGCCGCCTGTCGCTCGAGTGGTCGAGGCGCACCATCGACTACTCCCGGTTTTCTCCCTACGACCAGGCCTATCTCAGGTTCGATTTCGGCAACCACGCCTATCACCTGCAGGTGCAGACCAGCTACACGAGCAATGAAGAGGAATCGGGGCTCAATCTCTTTACCCGGCTCGACTACACCCCTGAGTTTCTGCACCGCTATCAGGTAGTCCTCTATACTTCGCTGGGCAACCGGGCGGCGATTGAAACCCAAGAGCAATATGAAATAGGAATCGAGGTGCAATTCTGATGATACACTTTGTTAAAGGTATGGTTTTTCTCGTCCTGCTCGCCGCACTCTTTTCCGGCTGCGCCTCGCTACGCACCGAGTTCTACCGGGAAGAGACCAAGCATCTCTACGAGTCGGGCTGCCGCTCATACAAACAGGGAGATTATGACGCCGCCCGCCTCGCTTTTTCCTCCGTTGTCGAACTCGATCCCGATTACGGACCCGCCCATGCGGGGCTGGGCAATCTGGCCATGATCGGCGAGAAGTACGAACAGGCCTACGAGCATTACCAACGCGCCCTCCGCCACGACCCGGAGTTGCGCGGCGAACTGCTGCCCCTGCTGATGATCAGCGATACCCATACGGCACGCCGGCCGTTGATTGAGGCGGGTGTCGAGCTGGCAGATGTCTACCCCCTGGTCATGGATGAGCGGTTTGCCAAGCTTCAGGCGCTTCTCAGCCGGGAGGACCTGCCCCTGGAACTGCTGGCCACCGACAGCCTCAGCCTCACCCCGGGCCGGATCGGGGAACTGCGCCGGAAGGCCGTCGAGCTGGCTTCCGAGGCGGCCGGCCCGGCCCCGTATCGCCTCTTCCTCGCTTATCTTCTCTTTTATGATACCGAGTACGACGAGACCACTCTCAAGCTGCTCGACACTCTGACTCTTGATTCCAGCGGCCCGATACTGCAGCAGGCCCACGTCCTGGCGGGCCGCCTGCGCGAACGGGCGGGCGACAAGAAGGGAGCGCGAGACGGGTATCTGGCCGCGGTAAACGCCGGTCTGCCCACGGAGGAGGTTGCTCACCACCTGGCCCGTC
>CAYSSK010000127.1:0-8502 GCA_964433645.1 uncultured Desulfofustis sp.
CGATGCCGAAACACGGTTCAAGGAGATCAACGAGGCCTATGAGGTACTCAAGGATCCGGAGAAGAAAAAACTCTATGACCAGTACGGCAAAGAGTGGAGCAGTTTTCGCGATCAGCCGCCGCCGGGCTGGCAGCAGCAGTCCGGTCGAAGTGGCCCCGGTCGCGCTTCCGGAGCCTACCATTTCTCAGGCGATGGCGATTTTCGCGAGGCCGGTGACTTCAGCGATTTTTTCCAGAATCTGTTCGGCGGCGGTTTTTCCCGCGCCGGGGGCCGCGGCGATTTCGGATTTTCGACGGACGCCCCGGGGCGATCGCACGAGGCTGAGATCACACTGAGCCTGCGGGACGCTTTTCACGGCGGTACCAGGACGATTTCATTCCAGACATATGAAATAGACAGACACGGGGAGATGCAGCCGCAGACCAAGACGCTCCAGGTGAAGATCCCCAAGGGCGTCACCGACGATTCGGTCATTCGTCTCGCCGGTCAGGGTGAAAAGGGGAGCGGCCGGGGGGCGGCCGGTGATTTGCTGCTCAGGATCAAGATCGCCCCCGACCCGACCTTCAAGGTGTCCGATCACGACCTGCACACCGTTGTCGCCATCTCGCCTTGGGAGGCGGCGCTCGGCGCCAAGATCCCGGTACACACCATCGACGGCCAGGTTTCGCTGACGATTCCGCCGGGTACGCAGGGCAACAAGCGCTTTCGCCTGAAGGGTAAAGGGATGCCGAAGCGTTCGACGGGGGCCGGGGATATCTTCGTGCGCGTCGAAATTCGCATCCCGACCCATCTCAGCGACGAGGAACGGGTGGCATTTGAGCAGCTGCAGAAGGTTTCGACCTTTCATCCGCGACAAAAACACGGACAGAAGGCGGGCTATGATGAAGAGATATGAAGTGATAGTGGATGAGCGGCGCCTGCTGACGATAGAAGAGCTCGGTCGTCTGGTCGATCTGCATCCCGATCTGCTGCAGCATTTCGTGGTGTATGGGCTTATCGATCCAGAGATCGACAAGCCTTCCCTGCTCTTTGCCGATAGAGCGATCGTCAGGATCAGAAAGATCCAGCGGCTGCGCAGTGACCTCGGCCTGAATCTGGCCGGTTGCGGGGTGGTTCTCGACCTGCTCGACCGTATCGACGAGTTGGAGCGGGAAATCAGCTTCCTGCGCTCCACCTTTTAATCCCGCCCGCCCGATGGCGGGCGGGTCCGCGGTAACCGTGCTCAGCGCGTTTCGGCCAGATTGAACCAGGTGCCGCCGGTCATGGTCTGCAGATCCGCGGGTGTCAGCTTGAACAAGGTCTGGGGGGTGCCGGCGGCAGCCCAGATACACGAGCAATCGGTGAGGTCCCGGTCCAGGATGGTGCGCAGCCTGGTCGTGTGGGCCACCGGGGGGACTCCGCCGATAGAGAAGCCGACCTGCTCCTTGACGTAGGTTCCGCCGGCCGTATCCAGCCGCAGGCCGGTCTGCCTCTCGATTTTTTCGACATCCACCCGGTTGGCTCCGGAGGCGACCACCAAGACCGGCGAATTGTCCTGCCGATTCTTAAAGACCAGGGATTTGGCGATCTGCGATACCGAGCTGCCGATCGCCGCGGCCGCTTCGGCGGCGGTTCTGGTCGAGTTCGGCAGTTCGATGACGATGCAGTTGAAACCGTGTTCGCGCAGGTAATCCTGGACACGGCGGGCGCTGGCGGGCAGAGTGGTTTGGGTTTCCGTTCGCTGCATGGTATGGTATGTTTTCTGGTCACGTTTTACGGGGCCGGCGCCGTTTATCGGACCGGCTGATGAGTCTCATTAACTACCCGATTTCAGTGTTGCCGGCAACCGCTTATCGCCGGACGGGTGCGCCGGTGATCGGTCTGCGGCATTCTGGTCGACAGCGGCAAACGGGAGTACAGACAGGCAATCTTGAACAGGCACTATTTCTACGATGCCCCATGGGGACTGTTGTTGCGCGCGATGACCCTGTTTTCGGTCTGTCTGCTCGGCGGCATGGTCGCTGTCGGTCTCACCAACCGCCCGCCCGGCTCTCTCGGCTGGGACCTGGTGATGATCGTCCTGCCGCTGGTTATGGTGGTCGTGGCGGTCTTCTTTATCATTCGCGGCTATCTCCTGTTCCCCGATGTCCTTTTTGTGCAGCGGCTTGGTTGGTATTCGAAGATTCCGCTCGACGGGCTGCTGGCAGCGAGCTTTGACCCGGAAGCAACGAAGCGGATGGTCAGGCGCTTCGGCAACGGCGGCATGTTCTGTTTCGCCGGCTCCTTCAAGAGCAAGAAAATCGGGGCGTTCCGTGCCTTTGCCACCGATCTGCGGCGGGCCGTGGTATTGCAGTTCGCGGACCGGACCATTGTCGTTACACCGGGCGATCCGGTGGATTTTGTCGAGAAGATAACCGCCGTGCGCAACCTGGCGCACGCCGGAGCCGGCGGTGACGGCGGCGGCTCACCGGCACCGCGTTGAGATTGCCGTGGGGCCGGTGCGGGCCGCCGTAGATGACCATCAAAGTGGGGAGGACAGAGCTGATGATCGGTAGAGGTGGAACGGATGGGTATCGTGAATTGTTGCCGGGAATCAACCAGAAAACCCCGGTCCATGGGGAGAAGATGCTGCTGGCGGAGTTTCGGCTGGCGGCGGATGCGGTGTTGCCGCTGCACAGTCATCCCCATGAACAGATCGGCTATCTCGTTGCCGGTCGACTGCGCTTTACCATCGGCGACGAGGTGACGCTGGTGGCGGCGGGTGACAGTTGGTGCGTCCCGAGTGGCGTCGAACATGGGGTGGAGGTGCTGGAAGATGCGGTCGTGGTCGAGGTGTTTTCGCCGCCCCGCGAGGATTACCTGCCCGGCAAGCAGTGGCGCTGAGCCGCGGTATCGGCCGGTGCCATGGTACGATTGCGATGACGACGAGAAAAGAGCAGATCGAGCGGGCGATCAGCGAACACATCGACATTGTTGAATACGATCCGCGCTGGCCGCAATTGTTCGCCAGCGAGCGGGACCACCTGCTATCCTGTCTGCCGGCCGATCAGCTCGTCAGGATCGAGCATTTCGGCTCCACGGCGGTGCCTGGACTGGCCGCCAAACCGGTCATCGACATGCTCGTCGAGGTCAGGAACCTGGCCGTGGCCCGCCGCAAAATCGTACCGATCCTGGAAGCCCAGGGCTACGATTATTTCTGGCGCCCCTCGTTCGGCGATCTTCGTTCGCCGTATTACTGCTGGTTCATCAAGCGGGATGAAAGAGGGCTCCGGACCCATCATATCCACATGATCGAGAAGCATTTCTCCCAGTGGGAAGGACTGCTGTTTCGCGATTATTTGATCGAGCATCCCGATGTCGCCCGGCAATACGAGGCCCTGAAGCGGGATCTCTCCCATGACTACCCGTCCGACCGGGCCGCCTACACGACGGCCAAAAGCGATTTCGTCCGGCGCATCACCGAAGCAGCCAAGCGAGCCTATCGATCATCCTGAACAGTCAACCGCGCCGCCGCCCCGGCGGTCAAGGATATAAGTTGTGCACCAAAAGCAAGGAGGCGTCATGGTTACATCCATCATCCTGATCAATACCGAACGCGGCTACATCAACGAAGTGGCCGAAACCCTGGCCGGCATGGCGGAAATCTCCGAGGTCTACTCCGTGAGCGGCGCCTACGACCTGATCGCCGTCGCCCGGGTCAAGACCAACGAAGACCTGTCCACGCTGGTCACCCGCAACCTGCTCAAAATCGAGAATATTCTGCACACCGAGACGATGCTCGCCTTTCAGGTCTTCTCCAAACACGACCTGGAAGCGATGTTCTCGCTTGGCGCGAGCTGATAAGTGACCGGCCGCCAGGCTCTGTGCTGCGGTGCCCGTTTTGCCGTACCGGGTGACCACATTGGGCCGAGGCGCCGGCAGAGATTGAGCATTCCGGCGAGGAAGATGGCCTCATGAGGGGATTAGCGAAGGCTTGGCCCATCTCTGCCGCCGCACGCCGGCGTCTCAGTTCAACAGCGCTGTCGCGGCAACATGATTTTTGACCACGGCAGCCGCTTCTCCCGTGGATAACGCTCTGGTCCTGAAAAACAGTTCCTGACAATCGGCAACAGAGAGGGGCCTGACCAGTCTGATGGTTTCGTATTCGTTTCGGGTATGCGGAAACTCGTTGCCGGTGCCGTTCATTTCTTCCTTGGTGATGATCTTGGCGAAGATCAGCGCCCGGGCACAGAGCAGCTCCTCCCGCCGTGCGCTGATCGAGCTGCGCAGCAGATAGCCGATGGTCAATTCATCGCCGGGACTGTAGAGACTGCCCCGCAAGCCGAGCCGGGCCAGGGCCTGGTGTTCAGCGAAACAGGTCTTCAGCGACCAGCCGGTTGGCAGGTGTCTTCTCAGGTGCCGTTCGAGCAGCAGGTGAATCGGGCCGGCCTCGACGTAGATGTCTTGCCCGGGTCGCAGCATCCTCAGTATCTGCTCGGCGCGCAGTTTGTCGCGAAGCCGCAGTCGTGCGACATCGGCCCGGGCAAAGGATTTCACGGCCAGCAGGATGGCCGGGAAGTGGTCGTTGCGCACGGCCTGATAGTAATCGATCAAGGCCTTGGTGGCCTCCTTCTCTCGAAGATAGACCTGATAGCGCAGCGATGTCCGGTCAAGGTCGGCGGGCGAGCGGCCGGCGGCGAAGAACTCGTGGATCGCCAGCAGCTCTTCAAGAAAGGGTTCGACCTGGTGGATGGTCTTACCGCTTCGATGCGCGTGTTGCAAGGCGAGGCACTGCTGCAGACTGAAGTCGTGATATTCCAGGTCATGTTCGACCAGGTAGCTTTCAAGATCGACTCTGCCGGCGAGCATGGCAGAAAAATCCGGGTGCGGCGGCTCCTCGAGCACGATCACCTGGTGGCGACGCATGATCCGCTCGGCAAACTCCGTCGATTCCGGGCGATGAGTGGCATAGACGATTTGCAGCGTATTCATCCTATCAGGGTAAGCATGATCGGCCCCGACAGGGAGCAGAAAAACCGGGCAAGGTCGTTTTGTGACCCGGAAAATGGCATGATCGTCGTGTCACCATGGAATTATGGTGTTGTTTGGGCTATGATGATCGTACACATCGTTTTGGTGCAGAAAGCCCCGATACTTCCCTCGTCACAAGGAGCGCGCTTCGATGAAACGGCTGATAACCCACGGTCTGGCGATTTTGCTGGCAGCAGCAACGCTCTTTGGCTGTTCAACCAATGCACCCTTGCGCACGCTCTATTATCGAGCCGATAATCCGTCCCGGGGCAAAACCATGATCATCTTTCTGAGGGGACGGGGAGGCAGTCATGAGGATTTTGCCGGCGAAGGATTTGTCGATGCGGTCAGAGAACGTCTCCCGCCCGTCGATATGGCCGCTCCCAACGCTCATTTCGGCTATTACATGGGCGAGACGCTCATCCCCAGACTCAAGGAAGACGTGATCGAGCCGGCCAGGCTGGACGGTTACGAGCATTTCTGGCTGGTCGGCGTGTCCATGGGCGGGCTCGGCGCGCTGCTTTACGCCCGGGAGCATCCTGACGATGTTGCCGGTGTCTACGTCATCTCCCCCTTTCTCGGTTGGCCCGGCATTCTCAACGAAATCAACGAGACCGGCGGTCTTATGAATTGGGATCCCGGTCTATACGATGCCGACAAGGATTGGCAACGTATGTTCTGGCATTGGCTGCAGCAGGGCGCGGCCGGCAACCGGGAACTGCCGCTGCTCTATCTCGGTTACGGCACCGAGGATCCCTATCTGACAGGCCAAGCCCTGCTTGCCACCATCCTTCCCGCCGACCGGGTCTTTGCCATCCCCGGCAACCATACCGCCAAAACCATGAGAGAACTCTGGCTTATTTTCCTCGATCAAAACGCTTTGCCCACCACCGGTCGATACCCGGCAGCACAAACCCCGTAGCTGCCGAATCGCGACAGTGCTCATTTTCCCCGCGGTAGGGGCGACAGGCGTGGTTGCCTACAGATTTGTCAGGTTGTCCCCGTAATCCAACGCGTTGGCATACATGTGGTGGGAAGTTCCGGAAACAACATTTAGAACTGAAAAGTCGAATGATAATCGTATATATTGTTCCCGGAACGGTGGGGACCCCGGAGGGAGCAGAAGCCGGCGCCTTGCCCTATAGTCTGATTGAAACAAAACCAACCGTCTGAAACCATACGTTTATTTGCGGTATGTCTTCGAGATAATACCGCGGACTCCGACATTGGCAGGCTATGAGGTGCTGCTTTCGTGGAACCCCACGCCTGAGCAGTCCGAGTGCTCCTCCCCGTCAAGGTGTGCGTGATTAGGCGCAAACTCAGCGCTTTTGATAAAATGCCGGAGGTTGCGACGATATATACTAGCAAAAGCTGTGTGAAAAGGTAGTTTTGACTCAAAGGATCTGATGCCTCTTTGTTGGAAAGGGATTTTTTGGGTCCCCGAGGAAAGTGATTATTTATCAGCTGCAAAACGCTAACATTTAGAAAGGCTTTGCTCCATGCTCACAACAATGCTTGAATCTTTTGCGATGCTCTTTGTCGTCATGAATCCCATTTCTACGGCGGTCTATTTTGCAGGGGCCAGCGGGGCAAGTTCGTCGGAGACCCACCGTTCTGTAGCCCTGAAGTCTGTTCTTGTGGCCTTTGGGATTCTCCTTTCTTTTGCCATTGGAGGAGATGATATTCTTCGGCTGGTGGGGGTTCGCCTTTTTTCCCTTAAAATTGCCGGAGGGATTCTTTTGTTTCTGGTCAGTCTGGGCATGGTCCTGGGTCCAGCCAATGATTCCAATGAGCAATCTAAAAAATGCCTGTCCGACATAGTTGTTTTTCCCCTGGCCATGCCAATCATCGCTGGTCCTGCCTCTATTCTGACCACGGTGGTTCTCATCAAGCGGGCCGAGTCTGATTATGTAATGCAGTCTATTATTGTTGGGATAATCATCGCAATACTGCTCATCACCTTGTTATTGCTGCTTGTCAGCTCAAAGGTTGCCAAGCTTCTGGGTAGACAGGGTAATGAGATTCTCACCCGAATCCTGGGTATTCTGCTCTGTTCTTTATCCGTGGAAATGATTATCGACGGGCTGACTTTGGCTGGGGTATTTCCAAAATGAAAAACAACAAAAAGCGTGATACTACGGCCATAAATCGCAGGGAATTTTTAGCAACTCTGGCCGGAGGGGTTGCAGCCGCAGGGCTCTGGTATGCGAACTTGGGGCATGTTTTTGCCGCACAGGAACCACTGGCAAAAGGCCGTTATACCGATACCCATTGCCATCTGGTGAATTTTTTACAGCAGACCCAGGGAATACAGGCCTTATTGCACCAGGCAAATCTGGCTGGTGTAGAGCATGTCCAGGTCATGGGGTTGCCTGTGATAAAAAAATGGAATGCAGCCAATCGCCGTAAACCCCAATACTATCTGGATAACAGCGATCGTTGCTATTATTACAGCCTCACCGACGTCCATGTTGCCCGACAAGTGCTGTCCCTGCAGGCTCAGGAGCAATATCGTGTCCATCCCTTTATCTGCGGCTTCAACCCCACGGACAAAAGCGGAGTAGATCATATCCATCAAATGCTGGATTGGTACCCGGGACTCTGGCGGGGGATCGGAGAACTGCTTCTTCACCGGGCGGAATTATCCATGCTCACGGACGGAGAACAGGCCAGGGCCAATCATCCGGCCCTGTTCCCTGTCTATGAGTTGGCTGCACAAAGAAATCTGCCGGTCCAGATTCACAATGATATGGGGGTGAAAGCGCACAAAGAGCCGATCTATCTGTATGAAATGGAAGAGGCGGTGGCCTCCTTTCCCGGGGTTCGGTTTATCTGGTGCCATGCCGGGTATAATCGACAATTGATCATCCCTTCTGCCGTGGATGAACTGACCCGGCTTCTGGAAACCTATGAAAACTTATGGATCGATCTGTCTTGGGGTGTTTTCGATGACTGGGTTTGTCCCGGTGGTCGGATGACCAACGACTGGCGGGCCATGCTGATCCGTCATCCCAGTCGTTTTTTTATCGGATCAGACAAAATCGGCAATTTTGATCAGTATGGAGCGGCGATCCAGAAGTATGATCTGCTATTTACCCATCTGCCGCCAAAAATTGCCGACCGGATTGCCAGGAGCAATTTTTTGGAGATGCTGAATTTATAATAAAACCCTGATGGTTTCTCTAAATTCCCGGATCGTTGTAACAAGGCAGGAGGACGTACCGCACATACCACATACTCACATATGAAGGTCATATGGCATCTTCATAATTTCATCATTCATATGGCATTTATCATATATGGTGCTTTTTGGCTCTTGCCATAGTCTGCCCTCGCCGGAATAGTTCAATATCTACGTTTTTCTCCTGAAAATCGCAATATTAGCCGTAAATATGGCCAGTAATCAAGAGGCAATGTCAGTAAAACAGGAACTTACCGTGGCCCGACCCCGTTTCAGATTTCAGACCGTTTCAGACCGTTTCATATGGCGCCCCCAGTTTCCCCCCGTTTCCC
>CAYSSK010000128.1:0-8390 GCA_964433645.1 uncultured Desulfofustis sp.
ACCCTGCCTGAAGGCGTGAGTGAAATCGGGGTTGACGAGATCTACCAGATGATCGAAAACGGCACCCCGATCTTTCTTGCCGACGCACGGCCGGAACTGAGATACAATCAAGCGCACCTGCCCGGCGCGGTCAGTGTTCCGGTACCGCTCTTAAAAGAGAAAAAAGCAGCGGTTCTGCCGGCAGACAAAGACACCCCGCTGATTTTCTATTGCGGCGGCTACACCTGAGGTATGACCAGTACTAACGCCGGTCTGGCGAAGAAACTCGGTTATACCAACATTCGCGGTTTTTTGGGTGGGGAACCGGCCTGGGTTGAGGCGGGTCACCCGGTGTATGCGTCCTACGAATATGTCGAAAACGGCAATATCGTTCTTATCGATCTGCGTCCCGATGGAAAAACAGTGGCAGGCCGGATTCCTCGCGCCGTTCCTCTGAGCGTCGATGAGCTTGAGCGACGGATCGGCGATATTCCCCGTAACGCACCGGTCGTCCTGTACGGCGATGATCAGGCAGATGTGATGTATGCGATTGATGAACTGCGCTGGCAGGGCTATAAGCACGTCTCGCTGGTGCGCGGGGGATATGAGGGCTGGGTCGCCGCCGGCAAACCGATCGTCACCGGCCCGGTCCTTTCCACCGAGATCAAGTGGGTCAGAAAACTGGGCAAAGGTGAAGTTTCCGTTGCCGAGTTCAGAAAGGCAACGCTCGGCGAGCTGCCCGACACCTTTGTCATCGATGCCCGTACCGACGAGGAAATCGCCCAGCTCGGTATCTTTAAAAATACCGTGCATATTCCGCTCGACGAAATTCCCAAGCGGCTGGACGAGATCCCGAAAGACAAACGAATCTTCATCCATTGCTCAACCGGAGCCCGGGCCGATCTCGCCTATCGCGAGATGATCAAGCACGGCTACGACGTGAAATTCCTGTTGCTCGACATCTCCGATCCGGAGTGTGATTGTCCGATTATCAGGCTCTAAGCAACGACTGACACTTTTTTGAAAAGGGAACTCCCGGGGGCACACCGGGAGTTCCCTTTTTTCATGTTCCCGTGTAGACTGTACTCCGGCACACCACCTCCATAAATCTCCAGCACACTCGATCACCATGAGCACCGACGAACGAAAAGTCATCTATTCGATGATCAAGGTCAGTAAATTTTACGACAACAAACCGGTTCTGAAAGATATTTCGCTTTCTTACTTCTACGGGGCAAAAATCGGCGTGCTCGGTCTCAACGGATCCGGCAAATCGACGCTGCTTCGTATCCTGGCCGGCCGGGATACGGAATTCAGCGGGCAGACGGTGCTATCGCCCGGCTACACCATCGATTTTCTCGAGCAGGAACCGCACCTCGACCCGAACAAAACGGTCAAGGAAATCGTCGAAGAAGGCGTGCAGGAAACGGTAAACCTGCTGAGCGAATTCAATGCAATCAACGAGCGGTTTGCCGAACCAATGAGCGACGACGAGATGCAGGCGCTGATCGAGCAACAGGCCGCGGTCCAGGAAAAGCTCGACGCAGTGTCCGCCTGGGATTTGGACAGTCGTCTCGATATGGCCATGGACGCGCTGCGCTGCCCGCCGTCCGACACCGTGTCCAGCGTCTTATCGGGCGGCGAGCAGCGACGTGTCGCCCTCTGTCGTATCTTGCTGAAAAAGCCTGATATCCTGCTCCTCGACGAACCGACAAATCACCTTGACGCCGAATCCGTCGCCTGGTTGGAGCACCATCTGCAGGATTATGCCGGTACGGTTATCGCCGTGACCCATGATCGCTATTTCCTCGACAACGTAGCCGGCTGGATTCTCGAATTGGATCGCGGTGTCGGAATTCCCTGGAAAGGCAATTATTCGTCCTGGCTCGAACAAAAGGAAAAACGACTGGCCCAGGAGGAAAAGCACGAAAGTGAGCGCCGCAAAACCCTGCAGCGGGAACTGGAATGGATCCGCATGTCGCCGAAAGGTCGGCGTAGTAAAGCAAAAGCCAGGATAACGTCGTATGAGGAGCTCCTTTCTTCCGGTTCCGCCGACAAGGCCAAAGACCTGGAGATCTATATTCCGCCGGGACCGCGGCTCGGCAAAAAGGTTATCGAGGCGACCGGAGTAAGAAAAAGCTACGGCGATCGGCTAATCGTCGACAACATGAGTTTCACCCTGCCCGCCGGCGGCATCGTCGGCGTCATTGGGCCGAACGGCGCCGGCAAGACAACCTTGTTCCGCATGATCACCGGCCAGGAGCAGCCCGATGCCGGCTCGATCAGCCTCGGGGAAACGGTCAAGCCGGCCTACGTCGACCAGAGCAGAGAGACCCTTGATCCGGAGCAGACCATCTGGCAGGCAATTTCCGACGGTCAGGACACGATCTGGCTCGGCACCAAAGAAGTCAACTCCCGAGCCTATGTCGCCCGCTTTAATTTCTCCGGCGCCGACCAGCAGAAAAAGGTCGGGCTGCTGTCCGGTGGGCAACGTAATCGTGTTCACCTCGCCAAGATGTTGAAAGACGGAGGGAACGTCCTGCTGCTCGATGAGCCCACCAATGATCTCGATGTCAACACGCTGCGAGCGCTCGAGGAAGCATTGGAGCATTTTGCCGGCTGTGCGGTGGTTATCAGCCATGATCGCTGGTTCCTCGATCGGATTGCCACCCACATCCTCGCTTTTGAGGGGAATTCCGAGGTCGTCTGGTTTGAAGGAAACTATTCCGACTATGAGAAAGACCGTAAAAAAAGACTGGGCGCCGCGGCCGATCAGCCGCACCGTCTTAAATATCGTCAACTTACTCGTTGAGCCGGATTCGTCGGCGACAAGAACGCACCTGCGGGAATAGCCGGTGTCAGCCGACGGTCCGCATCGGTGGAGCTGCGGATGGCTCATTTTTTCCCGCGGGAAGCCGGCGATTTCGGAAAACGGCGGCGAAGCGGCTTACAGATCTTTTAATTCGCCGCCGAAACGTTCCAGCACCGGGAGGTGTTGCCGGGCGGCGGTGAGGTTGTTGTCCCGCGCCGCCGTTTCAATGCTCAAGGCGACATCGCGGAGACCATGCATGCCAAGGCTGGCGGCCGCTCCTTTGATCGAGTGTGCAGCGGCGCGGACCTGCTCCGCATCATGTTGCTGGAGCCCGCGCTCGATCAGGGCGATATCGCTGGCGCAGGATCCTTTAAATAGTTCGAGAAGTTCCTGAAGCAGATCGGCATCGTCTGCCGCTTGTTGCAGTGCAAATTGCTTGTTCCAATTGAAGTTTGTCATATCTGCCGAGTCACCGTCCCTGTTTATCGTCCTGATGTTGGTCGTTTTCTGAATGGGCACTGCTCATCTGGTAAGCTAGCATTACCATGGGCCAGGGAAAAACTCAATTGCCATGAGCAGGCGCGCCGGCCGATTTCAGCAGGGAGAAATCGATTCTGCCTGCCCTGACCAATCGCAAACGTCCCGCTTCCTGGGTTATGATCGTGGAACTCTGGTCCGCGTTTCGTTCACCGTCGTCGATGATAAAATCGATCGTGTCGCCGAACTGCGTGCGGATCTGCGCCGCCGACCGGGCAGGCTTTGTTCCGGAGATATTGGCACTGGTTGCCGTGACCGGGCCTCCGACGGCTCGGCAGAGCCGTCGAGCAGCGGGGTCGGAAGAAATTCTGATGCCGATGGTTCCGGTTTTGCCGGTAAGCCATGATGAAAGACGAGGCACGGCAGGAAAAATCAACGTCAACGGCCCGGGCCAATAGGTTGTTATCAGCGGTCGATAACAATCCGGAATGTCAGCGACAAGCCGCGGCAACCAAGCGATTTCAGCAATCAGGACCAACACCGGTTTGTGCCGCGGCCGCTGCTTGACGGTGAACAACCGTCTGAGTGCGTGCTCGTTGTAAGGATCGACAGCGAGACCGTAGGATGTCTCGGTAGGCAGGGCGATGACGCCCCCCTCGACAATGAGCGCTGCCGCTTTTTCCAACGCGGCAGCGGATGCCGTCTCGACCCGGTTATCCCTTGAGTGCACGGACCTTTTCATGGACTTCCGCGACCATCTTGGCGCGGAAATCACCCAGTCTCCGAGCAAGTTGTCGATCTTCCAATGCCAGGATGCGGCAGGCGAGAACCGCGGCGTTTTTCGCCCCGGCTTTGCCGATTCCCATCGTCGCCACGGGCACACCGGGCGGCATCTGGACGGTTGCCAGCAGCGCATCCATGCCGCCCAGCGGAGATGCGTCGAGGGGGACGCCGATAACCGGGAGATCGGTGTGTGAGGCAATGACCCCGGCCAGGTGGGCCGCCATACCGGCGCCGGCAATGATAATCTTAATTCCCCGATCCGGCGCCGACCTGGTATATTCCATAACCAACTCCGGCGTTCGGTGCGCCGAAGCGATCGTCATTTCACACGGCACCTCCATGCTCGCAAAAACGTCAGCCGCACTGCGCATTACCGGCAGATCGGAATCGGAGCCCAGCAAAATACCGACCACCGGCCGTTCTCCGACACCAAGCCCCGGTCGTACGGCTTTGTCACCGATATCACGGCGATAATGACAACCCGCCCAGCTGATCCGCTCAACCACCTGATAGGCGGTAGTGCGCGCTGCTTCAAGGTTTTCGCCAATGGCGGTAACGCCGAGCACCCGGCCACCAGCGGTCACCAGTCGGCCATTATGACGCGTGGTACCGGCATGAAAAACGGTTACGTCGGGCAGATCCGGAAGTCCTTTGAGTCCGCGAATCTGTTTGCCGGTTTCATATGGACCGGGGTAGCCGCCGGAAGCCATGACGATGCAGATGGCCGGTCGTGGATCGATCTCCATCTGGATTTCGTCCAGTCTGCCGTCGATGGTCGCCTCAAAAATATCGATAATGTCGGTCTGGAGCCGCATCAATAACGGCTGGGCTTCCGGATCTCCGAATCGACAATTGAATTCAAGGACATTGACGCGACCATCGGCAATCATCAGGCCGGCATAAAGCATCCCTTTATAGAAGCGCCCCTCGGCAGCCATGCCCCGTACGGTCGGCAGCATGACCTCGTCCATGACAAACCGGGCAATCTCGTCGGTAACCACCGGTGCCGGCGAATAGGCGCCCATGCCGCCGGTATTCGGCCCACGATCGTTGTCGAAAGCCGCTTTGTGATCCTGCGAAGAAGGAAGCGGCACCACGGTCTTGCCGTCGGTAAAGGCGATAAAGGATGCCTCTTCCCCGACCAGGCACTGTTCCACTATGACCCGATTGCCGGCACTGCCGAATTTCTTCTGCTTCATGATCAGGTCAACCGCTTCTTTTGCCTGGTCAACCGTTGATGCGACGATAACACCTTTACCGGCAGCCAGGCCGTCGGCCTTCACGACAATCGGAGCACCGCATTTGTCGATATATTTCTTTGCTTTCTTCGGTTCGGAAAAGACTTTGAAGTCGGCCGTAGGAATCTGGTATTTCTTTAGGAATTCCTTGGAGAAGGACTTGCTGCCCTCAAGGGCTGCGGCGGCGCTGTTCGGTCCGAATATTTTCAGGCCCTTCTGTTCGAAGGCATCGACGATTCCGGCGGTCAACGATGCTTCCGGACCGACAACGGTCAAATCAATGGTATGCTCTTCGGCGAACGCCGTCAATTCATCGATATCGGTGACATTGATGTCGACGCATTGAGCGAGAGTGGCGATTCCTGCATTACCCGGCGCACAGTAGATATCGGACACCCTGGGGCTTTGTCTGATTTTCCAGACCAGTGCGTGCTCCCTGCCACCTGAACCAATAACCAGGATCTTCATAACTCCCCCTTTTAACGATGCTGATGAAAGGTGTCTTCCTCCCGACAGTGAAGGCACCTGTTACACGCGAAAACAGAACACGGTGGGTGATCAGATGTGGGGCGAACTCGATATTGTCATGCCGCCGCCCCCGAAATCACCTTGACGGAAATCATAGCGCACTGTCCCTGGATGCCTGCCTGGCAAATTACCATCGCCAATCAACACAGCAGTTGAGAGGGACTGTCATTTTCCGAGATGAGCTGTAAGATTAGCCGATTTATTGAATCTTACAACCACAATATGCCCGTCATAAAGCTTCTTCGATCGCCCTCACCTTGCAATTGTTGACAAACTTCTCCAGGCGAAGATTGACAAATCTCTTGTCAGTGAGTAGATGAATGAGTAGCCATTCACTTTTTGTTTCCGTAACTATTGTCCATTGATCTCATGAAATCCGTCGAAAAACATAATAAAATTCTCGTTGCAGCGACCAAAGTCTTTGCCAAAAAGGGCTTCTTCAATGCCAGAATTTCCGATATCGCCAAGGAAGCCAAGGTTGCGGACGGCACGATTTATCTGTATTTCAATAATAAATTCGACATCCTGATCTCCGTGCTCGAAGAGGAAATAGGTAAGATTATTGAACAGATAAAAAAATCAATTGAAAAGGAGACCGACCCGCACAAGATGCTCACCATTTTTGTCCACAAGCACTTGGCGGCAATGAAACAGAATAAAAACCTAGCCGAAGTCATCCACATCGAGTTACGACAGAGCGACAAGCTGGTCAAGGAGTATCGCAACAAAACGTTTAAACAATATATCGACCTGATATCGGAAATCATCAGGCTTGGTCAGGAACAGCAGATGTATCGCCAAGAAATCATGCCGGGTATTGCCAAGCGAGCCTTTTTCGGGGCTTTGGACGAAGTCTCCCGCGTCTGGACGGAATCAGACGGCACGAACTACTCTTTGGAGGAAACGACGGAGCAGATCCTCTCTCTTTTCCTGTTCGGCATGATAGAGAGAAAAACCTGACGGCTCCGGCCTCTTTCAAGCAATATCGGCAGCCGTTATACTGGTGATCTCAAACTCCCTGTTCCCTCCCGGGGTACGCGCCAACACATCATCCCCAACCTCTTTGCCGAGCAGGCTGCTGCCCAGAGGCGAGAGAACGGATATGGATCCTTTTTTGACATCCGCCTCTTCCGGCCCGAGAAGCTGGTAACTGATTTCTTCGTTGGTATCGAGATCGAGCAAGCTGACGATCGTGCCAAAGACGGCGCGGTCGCATCTGACTTTCGTGCAATCGATTACCTCGGCCCGACTCAATTTGTCCTTGAGTTCTAAAATCCGGCCTTCAAGGTGGCCCTGCCGTTCCTTGGCGGCGTGATATTCGGCATTCTCCTTGAGATCGCCGTGTCCCCGCGCGGTTTCGATAGCCTGAACAACTTCGCGGCGATCCTTTCTTTCGAGTCGTTCCAACTCTTCCTTGAGTCGCTGATAACCGGTTTTCGACATCGGTATGCGTTGTACCATCTGCTGCCTCCATAAAAAAAAATACCTGCCGCGGCCTGGTGAAGACCGGTGCAGGAAAATGCTCGGGTGCGGGAATTACCAGCGGTACGCCAGCGAAGCGGACACGCCGTATTGCTCGTAGTCATCCGACCAATCGGATGAGAGTGCTCCTTTTACTAAAAAGACCGGACTTATTTCAAGTGAAATATTAATTGCCAATTTCTGCACCAGCGAGTCGCCCTTTTCAATGCCAAGGCCATAGAGGGCGGAGACAAAACTCGTTCCCCCATGCAGTTTGCCGGTCGGCCACAGGTCGATTTTGTATTCGGCTGTTGCCAGATGCCGCCAATATTTACCGGGACTCCAGTAGGGTAGCGCGGTGCGGGACGCTTCCGCCTGGTCGTAACCATATTCGCTGTCGATGCTGTTTTCAATTTTCTCGTAGCGATAGCTGAGATCAAAAAAGCTTTGTTCTCTGAAAAATCGATAGGAAGCGAACACGTTAAAGGCACGGCCGTCATTGGTATCGCTGTAGTCGTGTAAACTGAAATCAAAACCGAGAAACACCCGCGGGAGATAATCAATGGTGATACCTGATTTGAATTGCTTCTTGTACAGCCCCTCCGTCAAGGATTCAATGGTGTCTGCCAACGGATGCTGGTTCAACGAGACGAAGACATTGACATTTTCTTCAAGATTTCCTTCAAGTCCGATATCGAACACGAGAAACGATTTCCCGTCGGTGTCGAAATCCTCAAAGCCTGCGTTGATTTCCCCTTTGAGATTATCATTGAATTGCAGTGCGTATCGGCCACTGATAAAAACGCTCTTGGCCAACGTGGTTGCATCGCTGTTGCCGTATTCATTGCGGCCGAACCAGGCTCCTGCTTCATGGAAAACGGCCGGGGTGAACTGCACGCTGGCTCCGGCATATCCTTGCGTGATATCGATGTGCTCATCGCCTCTCCGTTCCTCACGGTATCGTGAATCCAGCGACATATGGGGCCGCCGCTGACGAACATTTTGCTCGGCCGCCTCTTTGAGAACCGGTACATCCTGCTGGTTTTCCCTCAGTTTTTCGTAGATCTGCGCTTCCTTCTGGCGTTTGCCAAGACGGCTGTAGATGGTTGCCA
>CAYSSK010000129.1:0-8109 GCA_964433645.1 uncultured Desulfofustis sp.
AGGAGCCCCCCCTACCCGTAGACGACTCTATTTCGTACCGAAGTTAATAAGTTAAGAGCGTCCCTTGGATTCTATAAGTATCCCCAAATGTCATGGATTTAACCGTATATCATTAGATGTTACAAGACAACAAAAAACCCGCCATCCCTTGTAGGGTGCGGGTTTAATGAACGGCTTTGGACACTGTTGGATCAAGAATTGGTGGAGCTAGACGGGATCGAACCGACGACCTCTTGAATGCCATTCAAGCGCTCTCCCAGCTGAGCTATAGCCCCACTCCGGCTGTTGGTGCGGATGTGCGGATGGAGATGTGTCGTATAACAGGGATTCGTGGAGCTTGTCAATAAAAATTAGGACAGGAGAGGCTTTCCATTAGTCTTGCGAAGAGACCAGCTAACTGGTATCTTAGTAAATTTATCATCCAATCTATCCACTTTGGCGCCTGTTTCAGGTAAACAGGAGCGAAAGCGCTGGGTTGACAGGCAGTGTCTCGATATTCCACCCGATAAGGAAAGACTATATGTACTCGCCATTCAATTTTTTGTTCGGCTGGTTGTCCAACGATCTGGCCATTGATCTCGGTACGGCCAATACGGTGCTCTATGTCAAAGGTAAAGGGATCGTGCTGCGGGAGCCGTCGGTGGTTGCGGTGCGGCAGGACGGCCGGATGAACAAGGTTTTGGCCGTCGGCCAGGAGGCCAAGCTGATGCTCGGCAAGACGCCCGGCAATATCAGCGCCATCCGGCCGATCAAAGATGGCGTCATTGCCGATTTCGAAGTCACCGAGGCGATGTTGCGCTATTTTATCAAGAAGGTGCATAACCGGCGGACGCTGGTTCATCCGCGAATCATCATTTCGGTACCGTCCGGCATCACCCAGGTCGAGAAACGGGCCGTCAAGGAATCGGCGGAGTCGGCCGGCGCCCGTGAGGTGTACCTGATCGAGGAACCGATGGCAGCCGCCATCGGCGCCGACCTGCCGATCACCGAGCCGACCGCGAATATGATCATCGATATCGGCGGCGGCACCACCGAGGTCGCGGTTATCTCGCTGGCCGGCATCGTCTATGCAAAATCGGTGCGGGTGGCCGGCGACAAGATGGACGAGGCGATTCTTCAATACATCAAGCGCAGGCACAACCTGGCCATCGGTGAGCGGACCGCTGAATTGATCAAGACCACCATCGGCAACGTGATGCCCGAAGAACCCTATGAGACCATGGATATCAAGGGTCGGGATCTGGTATCGGGCGTACCGAAGACCATCACCGTCGGTTCCGACGAGATCCAATCGGCCATTGCCGAGCAAGTCGATGTCATCATCGAAGCGGTGCGTGTCGCGCTCGAGGTGACACCGCCGGAGCTGGCTGCCGACATCGTCGACCAGGGCATTGTGTTGACCGGCGGCGGTGCATTGCTGAAAAATCTCGACAAATGCCTGAAGGAAGAAACCGGGATGCCGATCATCGTTGCCGATGATCCGTTGTCCTCGGTAGTGATCGGTTCCGGCAAGGCGCTCGACAATATAGCGATCCTGAAAGAAGTCTGCATTGACTGAGTAACGCAAGGCACACCTTTTTTCCGCGATGGCAAAGCAGGTGCCATTCTGCCGTGAATACGCAAGCTAAGGACAGGAAGAGCAGGGCCAAACCGCTGCGTTTCCGGACGTTGCTCCTGTTTCTTCTTTTATTGTCCCTGTGCCTGGTTCTCTTCGCCTCAACACTGGGCGGCCGCTTCGGTGCCTTTCACCAGGTGACGCTTGAAGCGCTTGGCCCGCTGCAGTCCGCCGTTTCCAGGGTGACCGCCGAGGTCGGCCGGGTCTGGGACAGCTACATAGATCTGGTGCATGTCCGCCAGGAGAATGTGCGCCTGAAGAGCCTGTTGGTGGCCTACGAGGAAGAACTGGCCAAGTACCGGGAGTCGTATGCCACCTATCTGCGTCTTCAGGAAGAGCTGAGTTTTCGTCAGGCGACCGACTTTCCGCCGCTGACCGCCCGGGTCATCGGGAGAGATCCGGCATTCTGGTTTCACACCATTATCGTCGATCGGGGTGAGACCGACGGCGTGACGGAGGGCATGGTGGCGCTCAAGGCGAAGGGTGTCGTCGGCCAAGTCATTCACGTCTCGAGCAATTACAGCAAGATTCTGTTGGCCATCGCGCCGAGCAGTGCCATCGACGTGTTGATCCAGAAGAATCGGGTTCGCGGCATCCTCAAAGGTGCCGGTCAGGACGGCTATGCGCTCCACTACGTGTTGAAAAATGCCGATGTCAGCCGGGGGGACCATGTCGTGACGGCGGGTATCGGCGGCCTATTCGCCTCCGGGGTCCCGGTCGGTGTCGTGGCCGACGTCCAGCGCCAGAAACGGGGGATGTTCCTGGAGATTGCGGTGGAGCCGACCGTTGATTTCCAGCGTCTGGAATTCGTTCATCTCAACCTGTCCCTGCAGCAGTCGGTTTCCCCGGAACGGATCGTTTCCGGCGGCAGGTAGGACTCATGCGAACCGTCATTTTCTTTCTGCTCGCCGTTTCCCTGGTCGTACTGCAGACAACGGTTCTGCAACTCGGCCCCGACTGGTTCCGGGCTCCCGATCTGGTCTTCATCCTCGTTTCGTTTATCGCTTATCGGTTCGACTGGCTGCGTGGGCTGATGCTCGTGTTTGGCTGCGGCTGGATGTTGGATGTGGTGGCGGCCAGTTCCCCGGGAGTATTCGTTTTCGAGTATCTGCTCGTGTTCCTGGCTCTGAGCGTGCTCGCGAAAAACAGCCCGGTCAAAGAGTCGGCCTACCAGGTACCGCTGGTCGGTCTGGTCTATTTCATGGTCCAGGTGCTGGTTTATGGAATGCTGACCATGCTCGACTCCGAATCGCTGCCGTCGTGGTCATGGGGACGGTTGACCCGGGAAACGGTCATTGTCGTAGCCGCTACCATTCCCGGTTTCGCGCTGCTCAACTCGCTTTATGAATACCTCCAGCAGCGCAAAACGGCATCGCGCATTATTTATCGAAAATCCGGAAATCGGTTCAGATAGGCATATGAAGGACAAAGTCTTCCTCGAAGACATCGAAGAAATCAGTGAACGTGACGATCGAGCCCTGATCATGCTGCAGCGGCGGGTCCTGTTCGCACCGTTTTTCGTGCTGGTGTTCTTTTTCCCGATCGTTGCCCGTTTCTGGTATCTGCAGGTCAGCAAGGGCGAGCAGTATCGCCGGCAGGCGGAAACCAACCGGGTCCGCTTGATTTCACTGCCGCCGCCGCGCGGCCATATCCTTGATCGCTACGGGCGGGAGATCGTCAGCAATCGACCGTCCTTCAATGTGGTTATGACCCGGGAGGATTCCTACGAGATCGGTGATGTCTTGAAGCGGCTGGCACCGGTGCTCGACGAGGATATAGAAAAGCTGTGGAGCCGGATCAGGGGAGCGGAAGGGACTCCCCGGCACGTGCCGATCGTGCTCAAGGAAGATATCGACTGGGAAACCTTGGCCTTCCTGGAAAACAATAAATACAAATTCTCCGGCGTGCGAATCGAGGTCCGTCCGGTGCGCACCTTTCACTATGGTGACCTGGCCGCCAACCTGATCGGTTATATCGGCTCGATCAATCGTGAGCAATTGACCAAGGATCTGGAAGGATTTTACGAAGGGGGCGATCTGGTCGGCAAGCGCGGACTCGAGTTGTTGCGGGAAAGAGATCTGCGCGGCGAGAAGGGACGACGTTCCACCGAAGTCGATGCCCGCGGATTTGAACAGCAGCAGCTGAAAAATATCGAACCGTTGCCGGGGCATGATATCCACCTGACCCTCGATGCGGAACTGCAGCAGGCCGCCGAACAGTATATGGCCATCGGCGACAAGGCGGGTGCCGTTGTCGTGCTCGAGGTAGAGACCGGGCGATTGCTGGTGGCGGCGAGTACCCCGACCATCCACCTGGAGGATTTTATCGGCGGCATTTCTCAGAAGAACTGGGATGCCTTGCTCAACAACCCCCGACACCCGCTGATCAACAAGGTTGCGCAGGCCGCCTATCCTCCCGGGTCGATATATAAGATAGTTACCGCCCTGGCCGGGCTGGCCGAGGGGGTGATCGATGAGCAGTCGGTGATCTATTGCCCCGGCCACTACCGGTTCGGTAATCGCACCTATCGCTGCTGGAAGCGCGGTGGTCACGGCCCGGTCGAAATCCGGCGGGCCCTGGCCGAGTCCTGCGACGTCTACTTCTACCAGGTTGGTCAGCGCGTCGGTGTCGACAAATTGGCCGAATATGCGCGCAAGCTCGGTCTGGGAAATCTGACCGGCGTGGACATGGAGTATGAAAAAGCCGGCCTGGTACCGACCCGGGCCTGGAAGCGGCAACGTCACAACGAGAAGTGGCAGGAGGGAGAAACCTTGTCGATCGCGATCGGTCAGGGCTTCAACTTGACCACGCCGTTGCAGGTCGCCCTGATGACTGCCGCCGTGGCTAACGGCGGTAAAATCTATCGCCCGCAACTGGTTGAGTCGGTGACCACCCCCGACGGCCGGATGGTTGAGCGTTTCTCTCCGCAGATGGTAGCCGAGTTGTCAGATCGGGAGAAATCATTTTTGCCGATTATCCAGGACGGGTTGCTCCAAGTCGTCCACGGCAAGCGGGGAACGGCCCGACTGGTGCGTATCGAGGGGCTGCCGGTGGCCGGCAAGACCGGTACCGCCCAGGTTGTGCGACTGGCGGTCTACAAGGGACTCAAGGAGGCGGACATCCCGTATCGGTATCGGGACCATGCCTGGTTTACCTGCTATGCCCCGGCAGATGACCCGAAGATCGCCGTCACGGTGCTCGTGGAGCATGGCCTGCACGGCAGTTCCGGGGCCGGTCCGGTGGCCCGAGTGGTCCTGAAAAAATATTTCGAACATCGGCTCACCGAGCAGGCCAATGCGAAGGCCGAAGAAAGCAAACGGGAAGGTGGAGAGGCGTGAGCCGGGTTCCCGATGCTGTTAGTTCCGAAGAGGACATAAGGCTATGATTCGTTTTGACCGAAGGCTGCTTTCTCATTTTGACTGGGCGCTGCTGATCATGCTGCTGCTGGTGTGTACCATGGCCCTGTTCAATCTCTACAGCGCCTCGTATCCGCCTCAGCCGTTGGGTACGCCGCCCTATCTGAAACAGGCCTATTTTTGCCTGATGGGTTTTGCTGCCATCCTCGTTATTCTCGGGTTTGATTACCAGGAACTCCATTTCTGGAACTATGTGTTCTACGCCATCGTCGTCATTCTACTCGTGGTGATTCTGTTTATCGGCAGGAGTGCGGGTGGCGCCCAGCGCTGGATATCGCTGGGTTTTTTTAATCTGCAACCGTCAGAGTTGGCCAAATTGATGTTGGTGATCTCTCTGGCCAGCTATTATTCCCGACGGGAGATAACCGACGGGTACACGATCAGACAATTGATCGTGCCGATCCTGCTCACCGCCGTGCCGTTTCTGCTGATCATGCTCCAACCAGACCTTGGCACGGCGCTGATGCTCGGATTTATCTTCATGTCGATGACGATCTTCGTCAAGCTGCGGCTGTCGGTTTATGTGATCCTTGGCGGCAGCGGGCTCGGCGCCGTTTTCTTTGCCTGGCAACACTTGCTCAGGCCCTACCAGAAGCAGCGGATACAGACGTTTTTGGATCCAGAGGCGGACCCGATGGGCCACGGTTACCAGATCATGCAGTCGAAGATCGCGGTTGGCAGCGGCGGTCAGTTCGGCAAGGGCTATCTCGAGGGGACCCAGGGGCACCTGCATTTTCTGCCCGAGCGGCATACCGATTTCGCTTTTGCCGTCTGGAGCGAGGAGTGGGGATTTTTCGGTTCGATGTTCTTTCTCTCCATCTATTTTCTGATGCTGATCTGGGGATTGTATTGTGCCATGTTCGCCCGGGACCGGTTCGGGGTGCTGTTGTCCTTTGGCATCGTCATGCTGATTTTCTGGCAGGCGGTCATCAATCTGCTGATGATTCTCGGGCTGCTGCCCGTGGTCGGCATTCCGTTGCCGCTCGTGTCTTACGGTGGGTCATCACTGCTGACCACGATGCTCGGCTTGGGCATCCTGTTCAATGTCCGGATGCGACGCTTTCAAAACGGGCACACGGTAACCGGCTGAGGGTTCGAATCAATCTTCGGCCACCCGGGCCAGCACCAGGTTTCTCAGAGCGGCAATGAAGCCCGGCGCCGTGTTGAGTCCCGTTGTCGATTCCAGACGGATGCCGTATTCGCCGGCCAGTGAGCGATAGGCGATATTGATCTCGTAGAGTGTCTCCACATGGTCGGAGACGAAACTGAGCGGTACCATCAGGATAGCCCGGCAGCCTTCGTCCGCCAGGGCCTTGATCATCTCCGGCGTTGCCGGCGAGAGCCATTCGACCGGACCGCTTCGACTCTGGTAGCAGAGTCTGCCGGGGCGGCCGGTGTGTGTTTCCAGCGCGGTAATGGTCTGGTGCAGGTGCTCGACGTACGGGTCGCCTTCTGCGATAAAAGAGACCGGCAGGCTGTGGGCACTGTAGACGATCTGCACCGGTTCATCTTCAAAGAGATCGAGTCCGGTCGTAATTCGTTGGGCGAGGCAGGCGATATAGTTCGGTTGATCCGGCCACGATGGAATCTCGAGGAGCGGGGCGGGACATGCGGCTCGGGTCAGGCGGGTTCTGAGTTCCTTGAGAGATGAGCCGATGGTGGCTCGGGAATAGTGCGGATAGAGGCTGAGGGCGACGATGCGCTCCACCCGGGCCGCCATCATTTCATCGACAGCGGCCTCGGTAAAGGGGTGCCAATAGCGCATGGCGGTCGTCACCAGGTAGTCGCCGTCGCCGGCCAGCGCCTGCTGCAGGGCATGCTGCTGCTGCCTGGTAATGCTGGTAATCGGCGACCCGCCGCCGATCCGGGCATACGTGGCGGCGCTTTTCGGGGCGCGTTTCCTGGCGATCAGCCAGGCCAACGGCTTCTGGAGCAGCCGCGGGCCGAGTCGGATAATCTGCCGGTCGGAAAAGATGTTGTAGAGAAACGGTCTGACATCTTCCTGTTTCTCCGGGCCGCCCATATTGAGCAGAACGACGCCGATGCGTGGCCGGCTCATGGGCGTTGGTGATACTCTATGAAAATCTCCATCTGTCACTCATACCATAAAGAGCGGACCGGGCAAAGCCTGAACTGGTGTTCCGGCCCGTCCGGCCGGGGGGAAGGAGTTAGGGGTTCTGAAAATCGAGAAGTACCTCTTGATTCTGATCGACAGCCGCATATAATATAGGTGAAGGGGACGGTTGCAACGGCTGTCCCGCAAGCGCTTAAAAGAGTCCGGTTCTGATGCCGAAACTTCTTCTGGTCCGAAAAGCCCAAGCCTCTGTTCTTACCGTTCGTCTGATTTGCCGTAACCACCTGTTTGATCGATGTCCGCCGATGTCGTCACGGTATCGCTCAGTTTGCTTACCGCGGGCAGGTGGCCGTGCGTCGTGGAGCACCTTGACGGGTGCATGTTTTTAGTGGCGGGTCCTGCCGCTGGAACGAATTATGGAGGAATTCTATGGAACTAAAAGTCGAAGCCCGAAATGTTGAGTTGAAAAAAGGCTGGCAGATGAAAATCGAGGAGGAGAAGGAGAAGCTGCTGCGCAACTATGCCGGTTTCGTACTCCATCTTCGCGTCGTTATTGAGGCCACGACTCATCACAAAGAGGGCGGTTACGAAGTCAAGATCGTGGCTTCGGTACCCAACGACACCATGGTTGTCAGTAAAAAAGGTGAAGTAGTTCGGCCATTGCTCATCGAGGCCTTTGATGTCTTGACCCTGCAGCTCAAGGAGAAACTCCGCAAGATCCGCAAAGTGAAAAAAGGCAACGATGTCCCGGTGGACATGGATAAGACCGGCGTTATCAATATGGTTTCCCCGCATGAATCGTATGGGTTCATCCGCTCGTTTGATCAAAGAGAGATCTATTTTCACGAAAATGCACTGAAAAATATCGCCATCGAGGAGTTGGCCGAAGGCGACAGCGTCCTCTACGGCGAGAGCTTCGGCGACAAGGGCCCGCAGGCCTCCTGGGTACGCCTCGCTAAATAAATCTCAACCAACGGCGGGACAGGTTTTAACCTGTCCTCCGC
>CAYSSK010000130.1:0-8024 GCA_964433645.1 uncultured Desulfofustis sp.
AGCAGGCCAAAGAACCGGAGATAATTGGTGAGCAGATCGACCGTCTGATCGGCGATCAGATGCATATCGACAGCCAACCAATCGAGAAACGCTGCAAACGGTTCGGTGAAAGCGGTCGGCAGTTCTTCGCCCTGTTCCCCGGCTTTCGTTTCCGCAGCCAGGATCAACCGTTTGAGATGCAGCGCCAGATCGGTCGGCGAGACATCGCCATCGGAGCCTCCGGCCAGGGCAATGCCGATCGACTCCACCACCTCGGCGGCCTGATCGAGCAACTCCTCGATCATCAGGTTCGGGGGACTGGCAATGATCGTGTCGCCGGAGTACAGCGTTTCGAAATCTTTTTGAAAATCTGCTCCGACATCGACCGGATCGGGATCGCCGAGCCGGTAATAGGCGTTGATCGTTTGCCCGAGCATTTCATCGCCGGCCCGGTCATCCCGAAGATCTCCGGCGCAATAGGCGGCAATCCCGGCTACGGTATCGTCGCAAAAGGCGACGATGCCGCCGGATGCCTGCCGGCCCTCGGTGAGAAGGCGGGTCAGCAGGTCCTCAACGAGCCGGGCCGTGCCGCTGAGCTGCGGCAGGGCCAGCTGCGCAGCGGCACCCTTGATCGTGTGAAAGAGGCGGTAGACTTGATGGAGCCGACGACGATCATCCGGATGGTCCTGCAAAACACGCAGCCCATCTCTGATTTCCGGAACATATCCTGCCACTTCGGCGGCGAACCCGGTGAGCAATCCTTCCCTGGAATCCTGAGGCATGATCTCCTCTTCCCTAGTCGCCGGATACAACGTGAACATCGTTGCACTGCCGCTTTCCATCAGTCACGCCGTACCTCCGTAAATCGTTCGCAGGTCATCACTGCCCGGCAATCCAGGACATAATAGAGCTGTTCGTCGATCATCAGCCCGTGGGGCAGCGCTTCGACCTGTTTGCCAAGCAGTCGGGGACCGCCCGGCACCATTTCGGACTGCTCCGTTTGGCGATACATGCCGAGGACGTTTTCGACTTGCACGGCCGCCTTGACATCCCGATGCTGCAGGATGATCATGCGGCTGCGTCGCGGGGACGAGGCAACCGGCCAGGCGAGAAAACGGGGCAGATCGACCACCGAAACGATTTCACCGCGAACATTGATGATGCCGAGCACCCAGTCCGGCAGATTCGGCAGCCAAGTCACGGCCGGCAGATCGCCGACCTCGACGACATCCTTCTGGGAAACGGCCAGACGGCCACTGCCGATGGCGACAAGGAGATAACTGTCACCCTTCTCACTGCGCTCCATGCCGGCCAGCAGGCTGCTGCCGAGTCGTGCCGCCTGGGGATCGGCGGCATCGAGCAGGATGTCGTCGATTTCCCGAACCAGACGATCAAGCGATAGTATCGGTGCCGGCTGCTGATCGGCTTTCGTGTTCGTCATATCAGATATATTTCCTGATTGCGCTGGTCAGTTTGTGCGGATCGAACGGTTTGGTCAGATATTCCGTGCTCCCCGCCATCAAGCCTTTCATCCTATCCATCGAGCCCTTCCGACCGGTCAGCATGATAACCGGAATCTCGCTGAGGTGCGTAAAATCCCGGAGACGCGGCAGCAAATCGTAGCCGGTGGTATCCGGCAGCATCACATCGAGCAGAATCAAGCTTGGCTGAGCTGTTTCGGCCACGATAATGGCTTCTTCGCCGGAACCCGCCTCGACAACACCGAACCCTTCCCGTTTGAGCACCACCGTGATCACCTTCCGCGCCGTGGGACTGTCTTCGATCACCAGAATTACCGGACCCTCTCCCGTACCGCCGACGCGCTGACCGGCCGGTGAAGGGGCCGGTGCCGGTTGACGGGCAGGTGCAGCGGACGATTGCTGGACGGTCGGCAAAAAGGGCAGCACCATCTCCAGAGATTTGCGAAAAAGCGCTTTTTTCGGCGATAAGGAGTTGATGTATTTGAGATATTTATATGATTTCTCGTATTGTGCCAGATTGAAGAAACCAAGGGCGACCGCGTAGCCTATCTTGCCGTTTTCCCGATCCTCTTTAAGCGCGCTGATATAGCGGTTGATACCGCTGATCAACTCGCTTTTTTTCAGATCGGTTGCCGGCGACTTATTGCCGATCGACTGCAGCGCCCGGCAATAGCAGCATCTCGACTCGTTGGCGTTGAGCGGCGTCCAGCAGTAGAAGCACCGTTTGAGCTCACCGCCGTCGCTGTTGGCCAAGCCGAGACCGGTCTTTTTCACCTCAAGCCACACCGTCGGATCGTGATCGCCCCATTTCTGCGCCTCGGCGAGCGCTTTTTTGATTGCATCGAGATTTTTCAACAACCGCGAATACCACAGCCAGCCGAGATAATTGAAGCGGTTGTGTTTGAGCAACTCGGCGAGGAGTTTGCCGGCCTCCGCATAACGAAACTGGTGGATAAATAAAACGGCCTGATCGAGGGTGGCCAGGTCATCGAAAGAAGAAACGGCGCCCCCGTCGATCGAGTACCGCTCGAACAGATTCTCGATCTCCTCCAGCGACAGTGTTACATTCTTTTTTATAACCGGGTCGGCATCGATTTCAGTGAGCGCCACCCCCTGCCAGCGAACAATTTCCAAAGCGGCGCCATTGCCGCTGAGCGGTTCCGCTTCAGCGGCGACAATGGTGCCGTCCCGCAAATGAAGGACTCCCTGGCGATCGCCCCAGTCGATTCTGAGGGTGCTATTATGGTAGGCGGTGCTTGCACGCAACAGAGCGAGCACCGTTTGTTGGTTTTCCCGCATATGTTCTGTCTTCCGGCCCTGGCGGATACAACCCGCCCCTGGCAATCGAACTCACCTGCGATGCCGGCATACACGGCATCGCCCCCTTTCCCCCCCGGAAAAACAGATCCCGACAACATCTCCGCAGAATACTCCGGCGTCAAAAACGCCGGCGAGTCAAGTCGTTCTATGTAATGCATGTGTCCGGTTTGTTACCTTAACACGCTGAATAAATGCAGACAAGACACAATTTCAAAAATGTAAGGGGCAATCGTCCCCCGGTTTACCATGAGGAAGATCGACGGTCGTTGACACCCGTGGGCCAATCATGCTACATCAGTGGCTGCCGCTCCGAGCCGCCGCCCCATCACCTGTAATCGCCGACTATACCCGGTATCGACATGACCTATGCGCTCCTCATCGCGACCACCTTTCTCTGGGGCGGCACGTTTATTGCCGGCCGGCTCGTCGCCGGCGACATTCCTCCATTTTCCGCATCTTTCTTACGCTTCGCCATTGCCGCCGTGGCACTGCTGCCGATTATCGCCGCCACCGAAGGGGTTCCGGCCCTGCCGACCCGGCGTCAACTCGGCCCAATCCTGCTGCTCGGCCTGAGCGGGATTTTTTCCTACAACGCCTTTTTCTTTACCGGTCTGAGCCATATCAGCGCCAGCCGAGCCGCACTGATCATCGCCACGACGCCGATGTGCATTACGCTCGTCTCGACGCTGTTCTATCGCGAACCGCTGTCCCGACTCCAGGCCATCGGCTTCCTGCTGTCGCTGACCGGGGCGCTGCTGGTCATCAGCAACGGTCAGCCGGCAATGATCGTTTCCGGCGGCTTCGGCATCGGCGAGTTCTCTCTGCTCGGCTGCGTGGTCAGTTGGACGATCTACACCTTTGTCGGCAAACAGGTATTGACGACCATGCATCCGCTTCCCTGCGTCTTTTACGCAATCCTGGCCGGTACGCTGTTGCTGGTCGTCCCCGCCCTGACCGAAGGTCTACCCGCCCTGTTACCAGGCATTGGCGTGGTCGGCTGGGCCGGCTTGGCTTATCTCGGCATAGGCGGAACCAGTCTCGGATTTTCCTGGTATTACCTCGGCATCAAACAGATCGGCCCCCGTCGGGCCGGTGTTTTTATCAATCTTGTCCCGGTGTTCGCTCTTGTACAGTCCTGGCTGCTGCTCTCGGAAACCCTCAAACCGATCGTGCTGGCCGGCGGATTCATGGTCTGCACCGGCGTCTATCTGACCAATCGCCGGCCCCGTCTCCACCGTCCATAGCGACGCTCACAAAACTCGGCCCGGCAACCGGGCAATGGTCCGTGTTGCCGCATCAGGGATTGACATATCGGGTGCTTTCCGATTATCCATTTGTGACAGACAGGTCGCATCGACGGTTTTCCTCTTTATTTTTCCAGGTTGATTTATGCGCGCAGTCGTCCAGCGGGTGTCGAATGCCGACGTTACCGAGGGGGGAGCACCCCTTGGCGCCATCGGTCACGGGATTGTCGTACTGGTCGGCGTCCATCGGCTCGATTCGGAGCGAGATTGCGACCGCCTGGCGGAAAAGATAGTCCACCTGAGGATTTTCTCCGATCAAGAGGGCAAAATGAACCGCTCTCTCGCCGACCTTCGGGGCGAAATGCTGATCGTCTCACAATTCACCCTCTACGGCGACTGCCGCAAAGGGCGACGACCAGGGTATTCCGAGGCGGCTCCGCCGAGCCGCGCCGAAGCACTATACAATCGGTTCATCGAAGCGGTCGAGCGTCTCGGAATCGCCACGACAACCGGACGGTTCCAGGCGACGATGGAAGTCTCACTGACCAATGACGGCCCGGTCACACTGCTCCTCGACAGCGCCGGCACGTTCTGAAGACCACCTTGAAAAATGACATTTCCATCAAATCTCCGCGGAAAACAAAGCACTGCATCCTCGATCCGTCACCTCTCCGTCTGCGGCACCGTGCTCTCCTGCGCTTCGACCGTGACCTGAATTGCAAATTAGTTACTCTAGAGCCTTTTGCAAATCTTAGATTTTCGTTCAAAATCACGGCATGCGAAAAATTTTACCGCAGGCATATACTTGATATTCCGAGGATAAAATTTTGAGCATAACGCAGAGTTTGGACGAAAAGATTGTTTTGCAAATGGCTCTCTATATTTTGCATTGTTACTCTCCCACTGCTGAAGACCGAAACGAACGATGAACATCATTGTCGCGGTCGACAGGGCTGGTTTTTTTTAAAAAAACATCGACAAACGGAAACTATCATGACCACGGTTCCAGGCAGCACCTGTACGGGATTTACCCTGAAACACCACGAATGGATCGCCGAACTCTCCGCTCACGTCTCTCTGTTCGAACACGACCTGACGGGTTGCCCGCTGCTGGCGATCAAGAATAACGACGCCAACAAGACGTTTGCCGCCGCTTTCAACACGATCCCCGCCGACTCCACCGGTGTTGCCCATATCCTTGAGCACTCGGTGCTGATGGGATCGAAAAAGTATCCGGTCAAGGATGTTTTCGGAGAGGTGAACAAAGGTGGCCTGATGACCTTTCTCAATGCGATGACCGGCGCGGACATCACTTATTACCCGTTCGCCACCAGGAACCTGAAGGAATACTTCAACCTGATGGACGTCTATTGCGATGTCGTCTTCAATCCGCTGCTGCACCGGGAAACGTTCGAACAGGAGGGCTGGCACTATCATCAGGAGGACCGTTTATCGCCGCTGCAGTTTCAAGGGGTGGTCTTCAATGAAATGAAAGGGGCGTTTTCAGACCCGATTCGCCTGATTTTCCACCATATTTTCGGCGGCCTGATGCCCGGCTCAACTTACGCCCACGAATCGGGAGGAGACCCGAAGCACATCCCCGATCTGACCTTCGAGCAGTTCCGCGCCTTTCACCGGCAGCACTATCACCCGAGCAATTGCACGCTGTTCGTCTACGGAGATGCCCCGCTCGATGATGAATTGAACTTTCTTCAGCAGCGGTTTCTTTCGGCGTTCGCCAGCCGCGGCAGCCGCCGGGAACCGTTGCTCGGCACGATTATCGACAGCCCGCTCCGGATCAGCGACTCCTACGGCGTCGAAGCGGGTGATCATAACGATCGTACCTATCTGGCGGTCGGCACCCGGGTCGGCGACATCGGCGACCGCCAGCGAAATGCCTCGTTTCAGATTATTGCCAATATCCTCTACAATTCCGACGGCTCACCGCTGAAAAATCGCATCGTATCAAGCGGTATATGCAACGATTTCGGTGGCCTGTACTTGTCATCGTCATGCTTCAACACGATCATGATCACCTATCTGATCGGCAGCGATGCCCGCCATCGCGACCGGTTTGCCGAGTTGTATCATGACTCGCTGGCAGACCTGGTCCAAACCGGCCTCGACCGGGATCTGGTCATTTCCGAACTCAACAAATACGAGTTCAATGTTCGGGAAGATGCCAGCAAAGCGCAACGGGGCCTGGACCTGCTCAACAAATCACTCACCGCCTTCCGCTATGGGACGGACCCGTTCGTCGCGTTGAAAACGGAGGAACTGCTCCGTTTTATCCGGGAAAAAGCCCTGTCGGGCCGCTATTTCGAAGATTTGATCAGCGAAGCCCTGCTGGCTAACCCGGCCACGGTGACGATCACGCTGCAGCCCGACCCGGGGAAACTGCAGGAAACCGCACACCAGGAACGTCAACGCCTCGATCGCTACGCCGCAACGCTGAGCGAGCGAGACCGGGAGGCGCTCATTGCCCGAACCCGCGATCTGATAAAGCGCCAACAAACCCCGAATGCTCCGGAACAACTGGCCCTGCTGCCCCAGCTCACGCTCTCCGACCTGCCGGTCACCGTCGACTTTCACCAGGTCCAACCGCACGCCATGTTTGGCGAGCAGGTCCTGATCAGCGCCCTGCCGACCGACCACATTACCTATCTGGACATCGGCCTCGACCTGATGTGCCTGCCGCATCGCTTCCTGCCGCTGGTCGACCTGTTCGGCGCCATCATTACCGAAATCGGCACCGAACGGCTATCGTTCAGTGAATTTGCAAAGCAGGCGGCAATCTGCACCGGCGGTCTGAGTCATTCGGTCAACACCTACTCGAAACAAACCGATCCAGGCGATATCAGGTGCCTGTTCTGGCTCAGCGTCAAGATGCTGCCCGAATACCTCGAACAGGCCGTCGACCTGATCACCGAATTATTGGCCGAACTATCGTTCAAAGACCGGCCGCGGATCAGAGAAATCGTTCGCCGCGAATTCGCCTGGGCCGAGCATTCAGCCCAGAGCGAGGGATACAATTTGCCATCCACCCGGGTATTCTCGCACCTCAGTGTGACCGGCAGATACCAGGAACAAATCCACGGCGTCACCGCCTACCGGGTTCTGCGGGAACTGGCAAAACACTATGAAGAGCGGGAAGAGCAACTCCTCGATGATCTGCAGACCATGGCACGGATCATTCTCAACCGCCGCAACATGGTGCTGGCGATAACCGGAGAGGATGAGGAAATCGGACGTTTTGAAAAAATCGGCAGTCGCCTGCCGGAGGCCCTTGCCGCCGTCGTTCAGCCGCTGCAACCACGTCTTGCCGAACCTGCCTGTGCCCGGCACGAAGCCTTTATCACCGCGGCCGAGGTCGTGTTCAACGTGCAGGGCGGCGTCCTGTTTCCGGTCAAAGAGCAGTACACAGGCTCTTTTGAGGTTCTGAAAACGTTTTTATCCCGGGATTACCTGTGGAACACGGTCAGGCAGATGGGCGGCGCCTACGGTTGTTTCATCCAGTTCAACTACCTGACCGGCAATATCGCCCTGGTCAGCTACCGGGACCCCCACGTTCGCAAGACCTACCGGTTGTTCGAACAGCTGCCGGAGGTCGTCGCCGGTATCGAACTGTCCGCCGAGACCCTGGCCCAGCTGATCATCGGCACCTATGGCGCCTTCGACCCGCATCAGAGTGCCGCCGCCCGCGGCGCAACCGCCCGCAACGAGTACCTGAGCGGCATCACCATCGCCGACAAGCAGCACCGGCTCCGGGAAATCACCGCAACCACCGCACCGGATCTGCGTTCATTCGCCGATCACTTCCGGCAGATGCTCGCCGACAGCTACCGATCGGTGATCGGAAACCGACTGAAGATTGAAACGGACGGCGACCTGTTCGACGACATCGTCGATCTCTGACCTCCCATGACTGGAAGTCATGGGGGGGGGTATATGAAAATCAGTTCCACAGGCTGAACTCCCCGGGCTGGTTGATTCTCTCGGA
>CAYSSK010000131.1:0-5485 GCA_964433645.1 uncultured Desulfofustis sp.
CTTGATTTTGAACGAAAATCTAAGTTTTGCAAAAGGCTCTACTGTAATCCCGGATCGACGGCAAACACGATCCGCCACTTCGACAGCGGAGAAAGGAAATACCTCCTGCTCGCGATCCGTTTCAACCGTAACAGGTAATATTATCGCTTTTCCCTGAAGACTGCAAGCATTTCTGTACTTCGTCCACAGCGACAACCGCCTGGCGCAACAGACCGGGGCCGTTTTCCCCGGCCAGGGCCTGGCCGCAAACGCTCCGCTCCACGGAAAAACAACCGCTGCCCAGACGGCGCAGTGCCGTCAGGTAAGCCCCACACCCCAGAGCGGCACCGATGTCGGCGGCCAACGTCCTGATATAGGTACCCTTGCTGCACCGCACCAGCACCTCCAGTTTCGGCGCGGTCATCGTTACCTGCTCGCGAGGATCCAGCCAACGCAGCGAGGAGATCGTCACCGGGCGCGGCGGCTTCTCGATGATGATACCGTGCCGGGCGTAATGATACAGCGGTTTCCCCCGATGTTTCACCGCGGAAAAGGCCGGCGGCGATTGCCTGATCGGACCGCGGAAGCGGTCCAGTATCTGCTCCACGCGCTGCCGCTCGATCGGCTGCCATGGCCCGCTGTGTGTAAGCTCTCCTTCCGGATCCTGGGTCGACGAAACCGTGCCCAGAACCAGGGTCGCCAGGTACTGTTTTTCCCCGGCCATGATCAGATCGATCAAACGGGTTGCCGGTCGGCCGATACAAATGACGAGCAAACCGGTAGCGAACGGGTCGAGCGTACCGGCATGACCGACCTTTTTGACGCCGCTCAACCGGCGCACCAGCCGAACCATCGCAAAAGAAGTCTTGCCGGCCGGCTTGTCAACCAGCACCATCCCGGGCGCAAAGGGTTTGATCATCGAATAGTGAAAGAGCGTTTCGGAATCACAGCGATTCCTGTTGGCGATCAGGGAAGATGGCTGGCCAGACGTTCGGCAATAACCAGGTGCAGCCGCTGCCGCACTTCTTCGAGAGAAAGGCCGCAAAACCGGCAGCCGGCGGCGTTCCGGTGACCTCCACCACCAAACTCCTTGGCGATCTCTGCCACATCGACGGCCCCCTTGGCCCTGAGGCTGACCGAAACCCGATTGTCGTCAAGCTCCTTGAGAAAAACCGCCACCCGGACTGAACGAATGGCCCGCGGAAAATCGACAAAGCCTTCGATATCCTGGATCGCGGTACCGCTGCGGGCCAACATGTCATTGGTAACATGAATAGAGGCGATCTGTTCGTCGTCGGAAAGATCGAGGGTGCTGAGCACCAATTGCAGCAGCTTCAATCGTCCGGGGCTGAAGTTGTCGTAGATCTGGGCGGCTACCTGTTCAGGCTTGACGCCGCGAGCCACCAGCCGGCCGGCAATCTCCAGTGTCCGGGCTCCGGTGCAGTCATAGCGAAAAGAACCGGTATCGGTGGCGATCGCCACATAGATGTTGAAAGCACCGGCCAGGGAAAACTCCTGGCCAAGGGCGGTACCGATCTCGTAAACCATCTCGCCGGTGGACGAGCGCCCCGGATCGACCCAGCGCAGATGACCGAAGTTGCGATGGGAGCGATGATGATCGACAACCACCAGTGGTTCGCTGTCCAGCAACACCTGCTTGTCCTTACCGAGCCGTTCATCCTCTCCGCAGTCCAGAATAATCGTCACCAGATCCTTTTTCCCGGCCTGCCGGCGAAAGTCCTGCAGCGCCTCCCGGCTGCAGCGAATCCGCTCGCAGCCGGGCAAAAAATCGTAGAGGTGCGAAACCGGTTGATCGAGATAGGCAAAAACCGTTTTTCCCATCTCCGACAACAGATCGGTCAGCCCGAGCAACGAACCGAGCGCATCACCATCCGGATGGATGTGGGTCAATATGACAAAATGCCCTCGTTCTCTGATCAGGCGAAGAATCTCTTCAGGAACGACCTTCTCGCTCATGCTTCTCCCTGGCTATCTCTGCCAGTAGTTTTTCCACCTCAGCTACTCTTTCCGCTCCTTCATCATACCAGAATCGCAACTCCGGAGTAAATCTCAGATTGATGGTCTTGGCCAGATGACTGCGCATGAAACCGGCGGCCCGCTCAAGTGCCTGCCGCGCTTCGTCGACTGAGCCGCCTCCCGGCAGAGTGGTAAAATAGATCTTGGCATGACGTAAGTCATCGGTGACCGTTACCCGGTTGATCTGCACGTCGTGCAGGCGGGGGTCACTGCTGCGCTGCACCAGCAGCAGGGATAATTCGTTGCGGATCGCATCGGCTACCCGTACGGCTCGCTTGGGCGGCTGCGAGCGGACGGCCCCGAGCGCCTCGAGTTCCTGTTTCGGATGCCATGGTTTCTTCATTGCCACACACCGTTAGCCCAGCTTGGCTTCAATCTGCCGCATCACGAACGCCTCGAGTTGATCGCCCACCTTGATATCGTTGAAATGCTCAACGCCGATACCACACTCATAACCGGCGACGACTTCTTTGGCATCCTCTTTGAACCGCCGCAGCGAACTGATCTTGCCGGTATAGATGACCACCCCGTCACGGACCACGCGTACGCCGGCATTCCTCCTGATCGCCCCATCGGTGACGAAGCAGCCGGCGATCTTGCCGACTTTCGGGACGCTGAAGATGTCGCGAATCTCGGCGGTGCCGATGACCTCCTCCTCGAACGTCGGGTCGAGCATGCCGAGCATCGCCTTGCGAATGTCGTCCAGGGCATGATAAATGACGTCATAAGAGCGCAGATCGACGTTTTCCCGGCTGGCCAGATCCTTCATCTTCGCCGTCGGCCGGACATTGAAACCGATAATGATCGCATCGGAGGCCGATGCGAGCAGAATATCGGAATCGGTAATGGTACCGGTCCCTTCATGCAGTACCCGCACCTTGATCGCTTCGGTGGACAATTCCTCGGCGGCCTTGGCGAAGGCCTCCAGGGTCCCCTGCACGTCGGCGCGGATAATCACCCGCAATTCCTGCACATCTCCCTCGGCCATCTTCTCGAACAGTTTGTCCAGCGAAATCTTGCTGTCGGCCGCCAGTTCAGTCTCACGCACCTTCATCGAACGGGCCTGGCTGACGCTCTTGGCCATCTTCTCGTCGGTGACCACGATGAACTCGTCACCGGCCAGGGGAACACCGGACAGCCCCTGGACTTCGACCGGCGACGACGGGCCAACCTCCTTGACCGGTCGTCCCTTGTCGTCGCGCATCGCCCGTACTTTGCCGCTGTGCTGGCCGACGACGAAATAATCGCCGGTGCGCAACGTGCCGTCCTGGACGAGCACCGTCGCAACCGCACCGCGCCCTTTGTCCAATTGTGCTTCAACGACTCGTCCCTTGGCCTTTCGCGATGCATCTGCCTGCAGCTCCAGCATTTCCGACATCAACTGAATATTTTCAAGCAACTCTTCGATACCGATGTTTTTCTTGGCCGAGGTTTCGCAATAGATGGTCTGGCCGCCCCAGTCCTCGGGAATCAGGCCGAAATCGGAGAGTTCACGCTTGACCCGATCCGGGTCGGCGTTGTCCTTGTCTATTTTGTTGACCGCCACCAGGATCGGCACGTTGGCGGCCTGGGCATGGTTGATCGCCTCTCTGGTCTGATCCATGACGCCGTCGTCGGCGGCAACCACCAGGATCACCAGGTCGGTGATCTGGGCACCGCGAGAGCGCATCTCGGTAAAGGCGGCATGTCCGGGAGTGTCGACGAAGGTCACGTCACCGGCCTTGGAGCGGACGTGATAGGCACCGATATGCTGAGTAATTCCGCCCGCTTCTCCCTCGGCTACATCGGTTTTTCTAATCGCGTCGAGAATTGAGGTTTTACCGTGATCGACGTGCCCCATGACCGTGACCACCGGTGGGCGCATCCTGGTTTCACCACCCTCCTCCTGAGCATCGAGCAATTGAATGCCGATCTCCTCGGTGATCCCCTGTTCGACCTCGTAACCGAAATCGGCGGCGATCAGCGTTGCCGTCTCGACATCGACCGCCTGGTTCATCGTCGCCATTACGCCGAGCCCCATCAACTTGGCGATGACCTCGGATGCCTTGATTTTCATCCGGGCCGCCAGGTCACCAACGGTAATAGTGTCGAAGACGGTTATTTTGCGTTTGCTGGCCTTCATCTCGGCGGTCGACGGCGCGATTCGTTTATCCGCTTTGCGCCCGCGCTTGCCGCGCTTGCCGCCGCGCTGGTAATCGGCGTCGAAATGGGTAAACTTGACGCTCTTCTTGCCCCCTTTACGGGCCCCCTTGCCGCGCCGATCGCGCTCATCGTCGTCGCTGCCGGCAACGCGCTTGCCCTTCTTCCGGGCACGTTCCGTGGCGTCACCGGGCGTTTCCGGCTCGAACTGAACGGCGATATTAGGCCGACCGGTCTTCGAGGCGGTCGATCGGGCCACCTTTTTCGGCCGGGATCGTTCGCCCGCGTCCGTTTCGTTGGCGACCGGCAGATCGATCGAGCCGACCACCCGGGCGATGGTCTTGCGTTCCACCTTCTTTGTCTTTGGCTTCTTCGGCGGACTCTGCTCTTCCCGATCATCCTGCCCGGCAGGCTGTGCAGCAGGCGCTTCAACCGCTTCGTCCGATGCGCCAGCGTCGGTTTCGGCGTTCGGTGCCGCATCCTGTTCCGCGTCGGCTATCGGCCGGGCCATCTCTTCGGCCTGCTCAGCAGTCTCTTTCGCCGAGGGCGGCAGTTCCACTTCGTCTCGTGGCGGCCGGACCGACGTCTCTTCGGCTTCAGCCTGGACCACCGGCTCATCGGTGTCGGCGGCGCCAGCGGTCTCCTGCTCCGCTTCCTCGGTCTCGGTCGTTTCTTCCGCGGGCTCTTCCTGATCGGCTTTCGGCCGCCGGCGGATAATGGTGGCCCGCCGTCTGATAACCGTCGCCCCCTGGGAAGCGTCTATTCTCTTTTCAACCAATTCGGTTTCCGAGTTCTGAAGCATCGTCCGGCGAATCTTCTCAGCGGTATCTTCATCGACTGTCGAACTGTGGCCCTTGACGTCGTACCCTTCGGCAATCAACTTATCGGCCAGATCCTTGCCGGTCATGCCGGCTTCTTTGGCCAGTTCGTAAACCCTCACTCTGCTCATGCCTCACTCCTGGAAAACCACCTTCTGGGTTCTTCTTCGCTCTACCACAGCATCTCTTATCGGGCAACAACCACCGGCCATTATCCCCGGCGAAACAACCGCTGCCAACGTCTGCTGTCTGCGTAAAACCTGTCCTTGCACGTCTCGCTCCGGCACGTATAGACGCCGCGTCCTGGTGCGACCTGCCGCTCGTCGGCAACCGGGCCGTTTTCGTCCCAGCAATGACGCAACAGCTCGTCTTTGCCTGCCTTCCGCCGACAACTGACACAGGTGCGAATCGGTCGCCGGGTCACGATATCCTTATTCCGGTTTGTCGACGGGCGACTGCTCTTCCTCCGCGTCAGCTTCGTTTGCCGCGTCTTCAGCTCTGGCTTCGTCTGC
>CAYSSK010000131.1:5585-8018 GCA_964433645.1 uncultured Desulfofustis sp.
CTGCCGGGCGGCTGCCCGCGCCTGCTCGCGCAACGCCGCCTCGGCGAGCGCCTTCTCCTCCCGTTCGGCAGCCGCAGCAATAGCCTCCTCTCCGGCGAGATCGGTCGCCGCCTCGATGAGCTGGCCTGCGTAATCCTCGTCGATGGCTCGGATAATGGTCAGCTCTTCCACCGTGGCCCGGGCCAGATCAACCACGGACTTGATCTCCTTGGCCAGCAATTGATCGGCCAGATTTTCGTCAATACCCACCACCTGCAACAGGGACTGGTATCCCTCATCTTCCAGGTTGGCCCACCGCTGTTCACTCTTCACATCGATTCGCCACCCCATCAACTTCGAGGCCAGGCGAACGTTCTGCCCCTGCCTGCCGATGGCCAGCGACAGCTGATCGTTGGGTACGACCACGAGCAGCGAATTGGCCTCCTCGTCGACCATAACCATGCTGACATGGGCGGGCGCCAGAGCGTTATACACATATTTGGCCGGATCGGGGCTCCAGGTAACGATATCGATGCGCTCACCCTGCAGTTCCTGAACGACGTTCTGCACCCGGCTGCCCTTCATCCCGACACAGGCGCCGACCGGGTCGACATCGGACTCGGACGAACTGACCGCTATTTTTGCCCGAAATCCCGGCTCCCGGCTGACACCCATGATCTTGACGATGCCTTCGGCAATTTCCGGGACTTCGAGTTGGAACAGCTTTTCGAGAAACTCATCGGCGGTGCGCGACAGGATCAGTTGGGAATCCCGACTGTTCTGGCGCACCTCCAGCAGGTAGGCGCGAATCCGGTCGCCCTGCTTGAACGAGCGTTTCGGTATCTGATGTTCTTTGGGTAAAATGGCATCGGTACGGCCCAGGTTGACAACCATGTTGCCGCGCTCGAAACGCTGAACGATCCCGCTGACCACTTCTCCCTGACGATCCTTGAACATATCGTAGATGACGTCGCGCTCGGCATCTTTCATGCGGTGAATGATGACCTGTTTGGCGGACTGGGCGGCGATACGGCCGAGTTCGGTAATATTTTCCATTTTCTCGCCGAGTTCGTCACCCATCTGCACCTCGGGATCGAGCACCTTGGCAGCCTCGAAGGAGATCTCGGTCTGATCGTCTTCGGCGGCCTCGACAACGCTACGGAACTGGAATACTTCGACTTCGCCCAATTCTTCGTTATAGTGCACTTCGATATCGCGCCTGCTGCCGTACTTTTTCCGGGCTGCTGACGCCACCGCTTCCTCGATCGCCTCTACCAGAAGCTGCCGGTCAAATCCGCGATCCCTGCTGATCTGGTCAATTATCCGTTTTAAGTCCGATATCATTATCCTACCTCACCATCAGCGCTTCCCATGCCAGGGCACCGGCAGTTGCGGTTGTGCGCCTCTGTCCTAAAACCACCTAAAGAGACAGACGGGCCTTGTTGATCTCGTCCCAGGGAAGAATGTGCAGCTCCCCGTTCTCGAGTTCAACAATCAGTCTCCCGTCGCTCACCTCTTGCAGCCGACCGACAAAAACCTTCTGGCCGTCACGCTCCTGCGACAATTTCACCCGTACCTTTTCCCCGATAAACCGTCGGCATTCGGCAAGTGAACGCAACGTCCGTTCCACTCCCGGCGACGAGACCTCCAGATGATACTGGTGCTCAATCAGGTCTTCCACATCGAGGAAATCACTCACTTCCCGGCTCACCCGGGAACAGTCGTCCAGCGACACGCCGTCAATCCGGTCAATAATCAGACGCAACACCCAGCCCTGGTTCTCCCGACGAAACTGGGCATCATAGAGTTCCAACCCCATCGCCGGCAAGAGCGACTCGGCAAACTCCCGAACACGACTGATTACCCCTTCGTTCATCCGTTCTTCAACTGTTTTGTTAGCCTGTCGCGGTGCTGGGTCGGCAACCGGCACCGGCGCTGCTTTTTCCGGCGGCCGCGAATTTTGGTACCAATTATAAAAAAAAAAGCGGGCAAAGCCCACTTTCCTATTCCTGGCAACGCACCTGCATTCCAGGTATAAGCAACCGTCCCCGACTCGCGTCCCACGTGCAGACGTTTACCGACAACCGCAGACGGTTGGTTTCCGGTGTGGAGCGGGCAACGAGGCTCGAACTCGCGACCTCAAGCTTGGGAAGCTCGCGCTCTGCCAACTGAGCTATGCCCGCATCTATCAGACCGTAACATGACTAAATAACCACACGTTGCCGGGCTTGTCAAGATGTTGCACCTCACAGAATGCTTCGGACTCACTCCGGTGGCTATCCGTCCCGCCGTTGTTGGTTTGCGGAGGACAGGTTAAAACCTGTCCCGCCGTTTTTCCTTGAATATCAGTTCCCAAGGCTGGCCGGTTCTGCCGGAGGCTGCATCGCGAAGGCCCGGCAGGACGGAGAATCAGGCCCGGAGGGCTGCGGACAGGACGTCCGCAGCCGGCGGCCA
>CAYSSK010000132.1:0-7893 GCA_964433645.1 uncultured Desulfofustis sp.
AAAAAATGATGGATATGGATACCGCCGCGGCGCGATGTGCGGAGATCGGTAATGTCACCAGACTTGCCATCCTGCGACTGCTTGTCAAGGCAGGGCGGGGAGGGCTGCCGGTCGGGGAAATTCAGGGGCACCTGGGAATTCCAGGATCGACGCTGTCTCATCATATCCAGCGCCTCGTTCAGGTCGGCCTGGTCAGTCAGCGGCGGGACAGCCGGACGTTGTATTGCGAGCCGCAGTACCGGGAAATCAGGGAACTTGCCGAGTTTCTTCTGGCCGAGTGCTGTACACTGGAGAGTCGCCGGGAAGCGTGACGAAGTGCTGGATCAGCGGGATGAGACCGTTTATGCGCCTCATTATTTCGATAATACCAGAAACATAGGAATAAAGATATGGAAAGTGAACAGCTGCTGCCGCTGCTCGAAGAATCCGTGCGGTTCTTCCTGGTGACCATGGTGGAGTTGGCGGTGCTCTTTGTCGGCATCAGTTTTCTCGTCGGGGTGATCAACGAGTTTCTTCCCCAGGAAAAAGTCCGGCGCTGGCTGTCGGGGCGCCGCGGCAGCGGCTATGTGATCGGCTCGATACTCGGCGGCCTGACGCCGTTTTGCAGCTGTTCGACGATCCCGGTGACCATCGGGTTGCTCAAGGCCCAGGCGGGATTCGGTCCGACGATGACCTTTCTGTTTACCTCACCGCTGGTCAACCCGATCATCGTGCCGCTGTTTTTCGTCCTGCTCGGCCCTCAGGTGACGGTGGTCTATGTGGTCGTCGCGGTGACCATGGCCATTGCCATCGGTTTTATGCTGGAGCGTGCCGGATTTGCCCGGTATCTCAACCGGGAGGTGGTTTACGGCAACGATGCTTCGGCTGCCTGTTGCGCGGCAGCACCCTCGGCGGCAGACGCCGGCTCCGGCCGGCAGCCAGTGCAGCCGCTGCGGATGATCAGGCCGCTGGCCGCCGCGCCATGCTGCGCCGCAGCTCCGGAATCAGGGGCGGAAGCGGTGCCGACCACCGGCGTGGTCGCCGAGCCGGTTGGCGAAGGCCGATGGCGGCGGATCTTCTTCGGCGCCGTCGGGCAGTTCAGGAAACTGCTGCCGTTTATCGTGCTGGGCGTGGCGATCGGTGCCGTGATCCATGGTTTTTTGCCGACGGACCTGGTAACGCGGCTGGCCGGCGCCGATAATCCGCTGGCCGTGCCGATCGCCGCGGTGGCGGGTATCCCGCTGTATCTCAGGGTGAGCACGATGGTGCCGATCGCGGCCAGCCTGATCGGCAAGGGGATGAGCGTCGGTGCGGTTATCGCGCTGATCATCGGCGGAGCCGGGGCGAGCTTGCCGGAAGTGGCCATGCTGAAGGGGATTTTCAGGCTGCCGCTGCTCATGGCCTTTCTCGGTTCGGTGCTGGTCACCGCCGTCGCGGCAGGTCTTCTCGTGCAGGCGGTGCTTTCCTAGAAAAGCAGGCAGGACGAGAGGTTAGTGCCGGATTCTGCCGTCTGCCGCTGCGGGCTGCACTGAGGCCGTTGCGGCTGTTTTCTCCGGCACCTCCGGAGGAACCGGCAGGAAGATCCTGAATGCTGTTCCTTCCCCGCAGCTCGCTGCAGACCAAGGAGCCGCCGCCATGTTGCTTGGCGATCCCATAGATGGTGGACGTTCCGATTCCGGTTCCTGGGAAAGATTCTTGACCTGGTTGTCGTGAAGCTGCATAATGGTGACAGCGTGGCAACGGCCTTGTTGTACACTCCTTACCGGATAGTGGGAAGGAAGCGTCCAAAAAAGGTTGTTTGTCGGATCCGGTTCAGTGTCGCTGCCGTTTTCAACAGAAGGAGCCGACCATGAGTATCGCCGACTCGTTGCACAATTCCTCATTCGCGCTTGATCTCGATGATCGCATGCCTATCAGGCCGATGGTCGTGGCAGCCAGGACGGCGCTTGGCTATATTGTCCTGGCTGCCGCCTATATCTGGATTTCCGGGGAAGCGGCGGCCGCCTGGTCGGGATCGGTGGAGACCCTCAGGACCATCGAGCAGTACAAAGGGACGGTTTTCGTGGTGGTGACCGGCCTGGTATTATTCGCTTATACCTATTTTCTGTTCGGCTCCATCAAGGATCGCGACGATACCATCTTTTCCCAGTGCAAGCACCTGGTTCACTCGGAGCGTTTGGTTTCGGCGGGCATCTACTCTTCGGCCATCGGTCATGATGTCAACAATTATCTCGCCGTGGTGATCGGTTCCGCCGAACTGCTTCGCCGGGATGCGTCCCTGGATGAGCGGCAGCAGCGCCAGGTCGACCAGATCATCGCTTCGACGCGGCAGGTGATCTCCTTGAATCAGAGCCTGCTGACCTCCACCCGCCAGACCCTACCCGGTTTCCGGGATGTGATCGACCTTCCCCGGACGATTCGGGAGACCATGGATTTTGCGCGGATTCACAACAAGACGAGGTCATGCCGGCTAACGGCGGATCTGCCCGAATCACTGACGGTGAAAATCAATGCCGGTCTGCTCGGCCGGGCTTTGATGAATATGATTCTCAATGCGGCCGAGGCGACGGGTGCGGGCGGAGACATTCTGATTCGCATCAGCCAGGCGGACGGGTCTGTTTTCATTGAGGTTCATGACAATGGTCCCGGTGTTGACGAGAACATGAGCGAGCGTCTACTGGAACCGTTCTTTTCCACCAAAAAGACCGGCAGCGGACTTGGCCTGTTGTCCCTGAAACTCTTTGCTTCGCACCACCGGGGGCGCGTTGCCATCGGCAGGTCGCCGTTACTGGGCGGGGCCTGTTTCAGTGCCGTCATACCGAGCGGAATCGGTTGATGCCTCGGCGGTTCGCTCGCAAATGCGGTAGGCGGCCCGGAAGGTGTAGCTGCGGGAATGGCGAAACGGCAATTCCGCCCGGAACGGCCGGCAGCGATACTGCTCCAGCGCCGTGCCGCCGACCATCCCGGCCGGGTCGTGGACCTGCCAGACGACGAGCAGCTGCGGTGTCAGCCGGTAGGGCTGAAGCGGCAGCGACGGCGTAATGACCGTTGATTCCGGGAAAAACAGGCGCATATTGCCGCCGATGAACTTGTCCTCGGCCACGATGGTGCCGCCGGCAAAGCCGCTCTCGCTGATGGTCTGGGCCAGGGCCCGGAACGGATAATTATCCCGGCGCGGACCGTCGGAGAGGTCGACCAGATAGATCCGCAGCGGAATCAGGACGGTGACGACAGCCGCCATCAGTACCGCGATCAGCGAGAACAGTGCGGTCCGCCGTGCCGGAGGCTCGGCGGGTGGGGCGGACATCAGCAACAGCAGCGGAAAAATGAAGAGGAAGGGCTGCAACCAGCGTTGCTTGATCTGGGTGGTCTCGGTAACCAGGATGACCATTACGATCAGCAGCAGTGCCGCCCCGATAAAGCGGGCCAAAAGGTGCAGCGGCGGGCCTGCTTTCGCCGGCCATCGTGGCCGAAGCAACACCAGGGCGCAGAGCAGAAACGGCCCGATGAAGGCGAGTACGGCCACGGCCAGATCGGCCATGCCTCTGAGGATGTTGGTCAGGTATGTTCCACCCTGGTCGAGCTGCATTCGCTGCAGGGTCTCCGTCGTTGCCAGTTCCGGATGGTTCAGGAACCAGACCCCGTGCGGTGCGACCAGCAGCGCGGCTGTCAGTATGGAGAGCAGCAGCGGCGGTCGCAGGATTTTTTGCCGGTAAGCGGGGATGGAGACGACGGCGCAGAACAGGGCGAGGGGCACGAGCACAAAATTGTATTTGGCCAGGACACCGCAGCCGACCGCCACTCCGAGAAGAATGAAATGGCCCGTGCTGCCGGTTTGGAGCAGACGGATGAGCAGATAGAGCGTGGCCGCCGCGGCGGTGGTCACCAGCACGGAGTGGATCTGGTCAACCTGGGCCTCGTAGGCGATCTGCGGCAGCAGCAGCAGCGAGAGCGCGCCGAGGGCGGCGGTCTGCCGGTTATCGGTCAGCAGCCGGCCGATACGGTAGGTGAGCAGGTAGACCAGCGCGAGCAGCAGATTTTTCAACACAGCCAGCGCCAGGATACCCGGACCGAACACGGCGAAGAGAAGCATCTGGAGCCAGGTATAGAGCGGCGGCTGGGCATTGTAACCGAGGGAAAAATGCTGGGTCAACAGCATTTGTTCGCTCTCGTCGATCACCGCACCGGGGGTGGTGATCATCCGTACCATGACCTGCAGAATAAAATAGCAGATGATAAAGAGCGCAGCGTGCTCCAGCAGCAGGCGGCCGGCTCTGGTCAGCATGGCTTTCCCTGCCCGCGGCGGCCGGTGTCGGTATCGCCGAAAGAGAACTTCCGGGTGACGTAATTGTAGAAAAAGACCAAACCGACGGTTACCACTTTGGCCGCCACCGGGAAACCGGCCAGCGGGGTATAGTGCGTGAGCAGGTAGATGATCGCGGTGCCGAGCAGGACGCCGAGGCCGGCAAAACAGAGTGACAAACCGATTGATTTTCTCAGTGTATTGGTCGGCGTGAAGACGAAGGTGTACTGCAGCGTGAAATTGATAACCATACCGGTCGCGGCACTGATCGCGTGCGCCGGCGTCGGTGAGATGACGCCGAGGAGCGCCAGGTAGAGCAGGAAATCGACACCGGTGGCGATGACGGAACTGCCGAAGAACTTGACGAGCTTCACCGGTCTTCGTCCCTGATCGAATAACTGTCGAGCCGCTCCCGCTCGCGGTTGTAGACGATCAACTCGGCTACCGTACCGATGATGAAGATCTGGATGCCGGTGCCGATCAGAAAGATCGAAATACTGAACAGCGGGCTCGTGCCGATTGATTCACCGCCCAGCCAGCGACCGAAGAACAGGTAACTGAACAGGGCTGTTCCGAGGATGAAAAAAAAAGCGGCGACCCAACCGAACAGGTGCATCGGCCGGTTCAGATAGGTGGTGACGAAAATTACCGTCAACAGGTCGAAAAAGCCCCGGGCGTAGCGTTCCAGGCCGAATTTTGAAACCCCGAAACGACGCCTGCGGTGATGGATCGCCAGCTCTTTGATGCGAAAGCCCTTCTTGTGGGCGAGCAGCGGAACGAAGCGGTGCAGTTCCCCGTAGAGTCTGATTTCCTCGACCACCTGCCTTTGGTAGCATTTAAAACCGCAATTGTAGTCGTTGAGCTTCAGGCCGCTGAGCAGTGATACCACCCGGTTGAAGATCGCCGACGGCACGGTTTTTTCGCGCGGGTCCTGGCGGTCGATCTTCCAGCCGGCAACGAGGTCGCAGTCGTTTTTGAGCTCGTCGAGAAAACGGGGTATTTCGGCCGGGTCGTCCTGCAGATCGCCGTCCATGGTGATGATGATGTCGCCGCGGGCCTTGTTGAAGCCGACCTGCAGGGCCGCCGATTTGCCGAAGTTGCGGCGCAGCGCCACGTAATGAGTCCGGCTGTCGACAGCGGCAAGCCCCCGGATCACGTCGGTGCTGCCGTCGGTGCTGCCGTCGTCGACGAAGATGATCTCGTAATCGTCGCCGAGCGGGTCCATGACGGTTCCGATCTCGCGGTGGAGCGGTTCCAGGGAGGCCTGTTCGTTGAACACCGGTATGACGATGGAGATCATGGCAGTTTCCCGACTGATTGACGATAGGCCGCACCTGCCGCGGCTCGAGGGGCACAACGGTCGAACCGTCGTGCGACGAGCGGTATAATGCCCCGTTTTCCGTTCCCGGTCAAGCTCTGTGCGGGGGGCAGGTCCCGGTTATCGGTCGGTCAGGTGCGAGGCGGCAATGGACAGGTGCCGGGAGAGCGGCTGGCTTGCCGGCCGATTCCGGCACCGATCAGGACGGGGAGCCGCCGAGCAGGGCCAGTTGCCGGTCGATCCTGAAATAGACGAGAAACAGGGCTTCACCATCGGTCTGGGTCGGTGTTCGGCGTTTGTAGCGTTCAATCAGTTCCCGATCGGAGCTTTCCCCGGTCTTCTCGAGAAAAAGCCGTTTGCCGTGGTAGCCGGGACCCTGCTCGATGAACAGGTAGGTGGCATAGGGGTTTGATTGCAGATTGGCATGGGTCAGGCGGTCCCGCATGACGAACGCCAACGTTCCGTCATCCAGAAAATGCGGCCGCGAATAGATGGCCGCATCAACGCGGCCGGAGCTGTCGGCGGTGGCCAGGATGCCGGTGCCGCCGGTATTCTCGAAATAGTCGTGTAATTCCATAGTGAGCCGCTCCTTTAAGTTGGTTATCGGCTTGAACGATTGAGAAGATGCACCGGCTGTGGTGCGGGGTCAGCCATGTCCGTCCTCGACGGCATGGGCGAACAGATCGGCTCCGGCAATGATTTCCAGTACGGTCGCACTGGTCGCGGCCAGGACCACCGGCGGTGCGGCGTCATGGTCGAGGGCTTCTTGCCAGCGGGCTGCGCAGAGGCACCAGCGATCACCCGGCAGTAGACCGGGGAAGTGAAATTCAGGCCTCGGGGTGGACAAATCGTTGCCGCTTTCTTTGGAAAAGCTCAAGAACTCCTCGGTGGCCACCACACAGACACCGTGTACCCCGATGTCCTCCGGTCCGGTGCGACAGGATCCGTCACGGTGAAACCCGGTCAGCGGCTCGATACCGCATACCTGCAGCGGCATTCCCAAAACATTCTTTTCGGCGGTCATGGCGTCTTGTATTCCTGTCGTTTTCCGGTCATGCCGGGGGATGACGAATAGTACCAACACAGTAAACAAGAGTGTGGGCAGCGCAAGTGGGAGTTATTCTTATTTCGATGCGCCATGAACGACAGCTGCCTGCTGCCTCCCCATGGCGTGCAGTGCCGGATCGGGTATCGGGGCATCGGGAAGAGCCGTCAGGTACCGTGAAAGCGTATTGGCCGGCTTCGTCTTTTCCTCGTTGCCTTCTTGATCAAGCCGGGGAGCTCTGGCCGCGGAGTGCCCGGTGTCTGTCTCTGAAAAAAAAAGGGGACGCCGGATCGTGATTTCCTCGGCACCGAGGTCCCCTTCGGCCCGGCAGTCCGGCTAGCGCTTCGTCATATCCTGCCCGCAGCATTGCAAGGGCACGGTGCAGGACTCTTCGGCCCCCGGTTTGCACGCACAGGGTTTGGCGACGCGCAATTCCAGTCCGCATTTCTCACAGACAAACAGGTCCCCTTCCTTCATTTCGCAACAATTGGCCATCGTGGAACTCCTTTATCAATGGTTTGATCTTTGCTTCAGGCACTTTCTGCAAATGCCTTCCACTCGAACTTCGATCCGTTTCACCTCTCCGGCAAACGTTTTCTGCATGTTACCCGCATCTATCGTCAGGCTCTGCGGGGTGAGGCAATCGATCTGACCGCAGCTGGTACAACAGAAATGGGGGTGTGCCTCATGATGTTCGTTCGGTGCCAGGCCATAATAGGCCGCTCGGCCGCTGCTGCTGAGCCGTTCGAGAATACGGTGCTGAACGAGCAGGTCAAGAATCCGGTAAACGGTGACCCGGTTGATGGATTGCGTTCTCTCTATGGTAAGAAACACCTCGGTCGCGGTCAATGGCGAGTTGTTGCTGCCGATGACTTCCATGACCCGCAGCCGGTTCGGCGTCGGTCGCAATCCTGTTGATTGCAGGATCTTTTTATAATTGCAATGCTCGCACATGGTTGATCGTCAGTCGCGGGTAGTGCTTGGCCGGTGTGCTTGCAACCAGCTTTTCCGCCGCTTCAGCGAGATAAATTGGTCGATCAGCAGAGAGGCGAGAAAGCCGCCGCCGGCCATCATGATAATCGCCGCTCCCGAGGTCAGGTCGTAATGATACGACCCCCAGAGTCCACCGATGATAAAGAGCATGCCGAGCCCGCAGGAGACGGCCATCATCCGCAGCATCGAGGACGTGTATTTCTCGGCGATCGAGGGTGGAATGGTCATCAAGGCGATGACCAGGATCAGGCCGAC
>CAYSSK010000133.1:0-7743 GCA_964433645.1 uncultured Desulfofustis sp.
GAACCGTTCCGAGGACTTTCACCTTTTCATTGCGGATCGCGTCGGCATCCAGGGAGGCCGGCGGTTCCATGGCCGTCAGGGCCAGCAGTTGCAGCAGGTGATTCTGGAACATGTCCCGCAGCACGCCGGCCTTGTCGTAATAGCCGCCACGTTGTCCCACGTCCACGCGTTCCGCCACCGTGATCTGTATATTGGCCACATAGCGCCGGTTCCAGACCGGCTCAAACAGGGTATTGGCAAACCGAAGAAAGAGAATATTCTGGGCGGTTTCCTTGCCCAGGTAGTGATCGATGCGAAACACCTGGTGCTCCGCGAAGGCCGTATGGACCCGCTGGTTGAGCGCCCTGGCGGAAGCGAGATCGCTGCCGAAGGGCTTTTCAATGATAATACTGCGGCGGCCCTGCGCCTCGGCGGTCATGCCGGCGGCGGCCAGATACTCACAGGTTGTGCCATAAAAATCCGGCGAGGTGGCGAGGTAATACAGCCGATCAGTCGGGGAGCTTTCGATCTGCTCAAGAAAGACGCCGAGTTTTTCAAAGTCTTCGGCATCGTCCAGACTGCCCCGGCAATAGTGCAGGGATTGGGCGAACCTCTGCCACACCTCCGGATCGAAGGTGCCGTGCTCTTTGATGCCGTCGCCAAGGTGTTCCCTGAACTGGTCGTCGCTCCACTGGCGCCGCGCGAAGCCAACGATCCGCAGCTCCTCGGGCAGTCGCTTTTTCCTGAAGTTGTTGTACAGGGCCGGCATCAGTTTGCGACGGGTCAGGTCGCCGGATGCCCCGAAAATGATAATCGTAACGGATCTGTCGTCATTCATGCTCGTTGCCTCGTTCATTGCTCATTGGTCATGGTGAAGACCGTCAGCGGCCTAACGGTCGGTTGAAAACGGGCCTGGACGTTTGCGGTGCTCGACACCACCGGGCCGGGCCACGATCAGATCGGTGGCCATATTCAAAAACAGGCCGTGTTCGACGATGCCGGTGCGATTTTTGAGTCGCCGGGCCAGTTCGGCGGCGTTGCCGATGGGCCCGAATCGGCAGTCCAGGATATAATTGCGGTGATCCGTGAAATACACGCTTCCATTCGGACCGGCCCGCAGATGTACCACCGCGCCCAAGTCTTCAATGAATTTCTGCTGGGATTTCCAGCCGAAGGGGATTACCTCCACGGCTACGGACCATTGCTCCCCCAACCGGGCGGACAATTTGCTGTGATCCACGGCGATGATCAATCGTTTGGCGGCCTGGGCGACGATTTTCTCCCGCAAGAGGGCGCCGCCCCCTCCTTTGATCAGGTTGAGGTCGGGATCGACTTCGTCGGCCCCATCGATGGTCAGATCCAAAAGAGGGTGCTCTTCCAGGGTGGCCAGCGGAATGTTGAGTCTGCGGGCCTCTCTGTCGGTGGCCTGAGAGGTGGGGATCGCCAGAATACCGCTCAATTTCCCCCTGGCAATCAGTTCCGCCAGGTGCCGGACCGCCCAGACCGCCGTGCTGCCGGTGCCTAAACCGACAACCATGCCCGATCGGACAAAAGCCCCTGCCGTTTCACCGGCTTTTTGTTTCAATTCGTTGATGGATCTTTCCATGTCAGACTCACTTTCGACAGGTCCGGCAGGCCATTGTCCGGTCGATGACCGCCAATAGAGTCTGCGGATCATCGACGATCCAGCGGTCGTCAAGGATCCCGTCGGCGCGCAGGGCGTGTTTGGTAAAAGGTGTCATACTGCGCCCGCCAATCGATTGAGACCGCCAAGCACGTCTTTGCCCAGGTCAAAGCAGATCACCCGCCGGCCGGCGTTACGCAACGCCTGCGCATCGCCCAGAGCCTGCGCCTTTTTCAGCACGCCGAAGGTCATCGCCGCGGCGGATGTGCCGGCCTCATCCGGAATAGGTACATCATGGATCGCCTCAGAGGTGAGCTGAATGAACAACCCGTTGCCGCCATCACCCTTGTGCAGCTGCCCCGTGGAGTGCAGGAAACGCGGGCCATAGCCGACGGTCGTCGCCAGCTTGAGCTGGTCCCGCAAACGAAGCCGAAGATCGTTCAAGGACTTATCCGTGGCCGGCGTCGGTTGAACGTAGGCGTGAATGGACACATAGTCGCCGGGGCGGGCCTGGTTGGTGAAGGAGGTCAACGCTTGGCCGTTAAGCGGGGCTGTCTCACCGGCCGGCAGGGTATGGTTGTCCATATATGCGGCCACCATCTCGCCGGCGAGCAGTTTGGCTGATTCCACGTTGGGCTGGTCGAAGGGCTGGATGCCCAGTCGGGCACCACCAATTACCGTGGCCATCTCCCACAGAAACAGCTGCCCCCCGATGTCGTAGAGATCTCTCAGACGCACGGTGACGACCGGATGGCCGGCTTTCTCCAGTGCGGCCAGAGCCGCATCCTGGGTGTCGTCTCCTTCCAGCCGGATGTGGACGAACAGTCGATCGGTACCGTAGGCATCGGGCAGGCCGGGTGTCTCACCGACCACGGGGAGGATGCCTCTTCCCTCCTTGCCGGTACTTTCGGCGATCAGTTGTTCCACCCAATCGCCGAAACTGGCGAGGACCGGCGAGGTAATGATGGTCGCTTTATCGGGGCCGGCTCTGGCAAGTTCACCCAAGATCGCGCCCAAACGCGCCGCACCGTTGTCGCCGCCCACCGGGCAATTGCAGCCCTGCGCGTTGCAGGCCAGCGTTTGCGCTCGCGCCAGCAGCGTTGCCGGATCGACGCCGACCAATGCCGCCGGCACCAGCCCGAAGAAGGACAGCGCCGAATAGCGCCCCCCGATAGTGGGGTCATTGAGAAACACATCACGAAACCGGTATTTCCCGGCAAGCTCCGCCAGCGAGCTGCCGGGATCGGTAATGGCGATGAAATGTCGGCCGGCACCATGGTCATCCAGCGTTTCCCGCAATTGGTTATAGAAGTATTTGAAGGCCGAAAGCGTTTCCACCGTACCCCCTGACTTGGTCGCCACGATAAAGAGCGTTCTCGACAGATCTAGATCTCCGGCGCGATCCAGGAGCATATCAGGATCGGTGCTGTCGAAAACGGCAAGCCGCAAGCCGTCCACGGATTCACCAAACACACGGGCAAACATCTCGGGCGCCAGGCTGGATCCACCCATGCCCAGCAGGAGCGCGTGGGTATAGCCATCCTTGCGCACGGCCTCTACCAGCCCGTTGATACGATCCAGGTGTTCAGGCATGGTTTCAGGCAGGTGCAGCCAGCCCAGCCGATTGTTGATCTCGGTCGGGTCAGGTCGCCATACCGTGTGGTCATGCTGCCAGATGCGTTTCACGATCCGGTTGTCACGGATTTCCGCCAAGGCCGCGTCCACGGGACGCTGATATTCATGCAAGGTCGCGCTGATGGCTTGCCAACCGGTCTTCAGTTGCTCGCGCTTTGCGGCCACGCCGGCCATCAGGGCGGCAAATGATGCGGCAAAACCGGCCACCCCTTCATCCTGGAGCTGCTGGGTAATCGCCTCCAGGTCGATCCCCAGAGCGGCGAGCTGTTGCAGGTGCGATCCGGCTTTGTCGAGCTCCTGCCCCAATGGCGCGGCAACGGTTCCATGATCGAGAAAGGCGTCGAGCGTGGCCGGCGGTACCGTATTCACGGTATCCCGGCCGATCAATTCGTCAAGATAGAGGGTGTCGGGATAGTTCGGATTTTTGGTGCCGGTACTGGCCCAGAGCAGCCGCTGAACCCGCGCCCCACGGCCGGCCAGTCGGCGCCACCGATCGCCGGAGAAGATGTCATGCGAGCGGGCAAAGGCCAGTTTCGCGTTGGCAATGGCGATTTTCCCGGACAGCGCCTCGTTGTTCAGCGCTGCCAGCGCCGAATCGACCACTGCATCGATGCGGCTGACAAAAAAGGATGCCACGGATGCGATGCGGCTCACGTCGCCGCCATCGGCGGCCAGCCTCTCCAGCCCGCTCAGGTACGCCTCGGCCACGGCTTCATAGGTACTGAGTCCGAAGATCAGGGTGACATTGATGTTGATGCCTTCGCCGATCAGCGTTTCGATGGCGGGGATGCCGGCCGGGGTGGCCGGAACCTTGATCATCACGTTGGGTCGGCCGAGTGCTGCGTGGAGCCGTCGCGCCTCGGCAATGGTGCCCGCGGTGTCATGCGCCAACGTCGGGCTGACCTCCAGACTGACGTAACCATCGACACCGCTGGTGCTGTCGTAGATCGGCCGCAACAGATCGGCGGTGCGCTGAATATCCTCAATGACAAGCGCCTCGTAAATTTCCTCTGCCGATTTGCCGTCACCGGCCAAGTCCTGGATCGCCTCATCGTAATCGGCGCTGCCCACAATCGCTTTCTCGAAGATGGACGGGTTCGAAGTGACCCCCGTCACGCCTCCATCGAGCAACGTCTGCAACTCACCCGAATCGATCAATGCCCGCCGGATATTGTCGTACCAGATGGACTGGCCGTGATGTGCGAGTTCGTGTACTTTTGTCATAACTATCTCCCGATATACTCTTTTTTCACCAGTGCCCTGGCGTGGGCGACGACGTGCGCCACCGTAAAACCGAATTTTTCCTGCAAATCACGAAACGGCGCCGACGCGCCGAAACGCTCCATGCCGATACTGATGCCGTGCGGTCCGACATACGTAGCCCATCCCAGGGAAACGGCTATCTCGACCGATATCCGGGCGCTGACGGCGGGCGGCAGGACGCTGTCGCGATACGCCCGATCCTGCTGCTCGAAAAGCTCCCAGGAGGGCATGCTCACCACCCGCGCCCGGATCCCCTCGGCGACCAACTGCTCATAGGCTGCAACACAGAGCGGCACCTCGCTTCCCGTTGCGATCAGGATGATCTGCGGCCACCCGTCGCCGGTATCCGCCAGGATATAGGCGCCGCGGGAGAGACCGGCCGCCGATGCGTATTGTGTCCGATCGGCAGTGGGCAGGTTTTGCCTGCTGAGGATCAGCGCCACCGGCCGGCGCTGTTCCCGCATAATCACCCGCCAGGCCTCGGCCACTTCGTTGGCATCCCCCGGCCGGAGCACGATCAGGTTGGGAATGGCGCGCAGCGATGCCAACTGTTCGATGGGCTGGTGGGTGGGGCCGTCCTCGCCCACGCCGATGGAGTCGTGGGTGAAGATGTGAATCACCGGTATCTCCATCAGTGCAGCGAGCCGGATAGCCGGCCGGGCATAATCGCTGAAAATCAGAAAACCCGAGCCGAAAGGGCGGATATTGCACAGGGCCATACCGTTGAGCACCGCCGCCATGGCATGCTCGCGCACTCCGAAATGGAAATTGCGGCCACCCGGGGTGTCACCGGTAAAATCACCGGCATCCTCAAAGGTTAAACGGGTCTTGGTCGAGGGCGCCAGATCGGCTGAACCGCCGATCAGCCACGGCACATTCCGGGCGATGGCGTTGAGCACCCGGCCGGAGGTGTTGCGGCTGGCATCGCCTTTTTCATCCGGCGCAAAGACCGGGATATCCCGGTCCCAGCCGTCGGGCAAGGCACGCTGTTGCATGGTAAGGAAGGTGTGCGCCAGGTCGGGATGGGTTTTCCTGTAGGCCGCGAACCGGTCGAGCCAGGCGTCGCGCAGCATGCGCCCCCGCTCACCGATGCCCTGGGTGAAATGGGAGATCACCTCTTCCGGCACCAGAAAGGAGGCATCTTCCGGCCATCCATAATTGCGTTTGGTCAGGCGGATCTCTTCTTCGCCCAGCGGCTCGCCGTGGGCCGCGTGGGTATCCTGTTTATGCGGAGCGCCAAAGGCGATGTGGCTGTCAACGATGATCAGCGTCGGTCGGTCGGAGGTAGCACGGAAGGCGTCAAAGGCCTTTGAAAGCGCCATAAGATCGTTGGCGTCGCTCACCCGCAGGACCTTCCACCCGTAGCCCGAAAACCGCTGGGCCACGTCTTCCGTGAACGCCAGGCCGGTGCCGCCCTCGATGGTGATCCGGTTGTTGTCATAGAGCCAGCAGAGGTTGGCGAGTTTGAGATGGCCGGCCAGCGAGGCGGCCTCGCTGCTGATTCCCTCCATCATGCAGCCGTCACCGGCCAGGGCATAGACATCGAAGTCGAACAGATCAAAACCAGGACGGTTGAAAGTGGCGGCCAGCCAGCGGCTCGCAATGGCCATACCGACACTGGTGGCCGCTCCCTGCCCCAACGGCCCGGTGGTGGTCTCGACACCGGCGGTCCAACGGTATTCCGGGTGACCGGGGGTCCGGCTGTCCAGTTGGCGGAAGTTGCGAAGGTCCGCCAGACTCACCGCCGGTTCCCCGGCCCGCTCGCTGGAGCCGTCGACGGTCTTGACGCCGGTCAGGTGCAACAGCGCGTAAAGCAGCATGGAGGCATGCCCGGCGGACAGGACAAAGCGGTCGCGATTGGGCCAGATGGGATCGTTCGGATCGTATCGCAGGTGGTGCTGCCAGAGGGTGTACGCCACGGGGGCCATGGCCATGGCGGTGCCGGGGTGACCCGAGTCGGCCGCCTGGACCGCGTCCATGGCCAAGGTGCGAATGGTATTAACGCACAAGTGATCGATTTTATCTAGCATCGGCTTCTCCTTTCAATGGAGCGACAGGTGTCTGTTCCGTGAGCGCCGCCTTCCCGGACTTACGCGTGTAGAGCGCGAGCAGCTTTTTCACGGTGATCGGGAACAGGCCCAGCACGGCAAAGGAGGCCAGCACGCCGGGGGACAGGATCCCGGACAGGGAATCGATTTGGGCCAGCTGCCGGCCGGCATTGACATAGACCACCGTTCCAGCCAACATGCCGAGCTGCGACACCCAGAAGAAAGTCAGCAGCCGCATCCGGGTGAGCCCCATCAGCAGGTTGATAACGAAAAACGGAAACACCGGCACCAAGCGCAGGGAGAAGAGATAGAAAGCGCCCTCCTTTTCAATCCCGGCGTTGATCGTCGCCAGTTTATCGCCGAATTTGGACTGCACCCAATCCCGGAGCAAAAAACGGGAAACCACGCAGGCCAGGGTGGCCCCGATGGTACTGGCAAATGAGACGGTGATGGTTCCGACGACCAGTCCGAACAGCCCGCCGCCGGCCAGGGTCATCACCGCCGCACCGGGTAGCGACAGGGCCGTGACGACGATATAGATACCCATGTAGGCGGCGATGACGCCGAAACGGTGCGACTGGTAAAGCTGCTGAAAGTTCTCCTGGGAGGCCTTGATATAATCAAGGGAGAGATAGTGGCCCAACTCGAAATACCGGAAGGCGAAAATCCCGATAACGATGAGGCCGGCCACGGCCGCCTTGCCGAGCCAGGCGTTGTGTTTTTTCTGTTCCATGGTTTGTCATCCTCTCTTGTGTAGGTGCTGCGGTTTGATAGATGTCTCCTTTGCTCCGCTCGATCTACAATCGTCTTGCTATATCCTCCGTCGTTTATTGGGCCTTTTCCTTACACGCTTCAAATCCGGGTTATAAACCACCTTAAAAAGGAGACTGTCAGCGCGTCATCACCGAAGGTCTTGATTGCTTCGGGCCACCGTGGAGTACCATTCTTTGTGCCGACGGTGATCTTGAAAATTCAGTCATAATTCCAGCGTCGTGTTGACTGAATTCTCGCAACCAGGCCGGAAAACCGTCCATGAGTTTTACTCCCATTGACAGAGAGGACGGGGAGTATTACCCCGTTAATTATTATGCATTATGCAGCGATTTTTTTGAAAAACCTTTTCGGGGCCCATATCCGTACGCATCGCAGCAATCCTTCTGCCCCCGATCTGAAGTGGGAACCGGAATCTTTTAA
>CAYSSK010000134.1:0-7644 GCA_964433645.1 uncultured Desulfofustis sp.
CGGCCCGCTACGCCGCGGCGCAATTGGCCAACTTCTTTTTCGCCCGTAAGGTCAGCTACTTCGAGGAGGGTTTTGCCGGCCAGCCGCTGCTGCATACCTGGTCCCTCGGTGTGGAAGAGCAATTTTATCTGTGCTGGCCGCTGCTCATCTTCCTCTGCTTTTATCTGCTGCGGCGGACCGGGCGAGCAGCCGACGCAGCCGCTGCCGCGCCTTCAGCGGGACACCGGGAGGACCGGCAGACCGGCAGCCGGGTCCGGCGAACCGTGCTGGCCGTGTTCGTCGTTCTGGCGGCCCTTTCTTTCGCCGCGGGTTTCGTTCTGGCCGAAACCGAACCGAAGCTGGCCTTCTATATGTTCTATACGCGGGCCTGGGAGTTCTGTGTCGGCGGCGCCGTGGCGCTCCGGAGTGCGGCGCAGCGGCCGGCCCCCGGTAGGGCCGCCGTGGCCGGCGTAACCGGCCTGCTGCTGCTTGGCTACAGCTTCCTGTTCGTCGGTCAGAGCTATCTCGGTCGCTCTTTTTTGCAAATCGGTGTGCTGCTGCCCTGCCTCGGTGCGGCGCTGGTCATTTATGCCGGCGGCCGGTCCGGGGCGATCAATCGGTTGCTGGCCGGCACGGTGGTAGTCGGCATCGGCAGGATTTCCTACTCGCTCTATCTCTATCACTGGCCGGTCATCATCTTCTACAAGATCTTCAGCAACGATCATGAGATCGGCCTGCCCGCCGCCGCGGCCATTGTTGCTCTTTCCCTGGCGCTGGCGACGCTCAGTTATTTCTTGGTCGAGCAGCCGGCCCGGAAAACGAGCTGGTCGAACCGGCTGGTGCTGTTGCTCGCCCTGCTGGTCATCCTCGTCTTCGCCCGCGGATTTGAAATCATGGAAGAGTATGACCGGGCCTCCTGGCGCATTGCCCCCTATGCCGCCACGGAACGGCCGGCGCCGGCGCGGGTGCCTGACGTCTGCGAAGAAAAAGAAAAAAACGGAGTGAGCTATCGGGAGTGCGCCGTGTCGGGACCGGGGCATGCCCCGGGCGTCGCGCTGGTCGGTGATTCCCATTCCGCGCATTACCTGCCTGCCGTCGTTTCATGGGCTGAGCGGAGCGGCTACGACGTGACCTATCTGGGCGTCCCCGGCTGCCCCATGCTCCTCGGCGATGTCGAAATCGACAGCATTATCGATGACAAACACGAGCAGGAATGCGCCCGGGCCCTGCCGTTTCTGCAAAAGGAGATTGTCGGAGATCCGGCTATCGACGTGATCATGATCGCCCAGCGGTTTGATCTCTTTTACGACGGCAAGGGGTTTCTCAATACCGATCGGCAGATCATGTTCAAAGATGCCGAAGGCAGGGTCATCGCCGATCATACCGCGTATTTCCGGAAGCGGCTGATCGATACTCTCGAGCGGATCAGGGCGGCGGGAAAGATTCCGGTCATCTTGAAACAGGTGCCGGTTCTGGGCAATATCAATGATTGCTTGTGGGAGCCTCGTCTCAAGAGCTGGTTGTCGCAGGGTCAATCCTGCACCATCGATCGAGGGTTTGTCGAGAAATGGCAGCGCAGGAGTATCGATTTCATCGATCAACTCGGCGATTCACTGCAGGTCCCGCGTTACGACCCGTTTCCGGTGATCGACAGCCCCCTGCACGACGGCACAGTGATCTATGCGAACCAGGATCATTTGAATCCGTTTGGCTATCAGCTGCTCATCCCTTCTTTTCGGCGGGAAATGGATACGCTGGTTGCGGACGGTATCCAGGGTGATGATGCCGCCGATGTGCTCGATACCCGGCGAGATCAACCGGAAGAAGGGCACGGGCGTGATGCGGGTGATTGATCTGAGCCGGGACTGGCGGCCGGAATGCCGGTTTATCCGGGCCGTTGCTGCCGCCCTGAGCCGGCGATCCCGGATCGCAAGAGCCGCCGCGGAGGATCGACCGGCGCCTCAGGGCGAGGCGTGCTGTTTTTCGAGTCGTTCCAGGTCCTGCAGGTAGTGTTCGAAGTGATCGAGATAGAACGACAGCGCTTTGGAGAAGTTCTTGCCGACCAGGCCGTCGACGAAAAATTGACTGATTTCCTGGTAGCGGCGCAGTACCAGCTGCGAGCGGTAGAAGATCAGCCACTCCTCGCGGGACATTTCCTGTACCAGCCGTTTCAAGGCCTTGCGCGAGCGGGGTTGATACATCCAGAAATACATCAGGTCGAGGGCGTTGACGATGACCAGCGCCCCCTGTTCCCGGGCCTCGTAATTGAGGGTTTCCAGCATCATTTTCGGTGACTGCAGGATGTCCAGCACATCTTCTTCGGGAAACATCAGATCGAGTCGCGAGAAAACGGCAAAGAGCTGGGAAATCTTGGAGCGATAGGCCGCCAGCCGGGCCCTGATGTTGACCTGGCGGTCGGCCAGGCCTTCGATGCCGGCAGCGACGCAGTCGGAGGCGAGTTTGGAGATGATGGCCGCCCATTTCTGGAGCTCTCCGGCGACATCGACGACGCCGGTGAGCTGCATGAATTGGCCGATCATGGTGTTGAGCGCAATGGCCAGCGGGATGGCGAGAATGGAACGAAAGAAATTGCCGGCGGCGGCATTTCTCGGCAGACCGCGAAAGATGTTGTGGCTCGAGATATAGATGCCGTTGGCCAGCCCCATGAAGGCATAGAGCAGCACCGGGTTGGTCGTCGTGGTGATACCGAAGGCGTGATCGAGCAGCACCGTCTTGACCAGGTAATCGAGTAGCGGCACGGAAAAACCGGTGTAGAGCAGCGAGTCGGCTATCCTGCTCCAGCTGACCAGTGAATTCCAGGGCAGCAGCGGTGAGCGGCGCAGCCCGCCGCCGCCGAGGACCGACTGGACAATGTTGCGCAGCCCGGTGATGGAAAACCAGATGACCGCTCCGAAGTAGGCGAGCAGCCACCAATCCTTGGTCAGCCAGAAGGTCAAAAAGGCGGGAATGAACCCCAGAAGCACTTTCAGCGAGTTCTTCAGGTTCGTGTTCAGATAGGTCCAGGGGCGTCGAATCCGACCGTCTCTCTCCGCCTCTTCGCTTCGGCCATTGGCTCCGATCGTTTGGCTGGAACCGCCGAGGGTGGCGATATTGCCGGGCAGGCCCGGGTGAACCAACCACTCGTCCAGCGACCAGTTCCGCCAGCGACGGCCGGGAGCGTGAAAGAACGTGCCGTTCCGGCGAGATCGCCCGAACGGTGCGTTCGGTTCAGCCGGATCGGTGCTGCGCAGATGGGTGCTTTTGGTCAGCAGAGCGGTTACCGGAAGCAGGGAGCGTGCCTGCCGGGCGATCTGCGTGCGGGCGGTGCGTTGCGGCCGGGGTGGCAGGGTGTCGAGCACGACAAAGCCCATCCCGTGCTGGTGTTCGGCCTGGCCGGTGGAACTGGAGCCGATTCGCGATCCGAGAGTCCGTTTTTTGTAGGAGTCGTGGAAGGCTCCAAGATCGTAGAGGATGTCGAGCAGATCGTTTTTCCGGTTCAGCAGATGCGTGTAATCACCATCGAGTTTGGTGCGCAGCGGCAGGTCGGGCGACAGCCGATCGATGCTTTTCTTCAGGCGCATCCGCTGCTCTTCGAGGTCCCAGATGATCTCCCGAATGGAGCGCTTTAGGCCGATCACGTTGTCCTCGTTGAGGGCCTTTTGCAATACTCCGATCAGGCTGTAGTAGCGGTCCGGACTGGTCAGGTCGACCGCCACGCCGCTCGTGTAGAGACAGTCGACCGCGGAATCCGAGGTGATGCCGTGGGCGGCGTCCTTGAGGTTGTAAATCTCGATATGGCTGATCGTGCCTTGGCAGGCGTAGAGGATTTCAAGGGTATCCTGGATCGAGAGGTTGCCGAGATTGAGCGTGAACCGGGAACCGGTGTGCAGGGTCTGCAACCGGCTGATCAGCTGGCCGGCGGAGAGACGGAGCAACTCCGGAGAGCCATCGTCTTGAGCCGGGTGCGACGGGTCGTGTACGTCGGGATTGCGGCAGGGGGTCAGGTATTGTTCGATGATGGTGTCGATGTTCAAGGCCGTGAGCCGGTTGAAGCGTTGGTGCAGGAGATCGGTTTGCTCGCTGTCGGCGGCCGCCATTTCCGCCTTCAACCGTTTTCGTTCGCTGTCGGCCGCGGGAGCGATCGCCCGGGAAATGAACCGGGCCAGATGCAGCAACGACGGCTGGCCGTCCCCGACGAACGAGGTGAAGTCTTCTTTGTCAAGGGGCGGCAGGGAAAGACCGAGTTCCTCTTTAAGTTCAAAGAGATGGTGCTCGTTAAAGGCGTCGAGGACGTCGAAGACATAGCGCTGTTGATACGCCGAAACCTCCCGGCCCTGGTCCATGAGTTCGGCCACCTTGTCTTCTTGGAGGAAGGTGAGAAAGGCCTGGTTATGGCTGAAGCCGTGGGGTTCCCAGGTAAACCGGGCATATTTGCCGCGGAAACGGGCTGACAGCTCTATGCCGACCTGCACCCTGATATCGAGCAGGGCACTGGCCTCGATCAACTCTTCGACGACCTCACTGTCGACGTAGTTGTAATAGACGACGGTCAGATGGCGGATGCCTTTGATCCAGGCGTCCATGACCAGATGGGTCGGGGTTTTCCGGCCCTTGGTGGCGGAATCGTGGACGCGGTCGTCAAAAGAGAACTGGTTCCACTCTTCCGGCATTTCCAGCAGGTGGTATTTTGCCAGTTGGGCCCGCACCAGGCGGGGATTGCCGGTGGAGACCAGGCGAAAGTCATGGGCCAGCTGGAGTTGTCGCAGGTGGTCGCCGGAGCTGCGCAACAGCTCCTTCATGATCTGCATCAGCACCCGGGCGGTGTTTTTCTGGTAGAACACGGTGGCCGACAGGAACACCTCGTCGCGCAGTGAGCGCAGAGCCTTGAGCCGATCCCGCGCAGTTCCTTTGGTAAATGTTTCGAGCAGGCCGGCGGTGGCATAGGCGATGCGCAGACCTCTCGGGGCGGCCAGTTCCTTGATGCCCTGCGGGTGCATATGTTCCGTCAGCAGAGAACGCAGGACCTGGGTATCGCTGTCCTGGTCCAGGACCTCGTTGACGATCTCCAGGAGCTGGTGGTCGTTTTTGTCGAAAAAAACCGCGGACGGCCGGTCGGTCATGGTAGATGCTCGTCTGCCTTGGCGATCCTGCCGCCAGCAGCGTGCTGAACGGCAAAGAACGGCGTGATTATTGTTCCGGTAGCAAAAGACCGCCCATGTTCGGCGGGGTGCTGTCGTTCTGATCCGCTGTCATTTCGGTGCCCTGTATCCCCCTTCTGTCCTGCTCGGCCAGTATAAGCATAATTGCCGGCAACGGTCAATCTCCATGGTCAGACCGGTGATAAGATCGCTCCTGGGGCTCGCCCCGATCATCAGGGGTCCGGAGGGCAGATACTAATCCCTTGGTTGCCGGCAATCAGAGAGCGCTCCGCTGGCGGCGATCACGGCGGGCGGGGCCTCCTGGGTCAGAAGAGCGTTGTCGTGCGGCGCGGGTGAGAGGCATGATTTACCGGGCGGGCAGGCAGTCGACCGACGCGAGCCAGCCGGGACCGTCGATTCGATCGTATTTCTGCGTGAAAAGTTTATCGCTGCGGTAGAGATCTCCGGCCCGATGCCGGGCCGGGTACTTTTCGAGCTGGCTGGGACCGCCGTTATAAAGGGCGTAGAGCCAGGCCGCCAGATACCGCCTGCCGCCGTCATCGGCCAGGGACATCCGGTCCGGACGTTTGTTGATATAGCGCTCCAAATACAGGGCGAGGATTTCGGCGCCGGCCATGGTGTTGTAGCGGATATTCCAGCGCAGCTGCTGGGTGTCGTAGATCCCGCGCCAGATCTTCTCGTTGATCTGCATCAGGCCGACCGAGGTGTTGTTGTAGGAGAGCAGATAGACGATCTTGTCGTCTTTGACCACGAATTGGCGAAAGCAGCTTTCCTGCCAGGCGGTGGCCAGAATCATCCGGGTAAACCAGCCGGCATCGAGATTTTTGACCACCGGTCGGCGCCATTGATCCGCGGAGACCTGCTCGAGAATGTGTCGAACCCGCGGCAGCAGCTGATCGGCCGGGGTGATGCCGGCCGTCCAGCTCCTCAGTTCGGTAATTGAAGGCGAGGCGGCAGCTCGGGCCGGGCGAGGTCCGGCCGGCAGCAGCCGGGCCAGGTTTGCGGCCGCCGGCAACCATCGATTGAGCGATGAAGGGGGAGCAGACGGCGGATCGGCAGCCGGTTCATCGTGGTGTTCGCTGTTGTCGTGACGTTCTTCTGTTCCGGGAAAGGGACCCGCCGGTACGGCCGGTGCTTCATCGAGGCCGAGGATGCGGCGCAGGGTATGGTTGACGGCCCCGCTTTCGTCGAGTGGCTGCTCGCTGAGCATCTGTGCCAGGCGGTAAAATCCGTCGCGACTGATTTCCACCCCGAGCAACGGGCCGATACGATCAAGCGTGGTCAGCGCGTCGGCCGCCGTGAAAAAACTGAGATAGCCGAGCAGGCTGGTTGAGGTCTCGGCATCGAGGTGACGGCGAAACAGGGGTCTGAGGACCCGCCACGACCGGATAAACTGATCGCGAACAAAAAAATCGCTCAATTGTCCGGAGGACAGGGCCGCATCGAACTCATAGCGGACGGACAGCATTACGTCGAGCAGTACCTGGCGATCGTCGGCAGAGAGCGGTTTGCCTGCCAATTGACCGATCAGATGGATCAGCATGGCGTCCCAACTCTGCCAGAGTTCGATGATCCTGGTTTGCGAGGCGGCGTCGGTCGCTGTCGTCGTCCCGGGCTCGTCGTCAGCGACGCCGCGCTCGACCGCGGCGGCTTCGGCGAGCATATCGATGCGCAGTGCCGCCGGAGTCACTACCGGCTGATCGGGGTGCAGGCCGGCGAGAACGCGGCTGGTCCGCTCGGGCCGGCTGTCGGTTGCCTGGCTGAGCATGAACTGCTTGAGATTATCAACCGGTGGGGCCAGGTTCAGCGTGATCCCGTCGAGGTAGGAGTGGACGTGCTCCTTGACCAGATTCCAGAGCAGGCCGGCCAGCGGGGCGGGTTGATTGGTGCGGTCGAGCAAGGTGGAATCGAGGGTGCGGAACCGGAGTTGCCAGTTCCTGTCGATCACCGGTCGCTGGCTCAGTACCAGCGAACCTTCCCAGTACAGCGGCGCCACGCAGGTGCCGGCGATCGGGGTGCCCCAGTGCACGGAGATTGCCGTCTGAAAGAGCAGTAGCTTTCCACCGCTGGCCACCTGTGGTCTGCTGAGCGTGATTTCGTTGCACCCCCCACCCATGGAGACGATCGTGGCTCGCTCACCGGGGTCGCCATAGGCCTGGTCGACGATCATCGTGCGCAACAGGGGCAGATCGATGCTGAGCGGGATGCGTATCGTATCCGCCCGGGCCGGCACGGCGATGCACAACAGCAGCGCCATCAGCAGGCAGGTCTTCACGTCCACCGGTCTCTTGCGCTGACGGTGATGGATGAGCATGGTCTCGTTCTCCTTGCCAGGAACAGTGAAAAGCAGAGGGAGGGGCCGAAGCCCCGCTGGTCCGCACCATCCTATCTCGGCCTGCCGGCGGTCGCAACAGTTTTGCATGGCCGAAGGAAAGCCGGTTGTTCAGGAGTGTTCGTGGTATGTTCTGAGCCAGTCCTGCAGCGAGTCGAAAGCCATCGGCCGGCC
>CAYSSK010000135.1:0-7623 GCA_964433645.1 uncultured Desulfofustis sp.
GGATGGATCTGACCGATAAACCGCACCGCTTCTTCGACCGTTTCCTTCTTTTCCGCCTCACGATAGCTCATCGCCGCCACCGGACAATAGGCGATCATCAGCTGCTCGCCATCCACGTCTCCGAGCGGCACGAGCTGCGACATCGCCGTGGCCGTATCGACGCAGACAATCGGCTTGATGCCGGCATCGACTGCCTCGCTGACCTTGTTTACCGCATCCTGGGAGGTTTCGTGAAAATAGCGGCGGCGCTCATGATGTCCGATAATGGCATAGTCGGCTGAACCGGTGAGCATGTCGGCGGCGATCGCACCGGTATAGCTGCCGCGTGGAAACGGGGAGACATCCTGGACGGCCAGATGGACGCCGGCCAGGGACAGGTCATGCAACTGCCGGGCCAACGGCACCAGCCAGATCAACGGCGGCGCGATAACCACCTGCAACTCCGCTGCCGGTTGATAGTCCCGGGCAAAAGAGCTCAGCCAGGCCTGGGCCTGGTCCAATGTTTTGCCGCACTTCCAGTTACCGACGACATATCGTTTGCCGCTCACGGTTGTCGCTTTGCTCATGTACTCCTCCTGCATCCCCGTGATGCGGCGACATGCGATGCCTGCGTCAGTCACACTTCGCGGCCGAGGCGGCAAGCGTCGCCACTTTGGCCCGCGCCTCTTCCTCGGTCAGCGATTCCAATAAAAACATTTTCTTTCTGGATTGACGACCGGCCAGCAGTACCACGCTCCGGCGACTCACGCCGAGCAATTCGGCAAGGTACGCGCCGACCGCTTTGTTGGCCTTGCCGTCGACCGGTGGGGCCTTGACCGACACCTTCAATGCCTCGCCGTGGACACCACAGCAGCAGTTTTTCGCGGCACGCGGCTGCACGTGAACGCTGATAATCGCCGCACCGTCTTTGCTCCGCCCGACCGGGGCCATCGACCGATCACTCGTCGTCGCTGAGATAGGCGACTCCGCCCTCTTCCAGTTTGCGGCGCAGATCCTCCTCTTCCTGATCAAACGCCTCTCCGGAAAAGGGGAGCTCCATGCGAATCTTGTCCAGTTCCTCGTCCGGCTCCGGCGCGGCGCCTGCCGGCGATTCTCCCGGTCCGTCCAGCGCAGCCAATTCGCCGAGATCGGGCAGCTCGTTCATCTCGCTCACGTCGTCCGGCTCGGAAAGATCGATTTTCTGGAATAATTCGTCATAATCGTAGCGGGCGACCTCTTCTTCATCGTCGCCAAATGATTCGAGCTGCTCCAGCTGGCTGGTCAAAATCTTCTGCAACTCTTCGCGAACCCTTCTGCGCTGTCGATTGAGTTGTTCGATTTCCTCGGGGAGACGAGACAGCTCGGCATAGGCTTCCCGGCGTAAACGCTCTATTTCATCACGGGCTGCCTCGAGCGCCCTGGCACTTTTTTCTTCGCTGGAAACAAGCACTTCCCGAGCACGTTGCTCGCTGTGGCGGACCAACTCCTCGGTCTGGACCCTGGTCTTTTCCATCAAATCATCGGCAAAGCGCTGCGCCACTCCGATGGTCCGCTTGAAGTCCACCTCTTCTTTTTTCAGCTCACGGTTCTGCTCGTCGAGAAAGGCGATCTTGTTGCGCAGACTATCCATCTCCACCCTGCTTTCACGCAGCATTTCATCCCGCTCGGACACCCGTGCTTCGGCCTCGCTGAGCTCATCTTCAAACTCTTTGCGCTCCTCCTCAAAATCGTCCAGCGCCGTCTGCATCTCTTCGAGTTCCTTGGCCTGCTCAGCCTCTCTGGCCTCTTTTTCGGCAAGGGCTCCACGCAGGTCTTCGACCATCCGCTGCGCTGCGTCGACATCGTCCTGTAAACGGGTGTTCACATCTTCGGCCAGCTCTTTCTGCCGCTTGACCTCGGCAATCTCTTCTTCCTGCAGGCGGAGTTTTTCCAACAGCTCGAAGAACTCTTCGGCGATCAATTCCAGATACGCCTTTACCTCGACCGCGTCACACCCCCTGAATCTCGTCTGGAACTCCTGGTCTTTGATCGCCTGCGGAGTTATCGCCATAACCTGCCTCCTGTTGGGTCAATAAAGGGTATCAGCCATGTTCCCATCAGCCAAGACCATGTGCCAGCTGCCGCAGCGTCGGCACAAGAAAGCTCTGCAAAAACATAATGATGATAATCAAGATAACCGGCGACAGATCGAGACCGCCCATGCTGACCGGCAGCGCGCGCCTGATCCGTCCGAGCAGGGGCTCGGTTACCTCGAAGAGAAAGCGGACGATCGGATTGTAGGGATCGGCATTAACCCAGGAAATCACCGCCCGTCCGATAATAACCCACATATACACGGTAAGCAGAAAATCGATGATTCCGGCCACCGCTGCCAGAAAATTACCTGCAACAAACATGATCGCTCCTTGTTCTTAGGCTACCTTCGATCCCGGCGCCACGTCCGGTGGAACCGTGGCCAGCGTGAATCGCTGCCCCCCGTTTTCGTCTTTTCCCTTGGCCGCCAGGACCATCCCCTGCGAGGTAACCCCCATCAGGGTAGCCGGTTTGAGATTGGCAACCAGCACGACCGTCAGCCCAACCAGATCTTCGGGCCGATACGAACCGGCCACGCCGGCCACCACCGTGCGCTCCTCCGGGGCGAGCACGGTCAGCTTGAGCAGGCGGTCCGATTTCTCGATGCGCTCGGCCGCCACGACTCGGGCCGCCCGCAGGTCGATGTCCTGAAATCGCTTGATATCGAGCAGCTCGGCATCAGGCGTGGGTGATCCATCCGGCCGCTGCTTTTTCTCCTTGCTTCGGCTCGCCCGGGCCGCGTTCGGCTCGCCGGCCGTATCGATCCGGGGAAACAGGGAATCGAGCCCACCGATCTTGGTCCCCGGTGGCATCAGCCCCCAGGAGCCGCCATCGGTCAGCGTCCGCATCAGCTCCGAGGTGCTGCCAAGGCCCAGGGCAGCACCCATTTTCTCCGCCGTCTCCGGCATCACCGGCTGCAGGACCAGCGCGAGCAGCCGCAGGCTCTCGGCCAGATGATAGAGGACCGTCTCGAGTCGCTGGCGGCGTTCGGGTTGTTTGGCCAGGGCCCACGGCTCATTCTGGACGATATACCGATTGGCCGCGCCGACAAATTCCCAGACGGCCTGCAGGCCGCGATGAAACGCGAACTCATCCATCCGCCGGCGATAGTCGTCAAGCATTGTCCGCGCTTGGTCCTGCAGTCCGCGGTCCGTCTCCTCTCCCGTCGCCACCGCCGATGGGATCGTACCGCCGCAATACTTGGCAATCATCGACAGACTGCGGCTGAACAGATTGCCCAGATCGTTGGCCAGATCGGCATTGCGGCGGGCGATGATCGCCTCCCCGCTGAAAGAGGCATCGAGTCCGAAGACCATCTCGCGCAGCAGAAAATAGCGAACGGTATCCAGCCCGTACAATTCTACCAGCGGTCCGGGCCTGATCACGTTGCCGAGGCTTTTCGACATCTTCGTGTTCTCGATGTTCCAGTAGCCGTGCACATGCAGTTGGCGATAAAGCGGCACGCCGGCTGCCAACAGCATGGTCGGCCAGTAAATGGCATGGGGTTTGAGGATATCCTTGGCGATCAGGTGTTCCGCCCCCCTCCACCAGCGCGGGTAATCCGGCCCGTCGGGATAGCCGATCCCGGTCAGGTAATTAATCAGCGCGTCGAACCAGACATAGGTGACGAACCGATCGTCGAACGGCAGCGGAATGCCCCAGGTCAAACGGCTGGTCGGCCGGGAAATGCACAGATCTTCAAGCGGCTCGCTGAGAAAGGAGAGCACTTCGTTGCGGTAGCGCTCCGGGGTGATGAATTCCGGATGCGCCCTGATATGATCGACGAGACGCTGCTGATATTTGGACATCCGGAAGAAATAATTCTCTTCGGTGATCTCCTTGGGAGCCACCTGGTGATCGGGGCATTTTCCGTCAACAAGTTCCCGCTCGATCAAAAACCGCTCACAGCCGGTGCAATACAACCCGGAATAACTGTCGAAATAAATGTCCCCTGCATCGTAGACACTCTGCAGGATGGAGCGTACGGTGCGGATATGGTCGGGCTCGGTGGTCCGGACAAACCGGTCGTAATCGATCTGCAGCAGCGGCCAGGTCTGTCGAAACATCCCGGCAATCCGGTCCGCGTAAACACGGGGCTCAACATTTTCCCGAGCCGCGGCTTCGACGATTTTATCGCCATGCTCGTCGGTTCCCGTCTGAAAACGGACCTCGTCGCCGCAGAGCCGCTTGAACCGGCTATAGGTATCGGCAATGATGGTGGTATAGGCATGCCCGAGATGCGGCTGGGCATTGACATAGTAGATCGGGGTCGTGATATAGGTTGTCATGACGTGCGCGTGTTGAAGGTGTCGCCTCCGTCTTCAGGGGGTCCATCGGTTTCCGGAGCGGGTGACGACCTTCTGCCGTTTTTCTTCGGACTCTTATCTGACGGGAGCAACTCGCCGGCGGCCCATTGCTCTTTGCTGAGGAGTCGCTCATCTCCTTCGGAGGTGGAGACGACCAGCGACTGCTGCAACGGGTTCTGTCTCTTGATCCGGTATATTTCAGTGCCGATCTTGATCTTGCGTCCGACTTTCGGCATCCCTTTGCGCTGTTTGCGATAGCTGTCGTATTCATAGGTCAGGCAGCAGAGCAAACGGTTGCAGACGCCGGATATCTTGGCCGGGTTGAGCGGCAGGTCCTGCTCTTTGGCCATCTTGATCGAAACCGAATCGAATTTTTTCATAAACGAGCTGCAGCACAATTCCCGGCCGCAGATGCCGACCCCACCGATCATCTTGGTTTCGTGACGGACACCGACCTGTCGCATCTCGACCCGGGTCCGGAACTGCTGGACCAGGTCCTTGACCAGGGCCCGGAAGTCGACTCGGTTGTCGGCGGTAAAATAGAAGATCATCTTGCTGCCGTTGAAGAACTTTTCAACGTTGATCAGCCGCATCAACAGGTCATGCTTGGCGATCAGCCGCTCGCACACGGCAAAGGCGTCCTGCTCATGAGAAGCAAGATTGAGATAGCGGTTTTCCTCGTCGGAGGTCGGCCGCCTCGAAATCTCGCAACTGACCTTTCTCTCGGCGGAATCCTCGGGGTCGGCCGGTGCCGGGCCATAGACCCGGGCCGGTTCAAGGCCGTGATCGGTCTTGATCATGACCATGTCGCCGCGTTTGAGGTCGGCCATGAAAGCCGAAGCGGTGTATTCCTGCCCATCATCCCGAAACCTGATCCGATAGAACAAGCCTGCGGCCTCGGCAGGCTGGTGATGGTGCGCTGTCGTTGTATCGTCGTGCTGGCTCATTATCTTCAAACCGTTGAAATCGGTGAATTTCAAGCATTATTGCCGAATCTGTAACGATACCCGAGGCTCCGGTGATTGTAAATCAAAAAGCAAAACTTCGCAGACCAGGGATCTGTTGCAATTCCTTGCCAGTCGGCGTTCGGCACGATCGATGGCCGCCAGTCGGGCGCGCGCCGACTCGCTGTGGCGCAGACCGGAACGATACGGCTGTCCCGCCGCCTGATCGCCGACCCAGAAGCGGAGCAAATCAAGCAGCAGCGGCAGGTGTTGTTTGAGTGCTGCAATCCGTTCGGCGGTCTGCAGCGCTGCGGCGATTGCGTCGGTCGAATCAGCCGCTGATCCGGCAAGCAGCGCCAACAGTTCTCGCCAGATCTCGATAATCCCCTGCCGCCGCAACAGCAAGGCCACCCCCGGGCTGCCGCCGGCAATCGCGGCCAGCGATTCGGCTTCCGAGCCGGTCAGTTCCGGCTCCTGGTCTCGCAGCACCGTCATCATCTGGACTCCGCTCAGTGGGTAAAAGGGAATGATCTGGCAACGGGAGAGAATCGTCGGCAGCACTTCCCGGCTCGATTCCGCGGTCAGGATGAGCACGTTGTGCTCGGGGGGCTCTTCCAGGGTCTTCAGCAGACTGTTGGCCGCCTCGCTGCGCAACGTATGCACATCCTCGAGAACGACGGTTCTGATCGGCGATTCGTAGGGCGGATAGGCAAGCGAGCGGCATAATTCGCGAATTGTATCGATCTTGATAGCCGCCCCGTCCGGTCTGACGGTGATAAAATCCGGATGATTGCCCGACAGGTACTTACGACACGACAAACACTCGCCGCAGGCACCGGCCTCGGTCGGCCGCCGACAATTGAGCCGAGCCGCCACGAGCAGCGCGCACAGGCGCTTACCCACCCCGTCCGGTCCGCGAAACAGATACGCATGGGCCAGCCGCTGCGAGACAAAGATCCGCTCCAGCAAACGCTTGGCCTTTTCCTGTCCCTGCAGCGCGGACAGCGATAGTCGGTTGTTGACGGCCATGGCTTCTTAACCGTTAGAACAGCGTCCGCTGCTTGAACGGGTTGTCCCGCTCCTCACCGGTCGCCGCTTTTTCTCCGGCGCCGGCCGGCGGACGCAGCAACAGGAAGCGTTCCAGGCTCCGCTGGTAATCACTCCATTGCGGCGTGTCCGTCTTGACCTTGCGGCTGAGCTGTTCCACCAGGTTCATTTTCGCATCCAGGTCATCGATGAAACTGAGCAGCAGCGCCTCGGCCGTCATCGGCATCACCGGTGAGCCGAATTCCAGGCGGCCATGATGGCTGAGAACCAGGTGCTGCAGGTGCGTCAGCACATCATCGGGAAAACCATCGATGCCCCGCACCGCCCGGCCGATCATTTCACAACCGATCACCAGATGCCCTTTCAGGCGACCGACGTCGGTATATTCGATAACACCCGTCGTGTTGAGCAGTTCCTCGGTCTTGCCGATATCGTGCAGCAGGGCGCCGGCCACCAGCAGATCCCTGTCGACGCCCCGGTAGTGATCGGCCAGCAAGGCGGCGACCCTGGCCATCGACAGTGAGTGTTCGAGCAGTCCCCCGAGGTAGGCGTGATGGATTCCCTTGGCTGCCGGAGCCGTCTGGAACAGGGGACCGGTCGCGGCGCCGTCGAAGATGTGTTTGAGCAACGCGCGCAGGTATGGCGTACGGACGCCGCTGATCAACCGGTCGAGCTCGGTCCGCATATCGTCTTGACTGCGGGTGCTGGCGGCAACAAACGCTTCCGGCTGCCAGGCCGTGTCATCGACCGCCTCGACGTTCTTGATCTGCACCTGCAGCTTGTTGTTGTAGGTCTGCACCTGACCACGCACCCTGACCACCGCGCCGGTAGTGCAGATCGGCTCCAGAGCCTCGGCGTTATCCCAGGCCGGACCGCTGATCTCGCCGCTTCGATCGGCCAGCGTCAGCAACAGATAGGGTTTGCCGGCCCTGGTCTCGGCCAGCCGGGCACTTTTGATCAAAAAGAGGTCGTTGAGCGGATCGCCGTCGGCCAGCGCTTCGACAAATTGCGTTTTCTCCATTACCTATGCTCTTCCGGTTGTGTTGTGGATTGATCTGATATCCCGGAGGATGATGACGTTGTTGCCGTCTCTCACGATGCCGTGGCAATGACGGTCCAACTCTGGTCGGCTTCAAGCCGATAGCTGCCGACGAAGTGCACGGGCGGAGCGTTTTCCGCCGCGCCCCACTCATCGGGGGCAACCAGCGAAAAAAAGGACGTACCGTTGTGGCGACGGTAGAGATGGTAGAGCTGGCCGGGGACCTTGCGGAAGG
>CAYSSK010000136.1:0-7526 GCA_964433645.1 uncultured Desulfofustis sp.
TCTCCAGCTCTATGGTATACGGCGCATGGGGCAGAAAGGAAAAGGACAGGTTCAGATCGAGCTGCAGCAATTCTCTTTCGATATCGTGGTGATAGCCCATGTCATCGATGATGATGGCGATTTTCGGCGGATGCGGCAGAATCGGCAGCAGTGGCCTCTGCGCCGGCTCAACGGGATGAATCGGCGGCGCATTCGGTTCCTCGAAGATGACCGCCGGACTCCGCATCTCCGGGGGCTCCGCGGCCACCGCCACGCGAAAGAATATCATGTAGCCGGCAACACCGAGAGACACGATGAGCAGCACCAGCAATAAACCGTAGGTCACCAGGCGGCGAACGGTCACCCGGGGGGGGGGAGGTGAGCGGCGATTGCGGGCCCGGATTGTCCGGACCGGTTTCTTTTTCTGTTTGCTGGCAGCGGTTCGAGCCATATCAGGTGCTTGTCCTATGCTGATCCGGAAAGGGCGGGCCATCCGGGCGCCGAAGGTCCGCTCCCTGGTATCCGGTCCGCACTACTATCGACGCCTGTGGGGCGCTCTGATCGATGGGATGTTTCATGGCGAAGCGAGCGTCAATTGTGGCGGCTGAGAACATACCGGACCAGTTCTTCGAGAATATGCAGCGACGGTTCGTCCCGCGATGACCTGAACGGATCAAGAGCAGCCATCGCCTCGGTGGCGAGCTGCTCGGCCCGCTGCCGGGCCAGGCGATACCCGTGGTGATCATCGATGAAACGATCGATGACAACAAAACTATCGATCCGCCGCCCATCGTCCTGCAAAAGGGCCGCGATCTCCGCTCGCTCCTTGCCCCCGGCCCGTTGCAACGCGAGGATGAGCGGCAGGGTAACCTTGCCCTCGATCAGGTCGTTACCGACGGCCTTGCCGGTGCGCCGGCTGTCGCCCCGATAATCGAGCAAATCGTCAACGACCTGGAAGGCACAGCCGAGATTGAGGCCATAGGTTCTCAGCGCCGATCGGCATCGCTTGTCCCCGCCCCCAAGCAACCCGCCGACCTGGCAGGCAGCGGCAATAAGCAGCGCCGTCTTGCCGTGAATGATCGAAAAATAGTCATCCTCGGTCAGCTCCGCCCGGCAGCACTGGTGCATCTGCAAAAACTCGCCGCTGACCATACCGCGGGTCGCTTCGGTAAAGACGTCCAGTGCGTCGGCGCCGCCGTACCGACCGACCAGGGCCATCGCCTGAGCGTGCAGGAAATCGCCGGCCAGGATGGCGCCGCTGTGACCGAACCGCTTGACCACCGACATCCTGCCCCGCCGCGTATCGGCGTTATCGATCACATCATCGTGAAACAGGGTTGCCGCATGCAGGTACTCAAAAGCGACGGCCGCCCGGTAGACCTGCTCATCGTCTCGTCCGCAGAGCCGGGAACACAGCACCGCCAGCAAGGGACGCACCCGCTTGCCGCCGCTGAACATCCCGTACTCGAGAATCTCCGTCAGCAGCGGCGCTACTCCGGACAACTCGGCCAGATCCCGCCGCATCTCGGCATCTATCCGATCGGCCTCCCGCCTGATTATCTCCTTAAGGTCCATGGCTCACGTGTCCTGGTGTGCGCGGGGTGTCGCCAGGCCGGCGAAGAACCTGGCTACCGATGCGGTATCTCTGACGATCGGTGCCGGCGGCAGGCTGTTGAGAAAGACTTTGCCGTAGCGTTTCTTGAACAAGCGGGTATCGAGCAGTGCGATCAGGCCGGCATCACGCGACGAACGCATCAGCCTGCCGACGCCCTGGCGAAGGGTCAACACCGCCCGAGGCACCTGAAAGTCGAAAAACGGGTTGCCGCCTTCATGGTCGATCGCCTGCATCCGAGCCTGCACCACCGGGTCACTGGGAACCTCGAACGGCAGTTTGTCGATCAGCACGGCGCTGAGCGATTCCCCTGGAATATCGACGCCCTCCCAGAAACTGGCCACCGCCAGCAATACCGATTCCTTTTCCCGCCGGAAGCGACTGAGCAGGGTGCTGCGGGCCGCCGTTCCCTGGACGAGGATCGGATAGTCGAGCCGACCGATCAGGGCCTCGGCAACCGCATCCATCCCCTTGAAACTGGTAAACAGCACAAGTGCCCGGCCTTTGCTTATTACCAGTAATTCCAAAATCGTCTCTCTCAGAACCGTTTCATAGCCGGGCTCGGCGGGTTCGGGAAAACCGTTGTCCGGGATATAGATCATGGCCTGCTCGCGGTAGGGAAACGGCGATTTCAACTGGAGCGTAACGGCCGATTCCGTCAACCCGAGCCGCCGGCAGAAATAATCGAAACGGTTGCCGGTGGCCAAGGTGGCCGAGGTCAAGATGCAGTTGGGCACCGTTGCGTACAGGGTGCGCTGCAGGTCTTGGGCAACATGAACCGGCGTTGCCGACAGCGTAATCGAGCGTTCCCGCCGCTCATACCAATAGACATGCGAAGCTGCATGTCCTTCCGGATCGAGCGGAGCGATGACCAGCAGGTTACGGCGCAACTCATCGCAGCGCTCGGCCAGCGCCGACCACACGTCCGGCCCGCAGGCGGCCAACTGATCGGCGCATCGTTGCAGCGCCTCAACCACCGAGTGTACCTGTTGCTGCCAGTCGCTCTGCGAGAGAACAAAGCCGAGCAGATCGAAACGGCCGCGCTTCACCGGAAACAGGCCGGCAAACTTATCGATACGCTGCTTCAGCCCCCGGGCCATGGCCACGATCCTGTCGCCGTCATCCGGGCTCAGTTCGCTCTCCGCCTGGCGAACAATATCACCGACCAGATCATAGACCTGATACTGACCGAAGGCGGTGCCGAAGAAGGTGGTCGCCACCTGCTCCAGGTGATGGGCCTCGTCGAAAATGACCGCTTCATGCCGCGGCAGCAGTTCCCCATAGCCGCGCTGGCGCAGCACCAGATCGGAAAAATAGAGATGGTGATTGACGACCAACAGCCGGGCTCCGCCGGCTTTTCTGCGCAGGCGGGAGATGAAGCAGGAGGCGTGTTCCGGACATTCGTTGCCGAAGCATTGATGCGACAGTGCAGAAATTTTCGGCCACAGCGGCGAACGATCGTTCAACCAGGCCAGTTCGGCCCGGTCACCGGTCTCCGTGCTCTCCAGCCACTGATCGATCCGGGCGCCATCCTCGTCGTCGACCAGCGACGCCTGCGGTGATGACCGATGCTGGTACCAGCGGTAGAGGCACAGGTAGTTTTGCCGGCCCTTGACGCACAAGGCGTCGATCTCCGTGCCGAGGACTGCGGATAAGAGGGGAATTTCCTTGTCGATCAGCTGATCCTGCAGATTGATGGTCGCCGTCGACACGACGACCCGCTTACCGGAGAGCACGGCCGGAACAAGATAGGCCAGACTCTTGCCGACCCCGGTCTCGGCCTCGACGACCAGGGTCCGGCAGAAATCGGGCTGGCCGGTCACACCGTGGTGCGGTGTCTGCAACAGCTCGTCGACCGCCCGGGCCATCCGCACCTGGTCGGCTCGCGGCTCGTATCCGGCAAGACGAGCCGCCAGCGGCCCATCCTCAGAGAAAAATGCCTGCACCGATTGTTCCATGTCCTGGCTGGGTGAAAAGTCGTTTCCGGGACATGGCGACAGGCCTGCCCGTTATCGTCGAGCCTACAGGTTATACGATTTTTATTTTTATTTTTCAACCAAACCGGTACACTGGTACCAGGTGCCGAACCAGAACCGTTCCAGGCGAGAAGCGATTTTTCACCATCCGATCGGTGCGTTCCCGTAAAACGGTTTCACCAGGGAAACCGCTTATAACCCCCGACTCAACACATTGGCATGGTCGAACTGCTCTCCTCCGCAGAATTGGATGCCGGAACGTCCGCTGAAAAACTGGTCAAGGACCATGAAATCATCGTCATCGTCGACGATTCCCCGGAAATCTCGATTCTGCTCCAGGCCTACCTGAAAAGCAGGAATCTGCCCTCCCGCCCGGCCCATACCGCCACCGAACTATTTCAGCTGCTCCGGGAAGAGGAGGTGGCCCTGATATTGCTCGACATCGGTCTTCCCGATCGGGACGGCGATGAAATCCTCGCCGAGCTGGTGCGAAATTTTCCGGATCTCGGCATCATCATGGTTACCGGCAGCACCGATCTGCAAACCGCGCTTCGTTGTTTGCGCCTCGGCGCCGACGATTATCTGACCAAGCCGGTCAATATCGAGCAATTCCATACCACCGTCAACAAAACCCTGCGCAAGCGCCGGCTGGCCATCGACAATCGGCTTTTCCAGCAGGAGTTGCAGATCACCAACCTGCGCACCCAGTTTCTCCATCATCTCAACCTGAAGATGAACAGCGCCTATCTCAATGCCCGGGAACTCAAAGGCGTCCTGCAGACCATCCTGATCGGCATCACCTCGGAAGAAGGACTGCGTTTCAATCGTGCATTCCTCGCGCTGTTCGACAAACAGGAGACCATGCTCCAGGGCGAGTTGGCCATCGGGCCGGGAAGCAGGGAAGACGCCGCCGAGATGTGGAACGAAATCAAGCGGAAAAACCTCCGCTTACAGGATCTGTTTCACACCGTTTCCGCTGATTCTTTCAAGAAAGATACCATCGTCAACGAGATTGTCCGATCTCTGGTCGTTCCCGCGGCCTTTGTCCAGCATCCGTTAATCCATGCCTGCCGCAGCCGCAGCTCGATTCTGGTGAACCGGGGACAGGCACCGCTGGAGATCCCCTCTGAACTTATCGAAACCCTCGGCGAGGACACCTTCGTCATTGTCCCGCTGTTTTCCCCGAGCAAGGCCCTGGGAGTGATCATCGCCGATAATTTCGTCACCCGGCAACCGATCAACCCGGCCGACGTCGAAGCACTGGAAACCTTCGCCGGCCAGGCCAGCCTCGCCGTCGAGCACTCCCGGCTCTATACCGACATGCAACAGAAGATCGACGAACTCGAGCTGGTTACCCAGGAACTGGAAAAGAGCAAAGACCTGCTCATCGAAGCGGAGCGCTACTCGGCTCTTGGCTACATGTCGGCCCAATTGGTGCACACCCTGCGCAACCCGATCACGTCGATCGGCGGCACCGCCCGCCTGCTCAACAAAAGGATCTCCGATCCGGAAAACAGGAAATTCCTCGATCTCCTGACCAAGGAGACGAGCAAAGTGGAAGCAACCCTGAGCGATCTGTTCAGCTTTGTCAGTGAGAGTGAACTCAATAAAACCGCCCAGCATCTCTATCCGCTCATACGCCGCAGCGTGATGATCTTTTACGGGGCCATGAAAAACAGCGCCATCAGCTACGAGATCGAACTCTCCGGCGAGGACCCGGTCCTGCTCATCGACAGCGACAAAATCCGGCAGGTACTGCTGCACCTGATCAAGAACAGTATCGAAGCAATGCCGGACGGAGGGGTGCTGCAGGTTCGCTCCTGGCAGGAAGACGGAGCGACACTGGTTTCCATCAGGGATTCCGGTATCGGTATCGTGGAGGGAGAACTGGCCCGGGTCGCCGATCCGTTTTACACCACCAAGACCTATGGTACCGGCATGGGCCTGACCCTGGTCGAGCAAATTCTGTCCCAGCACAATGCCGACTTTTCCCTGACGCCCGCCAAACCGCAGGGCATGATCGCCCTGATCAGGTTCAGGCCGGCCCCGCCCCCGCAGGAGCCGGGTTAGCCCTCACGCTGCCAGGAGATCAGCACCGCCACCGAAGAAACAGCCGCCGCACAGAGAAACGTGGTGCGCAATGCCGCGACAAACTGGACGCTTTGTCCCGGATCATAATGCCGTACTTCCGCACCTCCGGTAAACCAGGAAAACCAGGCCGCAAAAACGATGCCGGCGAACGCCGCACCGAACAGCATGCCGAGGTTGCGCGACGTGGCCAGCAAACCGGCGGTGACGCCCGCATCGTCGTCACCGATCCGGGACAGCAGCGAAGCGGTATTGGGCGCCAGGAACATCGATTGCCCCATGCCGAGCAGCACCAGCCGGGCGCAGATGGCCGGCAGTGAGGACACGGCATCGATCGTCGCCAACGACAGCAGCGCCACGAAACTGATGGCCAGACCGGCTGTGGTCAGGATCCTGCTGCCGAGGCGGTCAAAGAGTATGCCGGAAACCGGAGAAACGACAAACAGGCTGAGCGGCACCGCCATCATCACCAGTCCGATCAGATTGGCCGGCAGACCGCGCACGAGATCGAGATAAAACGGCAGCAACACCAGCACAACGAAGAGAGAACCGAACGATACCGCAGCGGTGATCAGGCCGATATGATAATAACTCTTGCCAAACAGGTGCAGCGGCAGAATGGCCGATTTTCGAGTTCGCTCCGCCAAGACGAACAAAGCTGTCGCCAGCCCCAGCCAAAGTGCCCCGATTATTCTCGTGAACCAGCCGACGGAGGGCAGAAAATGCGCATAGAGGATAAAGGATAACACCACGACAGCCCATAACAGCGCTCCCCGGCCATCGACCTGGCGTGCGCTGCGCACGCCGTTGCCGACTCCCGGGATCCTGAACAGATACAGACCGGAGGCGAGGATGATCAGACTGACCGGCAGGTTGACGAGAAAGATCATGCGCCAGGAGAACCAGCTGATGAGCAGGCCGCTGATCAGCGGCCCGCTCATCAGCCCGGCGGACGTGGCGATGCCGATCATACCGAGTCCCTTGCCAAGTTCACTGCGCGGGAAAGCGTCTCTGATAATCACCGGGCCTGAGGCCATCATCATTGCCGCCCCCACTCCTTCCACCAACCTGGCGCCGATCAACAGCCAAAGATTCGGCGCCAGGGCGCAGGCCAGCGATCCGGCACCGAAAACGCCGATGCCGAACAGATACACCGTCCCGGTTCCCAGCCGACCGGCAGCCACTCCCCAGAAAAGCAGACTGACGGTTATGGTCAGCAGATAGATCAGCACCACCCACTGGACCTGGATCAGCGGCACCGAAAACGACCGCATAATCGATGGCAGTGCGACATTGACCATGCTGCTGTCCATGGTGCTCAGAAAGACACCGGCACCGACAAGCAGAAAAAACCGCCATTTGGCCACGCCCTCCTGATCGGCGGTGATCTGCTTCGTAGCCTTCATGGCAGACCCATCACCGGCCGGCCCTTGCGCACCGTATCAGCCAAAGTTTGTTTCATTTTGATTAAAGTTATGTTAGAGAAAGGGTTTCTATCAACTGAACAGTGCAACCTTTAACCAAACCGTTGCCGCAGAGTCGAAAACACCGACCTGCCGCACCCGACGTGATGTCCATGAATGATGCCACGCCCCCGGAGGAACACGAAACAAAATATGTGTTCGCCAACTCCCGTGCCCGCATCCTGCGCCGCTTTCTGGTGCAACGATGCATACCCGACGGAGACTACGCAGAGGGTCTCGTAGCAAGCATCTATTTCGACAGCAGGCGTTTGGATTTGCTCGACGAAAAGCTCAACAGCGACTATTTTAAGGCAAAAGTCCGTTTGCGCTGGTATGCATCCGTCGCTACCGGAGCAGCCTATCCGTCCGTCTTTCTCGAGGTCAAGCGAAAAGTCGGCAGCGCTCGGC
>CAYSSK010000137.1:0-7129 GCA_964433645.1 uncultured Desulfofustis sp.
GGGTGATCAAGGCGATCCTGGATTCCGGAACGGCCACGCTCTGCCGGATGATAGGCAGATAGACCGACTGGCCACGCCGCCTGATTGACGATAGCCCCCGGGCAATTCTTGACTACCTGGATATCGATTACGGCATCGTCGAGAAAGGTTTAACGCGGCCATCGACGCGGCACAGGATCCCGCTTTTGCCGGGCTGATCGGCGTTATTGAGTACTATCTCGGTATTTTGGCAAAGCGGGATCCGGTTTTTACTCCTTGATGATGTCGGCGATGACGTAGCGGGTGGCCGAGAGCTGCTTGATGGTGACGGTGACTTGGTCGCCGGGGGCGATGCCATCGGCCAGATCCGGGGATTCCAGCTCCAGGCTCATCTGCATGGCCGGCCAGCCCAGCTCGGGGATCGGCAGGTGATCGATTTCCACGGATTTCCCGTCGGGGGCTACGGCCAGCACCCGGGCCGCGGTGTCCACCTGCTTCATCATCTGCTGATGACCGCCGGCGGCGCCGTGGCTGTCGTGGGCGCCATGGCTGTCGTGGGCGCCGTGGCTGTCGTGGGCGCCATGGCTGTGGCTCGCCGCTGCAGCGGTACCGGCGACCAAGAACAGTAACGCCGCTCCGGCGATCGCCGTGACGGCTATCGTGTTAAAACGTTTCATAGTCGTTTCTCCTTGATGGTTTGTTTTTTCCAGACGAAATAAATCGCCGGAAGGATGACGAGGGTCAGCACCGTGGCACTGACCATACCGCCCAGCATCGGGGCGGCGATCCGGCGCATCACTTCGGCGCCGGTGCCCTCGCTGAACATGATCGGCAGCAGACCGACGATAACGGTCCCGACGGTCATGATCTTCGGCCGAACGCGCAACAGCGCGCCTTCGATCAGCGCCTCGCGCAATTCGGCGATGGTTATCGGGCGGGCTCTCAGATGGGCGGCATCCAGTCGCTTCTGCACGGCCTGGTCGAGATAGACGAGCATGACGATGCCGGTTTCGGCAGCCACGCCGGCCAGCGCGATAAACCCGACCCCGGCGGCCACCGACAGGTTGTAGCCGAGCCAGTGCAGGTACCAGAAACCGCCGACCAGCGACAGCGGCAGCGTCAGCAGGATCAGCAGGGTTTCGCCGAGCCGGCGGAAACTGAGATAGAGCAAGACGATGATGATGGCCAGGGTCAGCGGGATGACCAGCTGCAGCCGCCGGCTCGCCCGCTCCAGGTACTCGTATTGCCCCGACCAGCTGATCGAATAGCCCGGCGGCAGCTCCACATACCGCTGCACTGCATCCCGCGCCTCACGGACGTAACCGCCCAGGTCGCGTCCCTGGATATCGACATAGGTCCAGCCGCTGAGCCGGGCATTCTCGCTGCGGATCATCGGCGGACCGTCGACGACCGACACCTTTGCCACCTGGCCGAGGCTGACCCAGACCCCGCTCGGCGTAGCCAGCGGCAGGAGCCGCAGTTTATCCGGTGAATCACGCCAGTCGGCGGGATAGCGCAGGTTGATCGGGTAACGCTCCAGCCCCTCGACACTCTGGCCGATATTCATGCCGCCGATGGCGGTGCGCACCACCTCGTGCACGTCGGCGATATTAAGTCCATAGCGGGCGGCGGTACGGCGATCAATATCGATATCGAGGTAGCGTCCGCCGGTCACCCGCTCGGAATAGGCCGACAGGGTCCCGGGAAGGTTCCGCACGGCCTGCTCGACCGCCTCGCCGATCTGCTCGATCACCGCCAGGTCCGGGCCGGCCACCTTGATGCCGACCGGGGTGCGGATGCCGGTGGCCAGCATGTCGATGCGGGTCTTGATCGGCATCACCCAGGCATTGGTCACCCCGGGCAACGTGACGATACGATCGAGTTCCTCGATGATGCCGGCGGTGGTCATACCGGGCCGCCACTTGTCACGCGGGTGGAGTTGAATGGTGGTCTCCAGCATGGTCAGCGGCGCCGGATCGGTTGCCGTCTCGGCCCGGCCGGCCTTGCCGAAGACCCGTTTGACCTCGGGCACCGAGAGGATCAGACGATCGGTCTGCATCAACAGTTCGGCGACTTTGCCCGGAGCGATGCCCGGCAGCGTGGTCGGCATGTAGAGCAGGTCGCCCTCGTCGAGTTCCGGCATGAACTCGGAGCCGATCCGGCCCAGCGGATACCAGATGCTCGCCGCGGCGATAACCGCCAGCACGATAATGGTTTTCGGAAAGCGCAGCGCGACATTGACCAGCGGCCGATAGATCGCGATGAGACCGCGATTGAGCGGGTTTTTCTGTTCGGCAATGATCTTGCCCCGGATGAAATAGCCCATCAATACCGGCACCAGGGTCACCGCCAGCCCGGCAGCGGCGGCCATCGCGTAGGTCTTGGTAAAGGCCAGCGGCGCGAAGAGCCGCCCCTCCTGGGCCTCCAGCGTAAAGACCGGCAGGAAGCTGACGGTGATGATCAACAGCGCAAAAAACAGCGGCGGGCCCACTTCCACCGAAGCCTCGGAGATAATCTGCCAGCGGTTGGCCGGGCTCATCTGCCGCCGCTCCAGGTGCTTGTGCACGTTTTCCACCATGACAATCGACGCATCGACCATGGCGCCGATGGCCAGCGCGATGCCGCCGAGCGACATGATATTGGCGTTTATCCCCTGCCGCTCCATGATGATAAAGGAGATCAGCACCCCGAGCGGCAGGCAGATGGCGATCACCAGCGAAGAGCGCAGGTGGAGCAGGAACAGGGCGCAGACGAGCACCACCACGAGCAACTCCTTGATCACCGTGTCCCGCAGGTTGGCTACGGACCGTTCGATGACGCCGGACCGGTCGTAGGTTTCCACCAACTCCACGCCGTCGGGCAGGCCGGGCCGCAATTCATCGAGCTTGGCCTTGACCCGCTGGATCACCGCCAGTGCGTTTTCGCCGGAACGCATCACGACGATGCCGCCGGTCACCTCCCCTTCCCCGTCGAGTTCGGCGATACCGCGCCGCATCTGCGGCCCGCGGCCGATCTCGGCCACGTCGCCGAGCAGCACCGGAACACCGCCCGCCCCCAGTTTCAGCACCACCTGCCGCAGTTCGTCGACGCTCTGCAGGTAGCCTTTGGCCCGAATCATGTACTCCGCTTCGGCCATCTCGATCGAAGAACCACCCGACTCCTGGTTGGCCCCGCCGACCGCCCGGGCGATCCGGCCGGCGCTGATATCGTAGGCCCGCATCTTTTCCGGGGAGACGACAATCTGGTATTGCCGCACCATGCCGCCCACCGTGGCCACTTCGGAAACACCGGCCACCGCCTGCAGTTCGAATTTTAAAAACCAGTCCTGCAGGGCACGCAGCTGGCCGAGATCATGGCGGCCGCTGCGATCAACCAAGGCGTATTGATAGACCCAGCCGACCCCGGTCGCATCCGGGCCGAGCGATGGCGCCGCCCCCGCCGGCAGGTCGGCCGACACCTGACTGAGATATTCGAGGACCCGCGACCGGGCCCAGTAGAGATCGGTATCCTCTTCGAAAATAACGTAGATAAAGGAATCACCGAACATCGAATAGCCGCGCACCGCCACCGCCTTGGGCACGGCCAGCAGCGCGCTGGACAACGGATAGGTCACCTGCTGTTCGACCACCTGCGGCGCCTGGCCGGGATAGCTGGTCTTGATGATCACCTGGACGTCGGAAAGATCGGGAATGGCATCCAGCGGCGTGCGCTGCAGCGCATAGATGCCCCAGACGGTGAGCAGGACGGCCCCGATCACCACCAGCACCCGGTTGGCAATCGACCAGCGGATCACCGCACCAATCATTGCCGCTCTCCACCGGGATGCGGTTTTACGCTAAGAATCCGGTAGGTGACGTCATCGAGTCGCTCGAGCTGAAATTGGATGGCGGTCTCCGGCGCCAGCTCGCCGACACTGACGTCCGGAGCCAGCACCAGATCCATCTTCATCGCCGGCCAGCCGAACTCGGCGATCGGTTCGTGGGACAGGGAAATGGTGTTCTCCTTGGCACCCGGTCCATGGTAGGTGCCGCTGCTCCAGACGGCCATGACGTCTGCCCCGCCCTGCTCTTCGCCCCCTTCGCGCTCTTCCTCGGCAGGCGGCTCCATCCGGGAAAAGCCGGCCCGCAGACTGCTTTCCGAATCGAGCAGGAACTGCGCCGAGACGACCACCGTATCGGTGCCACTGAGGCCGGAGACAATTTCCACCTCGTCGCCAAATTCCGGTCCGCTCTCCACCAGCGCAACTGCAAAACGCCCCCCCTCGCCGGCCAGCACCACCCGTTGCTGATCGCCGCTGCGAATCAGCGCCTCGCGGGGAATGAGCAACACGTCGTGCCGCGGCGGCAGCATGATGTTGGCCCGGCCGTACATATTGGGCTTGATCCGTTCGTCCGGGTTGTCGAAACGCAACCGCGCCCGGACGGTGCGAGTCTGCGGGTCGAGCTGCGGTTCGAGAAATTCGACACTGCCCTGCAGCGGCTCGTTCGGGTAGCCGGCCAGGGTCAGGGTGGCCGGCTGACCGATGGCCACCATGGGCGCCTGGTGCTCGAAGAGATCGACATAGACCCAGACACTGGAGAGATCGGCAAGGGTCAGCAGGTCGACGGCCGGAGTGATGTACATGCCGTCGCGCACCCCGAGCTGCGTGACGACGCCGTCGGCCGGAGCGTAGACCGGAACCGTCGGCAACGGCCGACCGCGGGCCGACAGCGCCTCGATGGTGGCGGCGGCGAGACCCAGGGCCGAGAGACGGTCCAGGGCCGCCTGGCGAACCTCGGGTCGGCCGATGCCCACGGCTCGCAGGTATTCCTCCTGGGCGTTGACCAGCTGCGGTGAATACCACTCAAAGAGCAGATCACCTTGGCGGACGCGTTCGCCGAGCGACCGCACCACCAATCGTTCGACCCATCCTTCGGCACGGACATGGACATGGGCGAGCAGTTGCTCGTCGTAGGCAGCGACCGCAAAGGCCTCTATTACCGGGGTCACCGTGGCGATTCTCGCCGGGGCGGTGCGCACCCCGAGATTCTGCACCACTTCCGGAGCGATGCGCAGGCCGCTGCCGTCGCTCTCATCATCGTCGGCATAAATGGGGATGTAGTCCATCCCCATCTCGTCTTTCATCGGTTTGTCGGAGGTGATCCGCGGGCTGTGCGGATGCCGGTAATAGAGAATGCGCCGCTCGTCCTGACCGGTTGCGGCAACCGCCGGCTGATCGACCGGCCCGCCGCCCGCCGGCGACTGCAGCAACAGCCAGCTGCCGGCCGCACCGGCGGCGAAGGCAAGGACCAGCCACAAGAGCAGTTTCATAAAACAGACTCCTGATAATAGAGCAGCGCGGCATGGGTTGCGGCCAGGTCAGCTTCTATCCGCGCCTGGTTCAGTTCGTTTTCCAGCTCCAAAACGATAGCGCGCATCACGTTGAGGAAATCTTCGGTGCTGTGCCGATAACCGGTCGCGGTCGCCTCGGCGGCCAGACGGCTCTGCGGCATGATGGACCGGCGGTAGAGCTGGAGCCGTTGGCTCAGACGGTCCAGGCGTTTGAACGCCCCGTCCACTTCGCCGGTCAGGGTGCGCAGGATATTGTCGCGCTCCAATATGACCGCCTCGGCCTGCAGACGGCCGGCTGCCTCGCGGCGGTCCTGCCGCTGTGCGGGGGCAACGGGCAACGGCACGGTAAGCATGACGCCGAGACGATCTTCATCCTGGTCGTTGCGTCGGTAAAGCAGATCGACCATGAAACCGGAATAGTATTGCCCGGCCAGCTCGGCCTGCTCCTCGGTGGCCTGCAGGCGGGCGTGGACGATCTGCACGGCGGGATGGTACGGCAATGATGACAGCAGCTCCTCACGCCGGGGTAGCGGCGGCAGTACCGCCAGTTCTTCGGGCAGCGGCCGGGACGCCGGCCCATCACCGATCAGACGGGCCAGCTCGGCACGGGCCGTTTCCTCCCCCTCCCGGGCCGCAAGCAGCCGATCCTGCTGCATCCGCTGCTCCAGTTCGAGTACGATCAGCTGCTGCTGGGACAGAGAACCTGCAGCGTAGCGCTCCGCGGCAGCCGCTGCCAACTCGGCGAGAACGGCAGCGTGGTGCCGGGTGATTTGCACGGCTCGCGTGCGGTACCAGAGATCGAACCAGGCCAGCCGTACCTCGCGCAGCACCGCTCCGGCAGCCAGCTGCGAGCGGTGCTCTTCGGCCGTCGCCAGATACCGCCCGATCGAGCGGCGCACCTCGAGATTGTTCAGACGCGGGATGTCCTGACGAAGGCCGACCGTGTATTCCTTCATCGTGTAGCCGTCTTCATAGCCGACGATCACCCGCGGATCGGCAAGCTGCGCGTCACTGGTGGCCTGCTCCCGATACCGGGCGGCCTGGGCCAGGGCGGCCCGGTGCGGCAGATCACGCGCCACACCAAGCTCTTCCGCCTCGGCAAGCTCAAGCACCGCTCCCGTCGCGGTGCCGCGCAACAGCCCAAGCACGGCAAAGAGCAGGACCGCGGTCAGCATTACGGCAGGCCTCCCGCCATGCCTGCGTCGTTGTTCAGTGAAATACACCAATACGGCTCCTCCTCACTCAATAATTACTACATTGTGGTGGCAACAATAGATCCTTCACCACCAAATAGCAAGCGGGTTCGGAGATGCCGGGAGTCTGAAAACAAGAAAAGGAAAGGAAAGGAGAGGAGAGGAGAGGAGAGGAGAGGAAAAGGAGGAAAAGGAGGGAAAGGAGGGAAAGGTCGCCGGGAACCGGGTCAGCAATCGGAACAGCCGACGGGTGGAGCGGAGCCGGTGACACCGGTCGTGCTCCAATCCCAGAGCCGCGGGTTTATATGAAAATCACTTCCCCGGGCTGGGCGGTTCTGCCGGAGGCTGCATCGCAAAGGCCCGGCGGGCCGGAGAATCAGGCCCGAAGGGTGGCTGACAGGACGTCAGCTGATAGCCAGCGGGGGACAGGTTAAAACCTGTCCCGCCGTTGGTGGAGATTGAGCCGACCAGGCCGCAGCGCAGCAGCTGGAGGCAGGACCTCCCAGCCCTGCCGACCGAGATGACGATTTTCATTGTTCGTTGTGACCTCTGGTCATGGGGGTTAGTTCGTGGTTATTTCTATCTGCCGCGGACGAGCCGTCTCGGATTTGGGCAGATGCAGGCGC
>CAYSSK010000138.1:0-7060 GCA_964433645.1 uncultured Desulfofustis sp.
TCTGGAGCGGCTTCGATTTTGCCGAAGAGCGCGAAAAGGTCTCCGGCACGGCGTTTTGAAAAATGAAATTGAAATAGGGTGAAATAGGTGACAGACCACGTTTTCCGTTGAACGGGAAAAGATCTCAAGAAAAACGTGGTCTGTCACCTATTTTTCTTACCGATCTGCATTACTGCTTCGATCAGTCGATCGAACTCTCAGCGCTCATGGAACAACTGCACCGGCTCGTGTATTTTTTTTCACCTGATTGCCTGTTGACGGCTCGGGGAAATTCAAAAAAAATACAGAATAAAAAGTAGTTAAAAAAGATCTCCGCGGTCGCCCGCCGATAATTTTTATTGGACCTTACAGAAAAAAGCAGTTACCATATGGTATTTAAGAAATGGTTGGTTCTCGATCTCCGCGCACCTGTCAGATGTGGTCTTCCGGAGGTCGTATGCAGCAATCATTCATGCGTCATGCCGGGAACGATAAAAATCCACTCCGAGTTCTCAATACCGGCGGGTGGCTGGACATCGATGCGAAAAGAGATCATCTGCCGGCCCCGATACTGATTTACAAAGACGGCTCTGTTCGGGAGCCGACCCTGATGGACGGTGTTTGATAGCTTGAACTGCAACGATATGAAGGATTACCGATTGACTGGGTGCGGAAGGTTGCTCATGGGAAAACTGGGAATGATCGTCGCGGTCACGATGCTTCTGCCGGCAAGCGTCGCAATGGCCCAGGAGACAAAAACGCCGAATCTGTCGGTCAACGGCTTCGGCACTGTGGGCCTGATCTATTCCGATGAAGACCAGGCCGATTTTGCCTCCAACGCTTTTGTTCCCGACGGGGCCGGTTATACCCGCAGCTGGAGCCCCGAGGTCGACAGCCGGCTCGGTCTGCAATTGACCGCCGATCTCCTGCCCCGGCTCACCGGCATCGTCCAGGTCGTTGCCGAACAGCGCTACGACGAGACCTATACACCAACCATTGAATGGGCCAATCTCGCGTTTGATATCACACCGGACCTGAATGTCCGCGTCGGGCGCATGGTTCTGCCCGTTTCCATTGTTTCCGAGTACCGCAAGGTGGGCTACGCAAATCCGTGGGTCCGCCCTCCCGAAGAAGTGTATCGCCTGATACCCGTCACCAACTTTGACGGTATCGACCTGAGCTACCGCGTTCGTTTCGGTGATTTTACCAACACTTTGCGGGCTGCCTGCGGCGGCAAGGATATTAACTTTGCCGACGAGTATGTGCTCAGTGAGGTGAAAGCCCGCGATGGCGTGACGGTCACCGATACGCTGGAATGGCGTGGCGCAACCTTGTTTGCCAGCTACACTCGCTTCCGGCTGACGGTCGATGGGGTCAATCCGCTGTTCGATGCATTCCGGCGGTTCGGGCCGGAGGGACATGCCATCGTCGACCGCTACGATATCGACAATAAGGATTTCGATGCGGTAGGGGTTGGGGTACGCTACGACCCTGGCGGTTGGTTTGTAATGGGGGAGTGGCTTCGGTCCAACAGCCGCACTTTTATGGGCGATGCCCAGGGCTGGTACGTTTCCGGCGGATATCGGTTCGGCGCATTCACGCCGTACGTCACCCTGGCGCGCGTTCGGACCCTCAGTAGCACCTCCGATCCAGGCCTTTCGACGGCGAACCTGCCGCCGCCGCTCGCCGCTCAAGCCGGTGGCCTCAATACCGTTTTGAGCCAGCTGTTGGGAGCTGCCGCCCAGCAGAAAAGCCTGTCGGCAGGTGTTCGTTGGGATTTCACCCGCAACGCGGCGCTGAAAGTCCAATACGAGTATCTTGATCTGGATACCGGCTCGCCGGGTGTCCTGATCAACACGCAACCGGGGTTTGAGCCCGGAGGGACGGTCAACCTGTTCAGCATCGCAGTTGATTTCGTGTTCTGAGGTGATAGGCTTGTCAGTGGGAACAGTGAAAATGTCAGTGATCGTCTGGGGGGTTCTGGTGAGCTTCCTGGCCGGTACTGCCTGCGCCGAGGTGGTGGTCGTCGTCTCGGCGCAACAACCTATCAGGACCCTTTCCAGAACAGAACTCACCGATATTTACCTGGGCAGGATGAATCGTCTTGCCAACGGCGACCCCGTCGTGCCCATCGACCAGAGAGAAAGCACCTCCGCGCACAAAGAGTTTTACAGCAGGTATCTGCGGCAATCACCGGCGCAGATCAAAGCACACTGGTCGAGGCTTATTTTCACCGGCCGCGGTCAGCCGCCGCAGACCGTTCCCAACGGCAGCGCCATGGCGGATCTGGTGGCAAAAGCTCCGCATGCCATCGGTTATCTCGACCCCAGTCTCGTGGACGAGCGTTTGCGGGTGGTGTCGATTGAATGATGTAGAAGAGCGAACGAGACAACATCTGTCGCCGGCCGGTTCAGCCGAGCGAAGTTGGCTGCAACGGGTGTTTGCCCCGACTGTTCTCCTGGGCAGTGTCACCGTAGTACTGTTAACGGTGATCTGGAGTATTGCCCTTAATTATGCCGCCAGGGAACGCATCTTGATCGATCGCACCGCAGCGGCATTGACCGCGGAGTTGGCGGGCACTTATGAAGCACAGGTAGTGCGGGCATTACGGGAGATCGACACTACGTTGAAGCTGGTTCGCTACAGTCTGGGCGACGGCCCTGCCCAGAAACTCCTGGAAGATCTGCGGGCCGGAGATTTGCTGCCACCGGCACTCCTTTTCGTGATCACTGTCACCGATGTCAACGGCACTGTCGTCGCCGGTACCCATCAATCCGCTCCGGAAAACGTAGCGGCCCGGGAATACTTTCAGCAGGCGCAAGAGGCGGACGGTTTGATAATCGGTAAGCCCCGGCCCGATCAGGGCTCAGGGGAGTGGTGGTTAACGTTCAGCCGGCGCCTGGAGATCTCTGAGCGACAATTCTCCGGGATTGTGACGGTGTCGGTGCACGCCGGCTATTTCGTCAGCGGCTACGAGCCGGAGACGTTCGGTAAACAGGGCGTGCTTGGGCTGGTCGGCACGGACGGCGTCTTTCGGGTGCGGCGTACCGGTGACCGTATATCGGCGGGAGCAAGGGTCAATTACAACGAATTGGTTCCACGTACTACCCGCGGCGATGTCCAAGCCTCGGTGACCGTCAACAGCTGGGATGGTCTGCGACGCTACACGGTCGTCCGGAAACTGTACGAATTTCCGCTGGCCATCGTCGTCGGCCTTGCCGAAGCGGAGCAACTTGCCTCAGCCGCCCGGCTCGAACGCACGTATATGTGGAGAGCCGGCTTGGCCAGCTTGTTGCTGATCGCCGTCGTGGCTCTGCTTGCTCGCCTGAGCTGGCAGCTCCAAAAAGCGCGTACGCGCGTCATGGAGGAGCGGACAGCCCACTCCCAGCGTGTTGAATATCTTGCCTATCACGACAATCTTACCGCTCTGCCGAATCGTGCCCTGTTCAGTCAACTTCTTTCCCAGGGAATGCAGCATGCGCGCCGCTACGAGAAGCAACTGGCCCTGCTGTTTCTCGATCTTGACCATTTCAAGGCCGTCAACGATTCTCTCGGGCATGATGCAGGTGACGAGTTGCTGCAGGAGGTAGCGAGGCGGCTAAAGAAGTCGGTCCGGGAAAGCGATGTTGTCGCCCGGCTGGGTGGCGATGAGTTCGTGATCTTGCTGCTGGAGGTCAATGACGGAGCACAGGTTATCTCGGTTGCCGACAAGATCCTGGCTGCGATCAGCAGCCCTTTCACGCTCACCGGGCATGATTTTCGGGTGACGGTGAGTATTGGGGTCGCTCTGTACCCCGTGGCTGGAGAGGACGAGCAAACCTTGATGAAGAATGCCGATGCTGCAATGTATCATGCAAAAGAGAAAGGGAAGAATACGTTTCATTTTTATGGCAAGGACGTGAATACCGATTCGCTGGAGCGGTTCGCACCGGCATCAGATCTTCGTAATGCCCTGAAAAACCAGGAGCTTCTCCTTTTTTACCAGTCGAAGAAGGATCTCAACACCGGCCGTATAGCCGGCATTGAGGCTCTGCTGCGTTGGCAGCATCCCGATCTTGGATTGATTATGCCCAGGCAGTTCATCCCGCCGGCTGAAGAAAACGGGCTCATTATTCCGATCGGGCGCTGGGTTATCAATACCGCATGTCGGCAGAACGTCAAATGGCAGAGTGAAGGGTTTCCGAAGGTGCCCATGGCCGTAAATCTTTCCGAACGCCAGTTCTTCGACAAAGGCCTTTTGCCTGATATCACGAGAGCGCTCCAGGAGACCGGTATGGCGCCCGGTTTGCTCGAATTGGAAATCTCCGAGACGATGATCAGGCGCGACATGAATCGGACGAGCATGATTTTTCAGGAGTTGAAACGGGTCGGGGTGCGGCTCACGATCGACAATTTCGGCACCGGTTACTCCTCGCTGGCAAAATGGCAGGGGCTTCCGCTGGACATCTTGAAGATCAACGGCTCGTTCATTCGTAATATGGACCGCGGCGACGAAGCCACGGGGCTCACGGAAGCTCTTATTGCTCTGGGTAAGAGGCTGGGGCTGACGGTGGTCGTAGAAGGTGTCGAGTCGGAGGAGCAGGTTGCTTTTCTCCGATCTCATTTCTGCGATCAGGTTCAGGGGATTTATATAAACAGACCAATGCCCGCGGATGATTTTTTCACGGCGGTTCGAGAGCGCTTGCAAAATGCCGAGGATGGCGGACCGTCCGGTGGTGGTTAGGAATCTCACTACTGGCTTCCTTCCTCTAGTGCAGGCTGCAAACCGGCTGGATGACCCCGTAGTGCCGCCTGGTGACAGATGGGCGCCAACGGCTGGTGATCGCCAAGGCCGGCACCGTGTTGACCCAACAACAGTGATCTCGATCATTTCAAGGAAGTCAATGATACCTACGGCCACCAATTCGCGGATCATGTTCTCCAGCGGGTTGTCGCCGGCATGCAGCAGCTGATTCGAGACGACGTCGACGACGCTCCGATCCATACCAGTGTTGCGGCAGTTGTGGCGCTTTAGTAGTGCCGGAGGGTGGTTACACGTTTTCTATGGAACGTTTTCTTGCATCCATCACCTTGTAAGCGCAATATTCACCGCACATCGTGCAGGCCCCATGCTCATCCGCAGCAAGCGTTTCACAACGTCTCTTGCGTGCGAGCGCCGGATCCACCGACAGAGAAAATTGCTTTTCCCAATCAAGAGACCGGCGGGCCTTGGACATTTCTGCGTCCCATTCCCGGGCGCCTGGAATTTTTTTCACGATGTCCGCCGCATGAGCAGCCAGTCTGGCTGCCATTACGCCATCGTGGACGTCTTGTACCGTCGGTAAGCACAGGTGTTCGCTGGGCGTTACGTAACAGAGGAAGTCCGCCCCGGCGCTGGCCGCAATCGCCCCGCCGATGGCACTGGAGATATGATCGTAACCGGGCGCAATATCCGTCACCAATGGTCCCAGCACATAGAAGGGCGCGCCATGGCAAAGGCGCTTCTGCAACCTGATATTGGCTTCGATCTGGTCGATCGGCATATGACCGGGTCCTTCTATCATGACCTGGACGCCGGCCTGCCAGGCCCGCTGGGTGAGTTCTCCCAGGATCAGCAGTTCGTGGATCTGGGCTCGATCGGTGGCATCCTCGATACATCCCGGGCGAAACCCATCGCCGAGCGATAGCGTGGCATCGTACGGTCGCACCAGTTCAAGCAAACGGTCGAAGTGTTCGTACAAGGGGTTCTCTGCCCGATTATGCTCCATCCATGCGCAGGTAAACGAGCCGCCCCGTGAAACGACATCCATGATCCGCCCCTCGCGGTCCATGTGCTGCAACGTGCTTCTGGTCACACCGCAGTGAACGGTGATGAAGTCAACCCCGTCCTCGAGATGACGTTCGATACCGGCAAAGATCTCATCAACGCTCATGTCGACGATGGCCTTGCCCCGCTTTACCACACCATCACAGGCGGCCTGGTACAGCGGCACGCTGCCGATGCACAGATCGGTTTCGGCAATAATGGCCTGCCGGATCGCATCGATCGGACCGCCGGTGGACAAATCCATGAGAGCGTCGGCCCCCGCCGCCAGGGCCGCTCGAGCCTTCGCCAGTTCCTGATCGATACTCGTGTCGTCTTTGCTGGTCCCGATATTGGCATTGACCCTGGTGCGGATTCCGTTGCCGATCGCCAGCGGGCGGCCATCCACATGGCGATTGTTATGACAAACGATTGCCGTTCCCGCCGCTATCCGCTTGCATAACTGTTGGGCGGGAATACCAGCCTCGTCGGCGGCAACGGCGATGCGATCAGTGATGCGACCCTCGCGGGCCAGTTCCATCGTTGTCCTGGTCATGATTTTCTCCGGACAGAATTTCCGCAGGGAGCGGAACCGGAAAAAATAGAGAAGAGAGGTGCAGGTTCTCGGTCCGTTCCCTACGCCGGTATTAACCGGATCAGGTTCAAAGGGTCATCTCACGTTGGTGAGATTCTCAGTCGGAAGACGCCCCCAGGCCATAGTTGTCGAAGCGGGAATCTAAAAGGATCTTGTTGCGCTGTCAAGCGTTTCTTCGGGAAAGAGACCCGGCCCGTGAGGAAATAGGGGACAGACCACGTTTTTCTTGTGGTGAAATACCCCGCAGAATATCCCTGGTCAAGTTACAGAATCAACGCACAGGGTGAGCAATCGGACCTTATATCCCAACACCAGCTTTACCATGGCTTCGGTTGTACTGATGAGCAGCGGCAGGAAGCCTATAAGGAGTTATTTCGTCATCAACTGGAGCCTGGAGAAATCGATTGTATCAGAAGAGCCACCAACGGGAATTTCGCACTGGGCAATGATCGTTTCACCGAGAAAATGAGAGACATAACAGGTTGCCGTGTATCTCCCGGCAATGCGGGGCGTCCGAGGAAAAAATTAACGACAAGGTAGCCCTATCTACGGAAAACGTGGTCTGTCCCCTATTTCTATTGCGGAAAACGTGGTCTGTCCCCTATTTCAGTCTGTCCCCTATTTCAAAAGGCAAAGGCTAAGAAAAGCGCCAAAACCAGGCAAGGCGTGCGCACGCACAGGCTGGCAAAAGTCAGTCTGGCTCC
>CAYSSK010000139.1:0-6837 GCA_964433645.1 uncultured Desulfofustis sp.
GTTAGAAGTTTGCGGAGGACAGGTTGAAACCTGTCCCGCCGTTAGTTGAGATTGGCGTGCGTAACGGCAACCCCGTGACGCAGGGCCAGCTTCTCGAACATCTGGGTCAGGCCGGCCGCCAGCGTGTAGGCATTGTCGATGCCGATATTATCGTCTGCCGAGCGATCGAAGAAGATCAGCAAATCCGAGTCCATGCCCTCATCCGCCTGCCAATAGCAGATCATGATCGGCACCAGCGGCAGCACAGAGAGAATCACACTGACGTCGGAATCGAACGGGCTGTTTATCTGTTGTGCCCGAAACAGGTGGGCCATGTCGCTGAACAGGTCGGGATAGCGATCGGCGATCTGCTGCATCGCCTCCTCGATACGCTTGCGAAACAGCGGATAGCGCTCGGCGCCACCGCGCAGTTCGCGGAAAGAGACCCATTCCCCGGTCACCTCCCGGCCCCGGCAGGCGAGCACATAGCCGAGAAACGGGCCGATTACCCAGGGTAACATATGGATATCGGAGTGAAAATTCCCCTCATCGTCAATACTGAAATCCTTTCCGAGAATCTTGACGGTCAATCGGTTCCCCTGGACCCGTCCACCAATGCGTTTGGCGGCCTGCTGAAAATCCAGGGTGGCCGCCTGTTTTCTCGGCTCATCGAACGAATCTTCGGCGCGTGCTGCAGCGCCATCGGACGGGGCGCCGGCAAAACGCTCGATGGCCTGGCGACTCAGATACGGGCATTCGGCAATAGAGCGCCGCCCCTGGAAAACGGCGCCGGCAAACGCCAGGCAGGTCTTCTCGCCGCACTCCCGACAATTGCTCTTGTTGAGCAGGCGAAAAACCTCCATCGCATGTTCCGGCCTGGCCATTATTCCTCCCGTTTTCGCGTGCTGTTTATCGATTGCTCATCACCGCTTGGCCAGCGGTACGAAGGCCCGCGTCGTCTCGCCGGTATAGATCTGGCGCGGTCGTGAAATCCGCTGACCATGTTCGTGCAACTCTTTCCAATTGGCGATCCAACCGGGCATCCGGCCGATGGCGAACATCACCGTGTACATGTTGAGCGGGATGCCGATGGCCCTGAGCAGAATGCCGCTGTAAAAATCGACGTTGGGATAGAGGTTGCGTTCGATGAAATAATCGTCCTTCAGGGTTTTCTCTTCCAGTTCGAGTGCAATGTCGAGCAGCGGATCCTGCTGCTGCAATTCGTTGAGCACTTCATAGACCCGATTTTTCAAAATCTTGGAACGAGGGTCGAAATTCTTGTAGACCCGGTGCCCGAACCCCATCAATTTATAATCGTTGCTCTTATCCTTGGCCAGATCGAGATAATGGCTGATCGGCCGACCCGAGCTCTTGATGTCTTCCAGCATCCTGATTACACCGGCGTTGGCACCACCGTGCAACGGTCCCCAGAGGGCGCAGACCCCGGCCGAGACGGAACTGAACAGGTTGGCCCGGGAGCTGCCGACCACCCGCACGGTGGAGGTGGAACAGTTCTGCTCGTGATCGGCATGCAGCACGAGAAACAGCGTCAGCGCCTTCTCCACCACCGGAGAGGCTATATATTCCCGATATGGCTCGGAAAACATCATGTGCAGGAAGTTTGAACAATAACTCAGATGAGGATTGGGGTGCATCAGCGGTTTCCCGGTCGCCATCCGATAGGAAAACGCCGCTATGGCCCGCACTTTCGAGAGCAGCAAGGCGACCGTCTTATCAAAACCCGGTCCCTCCGAATGAACATCGAGGACGTCTGGATGAAAACAGGAAATGATATTGAGCATTGCCGACAGGATAGCCATCGGCGGCGCCGATCGGGGAAACCCGGAAAAATGATGCTCCAGACTGGTGTGAAGCGGCGCATGCTCGGCGATTGAAGCCCTGAAGTCGGCAAGTTGCCGGGCATTGGGCAACTCACCGTAAAGGATCAGATAGGCGGTCTCGACGAAGGTCGCTTTTTCGGCGATCTCTTCGATCGGGTAACCGCGATAACGCAGAATGCCGTTGGCCCCGTCAACATAGGTAATTGAGGAATAACAGGAACCCGTATTGCCAAAACCGGGGTCCATGGTGATACAACCAGTCTCGGAACGCAGGGTCCGGATGTCGATGCAGCGCTCGTTTTCGGTCCCGGTAATGACGTCGTAGTCGTAGCTTGTACCGTCAATCGTCAAGGTTGCCTTATCGCTCATATGCTCTCCCTGGCTGATTATGGATCTATGCCGGTGCCGCCCCCCGGACGTACCTGCCTTTTCTGCTACAAATAAGTACTATCGGCTCATTGTCGACTTCGAAGCGCTGCCGGCTGTTCGTTGTTTGCAATTTTTAATAGTATTTTCAAACATATATCAACACTGATGATCGGGCGTCCGGCCCGTGTCCCCGGCCGCCGCAATCGCTCTGGCCAGGGCCTTGCTGTGCACGATGCCGGCAAAATGAACCGGACTTTTACCGTACATCGGATCCCAACCGGCTGGATCGGCGGAGCAGGAAAACTGAGCGAGGAGGCCGATCTTTCGAACCGCCTCTTCAGCCCACTCGCCGATCAGCTGGCGGGCCGCGTCCCACGTTGCTCCGCAGGGCGCGCCACGCACGACCTCGATGCTGACGAGCCGCCCGTCGACGACACGTACGCTGAATTCCGGAGCGCCGAACCGCTGACCATATGATCCAAGACAATCCTGCCTTGGCAAGCCGCATCAGGTAGGCGGCGTTACCGCCCAGGTGCCCAGGCTTTTTTTGCCGGAAGCGACGAGGGGAATTTTCTCTTCGGCACAACGCCTGGCCAGATCAGTCGACAGGTCGTAGTGCCTCAGGAAATCAAGAACCAGATCGGCAGCAATGACTCGCGGCAGATAGGCATCGCTGTCATCGATGATCGGCGGCAGTTCATCATCGATCGATAGCACCCGCAGATCGACGATGTCTGCCCCGTAGCGTCGAACACCGTCGATTTTCCGCTCACCGCTGCCGTTTTGCTGAAAAACGACAACCCGTTGCCGCACCGAAGTCTTCTTGTCCTGTTTCATGCTCATATATCCAGACGTACCCAGCGGGTACAGTAACGATGCGCCGCCTCCAACAGTCTCCGCCGATTGAGACCACTGTGGGCGGCCGCACCGATGGCACCGGAGGCATCCCGGAAGATGACCAACCCCCTCACCAATTCCTGCGCCCCGCTCGGCCCGGCAATTCGACACGGCCCGGCCAGTTCGGCTACCTCGAGTTCCTCATCCTGAAACTGGTAGCAGGCGGTCTGGGCCAGGGCCTGCAGGCTGTGTTTGTCCACCGCCGCCCCCTGTCCGGCCAGCATCGTAATGTAACCCGGCTCATCCAGTGCCTGCTCAGGCACGATAATCACCGCGGTGCATTCGACGGTTCCGTCTCCGTTGCCGGGAAAATCGATGGTCAACACAGCCACGGCCGCACCGGCTCAACCGAGTTGTTTCCTGACCAGGGCGGAGACCTCCCCGGTCAACTGCAAGACGGTCTCGGCCAACGCTTCACTGATGGCTCCGGTGCCGCAACTCGGCGTGATCAACGTCTGCGCCAAAACAGTCCGTTCATCGATGCCCAATTGGCCAAGCTGCCGGGCCTGGTCGAACCACTTATCGGCGAGCGACGCGGCGGTCTCGACGGAAATCTGCTCCGCCGCGGTCGGGACGATTCCCGAGGCGAGAATGCCGCCGCGATCAAAAAACGAGATCAGCTGGCGCGGATAGAGCAGAAGTTTGTCGAAGTAGGAATAGGCGTCGAAATTAACGATATCGACCGGGGTATCGAAGATCACCGACCACTCGGTATTGGCGCAGACATGTACGCCGGCCAGGCCTCCTTCCTGATGTACGCCGGCAAAAACCTCACTGAAACAACCTGCGATATCGGCCGGGGTAATGGTGATAAAGGCCGACGAGCCAAAACCGGCCAGTCCCGGTTCATCGAAAAAGATCAACGGCCGCTCCTTGACCTGGGCCATCAACCTCGTCTGCCACCGCGCCTTCATGGCAAGCAGCTTGAGGGCCGCGTCCCGCAGCTGATCATTGTAAAAAACCGCCCGGCCATCCTGGTCGACAAGTCCGGTGCAAAACGTTATCGGCCCGGTAATCTGGCCCTTGAGCGCGGTCAGCTGCTGCCTGCGTCGCTCCGCCTCCTCGAGGAAAAGAAAAAAACCGCCGGCTTCCTCGGGCGACATCGCAAAACGCGACTGTTCCAACGCGGCACCGCCTTCCTCGACGAGCAGGTACTCCTCGAAAAAGGCCAGGAACTGCTCATCGAAATCGGCACCCTGACCATCGACAAAAATTTTTCCGTCCAGTTCGGTGACCCCGGGCATCCCGGGCAGAAATTGACGGAGCATCCCTTCGATGCGGTATTTCGGCAATTGCGGCCAAATTGGAATCTGCGGCGTTGCGGCGAAAATAAGATCGACGGCCCGGCGATGATCGGCATGGGGCATGCTCCCAACCAGGACCGGCAACGAATTGGCGGAAAAGACAGTGGTCATAGATTTCTTCCTGTTAAAGAATTACTGGTGTCGGTTTTTTTATATGAAAATCAGTTCCCCGGGCTGGTTGATGCTCTCGGAAACTGCATCGCGAAGGCCCGGCGGGCCGGACATCCTTTGCTAGTGAGCGGAGGACAGGTTGAAACCCGTCCCGCCGTTGGTCGAGATTCAGCCGATCAGGCCGCAGCGCAGCAGCCGGAGAGAAAACCAACCAGCCCATCCGACCGCGGTGACGATTTTCATGCTTCGTTGTGACACCCGGTCATGGGGGTTATATACTTGAGAAGTGTAATGCGCAACCAGATCTTGTCACGCCTTTTTTGCTTGATGCCGCGAGCACGGGTGGCTCTGTCACGGGTGTGGATGTCACGGGTGTGGAGAATCTGATTACAGTCCGACACCGCTTCGCTTTCCGGCGGACAAAATGATACTGGAATTTCTGCGATAATGCGTTATTGATTAATGAAGCCGTTTGACAACACGGACCGGTAATCGGAAAATTCCAACACGAAGGTGGACCCATGAGAATCACACTCGACAAGACCCTGGTGGAACTCAAACCTGAAAGCCCTCAGGAAGTCAAGGAACTCGACGCCCTCTGGAAAGTGATCATCGACTGCGCCAAAACCAGCAAAAAACTGGTTCCGATCGGTGAATACCTGCCCGGTGAGAAGGAAATCGCCCGCTTCAACATCGAAGACTGACCCCGCCGGCCGAATCTCCGCGCACCGGCCGCCTTTTTTGACTCCCCGACCAGGGATCCTGATCTCTGTAGCCGGGGAGTCTTTTTTCGTTGCCGCACCTGCGCAGATCGGGTATGCAGGATACCCGGAGCCGGAGAGCAGTTTCCGGTGGTCGGCTCCGCTGCACCATCTTCGGTGCCGGATGTGCCGGGAGGCACACAGGGTCTCTCAGGCATGGACGTTACCGTCACCCTCTCCAGCGATATCTTCATCCTGCTCTTTTTCGTCGGCCTTCTCTCCGGACTGGTCGACTCGATCGCCGGCGGTGGCGGTCTGATCGCGCTGCCGGTCCTGCTCTTCATCGGGCTGCCGCCTCAGGTCGCCCTCGGCACCAACAAATTGCAGGGGACTTTCGGCGCCTTTTCCGCCTCCTTTAATTTCGTCCGGAAGCGGCTGGTGGATCCCAGAGAGTGCACAACGGGCATCGCCTGCACGCTGATCGGGGCCGCCGGCGGCGCCCTGCTCGTTCAAATTCTCGATCCGGCGCTCATTGAACCGCTCATCCCGGTCCTGTTGTTTCTCGTCTTTCTCTACACCCTGCTGTCGAGACACCTTGGCGCTGCCGACAGAAAAGCGCGGATAAGGCAGACCCCGTTTTATATCCTGTTCGGTCTCGGTCTCGGCTTCTACGACGGTTTTTTCGGTCCCGGTACCGGGTCGCTCTGGGCCTTTGCGTTGATGACCCTGCTTGGCTTCAACATGGTCAAGGCGACCGGCGTCACCAAGGTCATGAACTTCACCAGCAACATCGCTTCGCTGGCGCTGTTTGTCATCGGCGGCAACATCGTCTACTCGATCGGTCTGACCATGGCCGCGGGCCAACTCATCGGCGGCCGGATCGGCTCTTCGCTGGCCATCACCAACGGAGTCCGCATTATCCGACCGATCTACCTGGCCATCGTCTTCCTGACGATCGTCAGACTGCTCTGGACGAGAGTGATTTCAGGAGGCTGAGCAATGACCCCGGCAGTCAATGAACTGAAAAGAAAAAAAATCGCCTTTACCCTCCACTCCTACAATCACGACCCGAAACACCCTTCCTACGGGCTGGAGGCAGCTGAAAAACTGGACATCGACCCGGATCGAGTGTTCAAGACGCTGGTCATCCAACTCGACGACGGCCAGCTGGCCGTGGCCGTGCTGCCTGTCTCAACGCAGCTCAACCTGAAGAAGGCGGCCGCGGCCTGCGGCAGCAAGAAAGCGGCGATGGCCGACAAAGCGGTGGTGGAGAAAACCACCGGCTATATTCTCGGGGGCGTCAGTCCGCTCGGCCAGAAAAAACGGTTGACGACGATCATCGACGCATCGGCTGCCGACCATTCGACCATCCTGATCAGCGGCGGCCGGCGCGGCCTCGATATCGAGCTCAGTCCGGCCGATCTTGCCACTCTGACCGGCGGCCGTTTGCACCGGGTGGTCTAGCCGCCGACAGGGGCCACAACGGACGATGGACAGCATAGCCACGGCTGACCCAGCTGGCCGGTTCTGCTGTAACAGGGCCGGCTGATTCGGCCAAGGGAGTACTGGTCGCACTGCCGGGGGAAGGCTGGTCGGTTCTGCCGGAGGGAGGGCTGGTCGGTTCTGCCGGAGGGA
>CAYSSK010000140.1:0-6731 GCA_964433645.1 uncultured Desulfofustis sp.
CCGCGTGCTTCCAGTCTGGGAGACGAGTTGCGCCGCCGATTCGGCGCCGACATCGAACTGGTCGCCTCGTCCGGCGGGGTGTTTGAAGTTACCGTGGACGGACGGCTGGTTTTTTCCAAAAAGAAACTCGGCAGGTTTCCGGAGGCTGATGAACTGGCCGCGGTGCTCGGTGACAGACGATGATGGTCAGGATGAGTCGTCTGAGCCGTCGAGACAGGAAGAGATGCATTTTTTGCAGTCAACCCTGGTTGACCCGTGCCGGCAGTAGTCGGCAAAGCCGTTGAGCAGATCGTCGCCGCCGCGCGGACAGACCTGCAGAAACGTGATGAAATCGATCATCCGGGCGATCACCACCGGCGGCGCTGCGTGTTCGACCTTGCAGGCCGCTTCTTCGGCCAACTCTGGTTTGATGGCCAGCACCTCGGTGAAAAAGCGTTTCAGCGAGTCGTGCCGGTAAATGACATCTTCCGCGACCCGCCGCCCCTCTTCGGTCATGGTGATCGCTTCGTACGGCGAATAGTTGATCAGGTTCTTCTTGGCCAGTGCCCGCAGGGCTTCCGTCACCGAGGCGCGGCTGACGTCGAGCCGGGAAGCGATATCCTTGCTTCGGGCCACCAGTTTTTCTTCAACGATGTGGTAGATCGCTTCGATATAGTCTTCGAGGCTGGCGCTCAGATCGACGGTATCGGTAGATTTTTTCATGATTTCATGGCAGGATGATCCCGGCCGGGCAGCGCGGTTTTCCGGAAACTGGTTGCTAAGTCGAAGCGTGGTTGGTATACGCCTGTTACGATACCCTCCTTTTGCCGCTCCGTCAACAATGGAGCTGATAGTTGGTTGAAGACACGTGGTAAAGGAATGCTTTGCGAACTCAAGGTAGAGAATCTGGCCCTGATCGAAACGCTGCACCTGAGCTTTGCCGAGACAAGCGGCGAGTCGCTGGTGGTGATGACCGGCGAGACCGGGGCCGGCAAATCGATCATGATGCGGGCCATCGGCCTGCTGACCGGCGGCCGGGCATCTGCCGACTGGATCAGGAGCGGGGCCGAGAGTTGCACGGTCGAGGCGCTGTTCGAGATCAGCGACCGGCAGCAGGATCTGCTTGAACTGCTCGATGCGGGCGGGTTCGGCGGTGGCAATGAAATCATCATCAAACGGGTGATCACCGGCAGCGGTCGCAGCCGACTGTATATCAACGGTTCAATGGCCCCGGCCAAAACGGTGGCCGAAATCTGCCTGCACCTGCTCAATATCGCCAGCCAGCACGACCATCAACAATTGCTGCAACCGGCATCCCATCTCGATCTTCTCGATACCCTCGGCGATCACTGGTCTGATCGGACCGCTTTTGGCGCCTGTTATCAAGACTGGCAGCAGGCCGGACAAAAACTTGCCGACCTGCGCGGCCGAGAGCGCGAACGCGGCCAGCACCATGATTTTCTGGCCTTTCAGGTGGCCGAAATCAAAGAAGCGGCGCTTCAGCCCGGGGAGGATGAACAACTCGCCGGGGAACGGAGGCGTCTGAAAAGCGCCGAGGCGCTGATCCGCCTCAGCCGGGAATGCCAAAATCTCTTCGAGACGACGATCAGCGACAATCTCGCCGTCGTCCGCCGGAACATGGAACAGCTGGCCGGCCTGGACCCCGAGGCGGCCGGTCTGGCCGAGGAGCTGAGTTCCTATTTCTTTCTGGCGGAGGACTATAGCGCCCGTCTGCGCGACTACCATACCGCCCTGGAAGCCGATCCCCATCGCCTGGAGGCGGTCAGTGCCCGGCTCGACCAGCTCAAGATGCTCAAACGAAAGTATGGCGAGACGATCGAAGATATTCTCGGGTTCCTGAGCCAGGCAGAGCGGGAGTTGGAGACGATCGAAAATCTCGACAAAGAAATCGAATTGCAGGCTCGGGACGTGGAGCGGCTGGAGCGCCGGCTTCTCGAGTGCGGCCGGGCCTTGTCCGCCGCCCGGCGGGTCACGGCGCAGCAGGTGGAGACAGCCATGGCCGCGGAATTGGGCTCGCTCGCCTTCAGTCAGTCGGGCATCGAAGTACACTTTCAGGAACAGCATGATGGCCTTGCCACTGTGCGGTCCAGCGGGCTCGACCGGGTGGAATTCTTCTTTGCCCCCAATCCGGGCGAGCCGGCCCGGCCGCTGGCCAAGGTCGCCTCCGGCGGTGAATTGTCACGGTTGATGCTGGCACTCAAATGCCTGCTGGCTCGCAAGGATATGGTGGAAACGGTGATTTTCGACGAAGTCGATGCGGGTATCGGCGGCGAAGCGGCCGAGGCGGTGGCCCGTAAGATCCGCGAGCTGGCCGGCCACCACCAGGTGATCTGCATTACCCATCTGCCGCAGATTGCCGCCCGGGGTACCGCTCACTTCGTCGTGGAAAAATCGGTTCGCAACGGACGCACCCTGTCGTCGGTGATTGAGCTGAGCGAGGCGCAGCGGGTCGACGAGCTGGCCCGGATGCTTGCCGGCGAGTCGGTTACCAGACAGACGCGCGACTGGGCGGCCACGCTGCTTGAGAAGGGGCAGACGGCTCGATGAGTGTCGTTCGTGCCTTGAGTCTTTTTTCCGGTGGGCTCGATTCGATACTGGCGACCAGGGTGGTCATGGAGCAGGGGATCGAGGTGCTCGCCGTCCGTTTTGTCACACCCTTCTTCGGCGATGAGATCCTGCGGGATCCACGCCGGTATCAGCGCGAGGTATGGGACAAGTACGGCATCGAGGTGAGGGTGGTTGATATCGGTGATGATTACCTGAAGATGCTGCGTCGCCCGGCGCACGGTTTCGGCCGGTACTTCAATCCCTGTATCGACTGCAAGATCTTCATGCTCAAGCGGGCTCGGGCCATGCTCGGCCACATCGGCGCGGCGTTTCTGATCAGCGGTGAAGTCCTCGGTCAACGACCGATGTCGCAGCGGCGGGATACGCTCAATATCATCGAACGCGATTCCGGTAGCCGCACCATCCTGTTACGACCGCTTTCCGCCCGATTGCTCAAGGAGACCGAGGCGGAGCGCCAGGGATGGGTCGATCGTGAGCGGCTGCTTGATTTCAGCGGCCGCGGCCGATCCCGGCAGATCGCCCTGGCCAGGCAGTTCGGTATCACCGATTTTCCCGCGCCGGCCGGCGGCTGCATTCTGGCCGACCCGATCCTCAGCAAGCGAATCGCCCGGGTCTACGACGGTGGTTTTGTTGTAACTCCGGACTCCATGAGCGTGACCGACATCCGGCTGATGCTCGTCGGTCGCCAGTTCCTGCTGCCGGGCGGCGGTTGGCTGGTGCTCGGCCGCGATGAGAAGGAATCGCTGCGTATTGTCGAGTTGCGCGAGGCCGGCGACGTCTTGCTGCTCGTCGAAGAACGACCCGGCCCGGCCGCATTGCTCCGCCGTGCCGGTGAGTCGGTTGCCGATAGCGCAGTCCAGGCGGCCGACCTGAGCCTGGCCGCCGGCCTGGTCGCCCGTTATGCCAAAAAGATCGACGGTTGTCCGGCCGCCGTCCGGGTGGTCGTTGAAACCGACGCGGAGCGCCGGGAGCTGACCGGCGAGCCGCCGGCCGAGGAGCATATCAAGAGCTGGGCTATCTAAATAAACGGCGGGACAGCGGGACAGGGTCAGGTCTCAACTCTTGACATTTAGAGCCTTTCAACAAGTTTTGGCAGGGGTGTGCGACCAAGGAGAAGGCGATGGCACGACCTTTAAGAATCGAATATCCCATCGCGTTTTGCCATGTCACGTCGCGGGGCAACGAACAGAAGGATAGGATGTATTCAAGAGTCAAAAGGATCGGGAGAGGTTTCTGTCGTATCTGGAATCCGCAGTAACACGTTACGGGGCGGCAATTCATGTGTATTGCCTGATGGCAACCACCATCACTTGTTCCTGGAAACGCCTGATGGAAACCTTGCCCAGATCATGAGACATATAAACGGGGCCTATACGAGTTATTTCAATGTCAAGCGCAAGCGTGCCGGTCACCTGTTCCAGGAGAGATATAAGGCAATACTTGTCGAGGCCGCTGAATACGCAGCTGAGCTATCTCGCTACATCCACTTGAATCCAGTAAGGGCGAGATAACCTCCAGGCCTGAGGACTACCAATGGTCCAGCTACCGTGGCTACAGAGGTCTCAAAAAGGCGTCTGAGAGGCTGAAAGAGGATATTATCCTTGGCTATTTCGGAGGGAATAGTCCGGGCGCGAGAAACAGATATCGAAAATTTGCCGAAAGCCTTCTCGATAGCGAATACGAAAGCCCTCTGGGTGGAGTGATAGCCTCGACGGTATTGGGTGTCAGGAGTTCGTTAAGGAAGTATCGGAACGGAAGCTGTGCGGAATACGAGACGCGCGAAACGTCCCAGCTGTGGAAGGGTTGGCATTGCACCTCTCCCTTGATGAAATCATGATAAAAATCAAGGAAGAGCAGGTCGATGAGAAGCTTTTGAGAAATATAAGCATCTATTGCTGCCAGAAGTTCAGCGGAGCAAAGTTCAAGGAAATAGGAGAGCATTTTGGGGTAAGTGACGCGGTAGTTTCCCAGGCAAGCCGGAGATTAGCTATGAAAGCCGAAAAAGACCAAGTGCTGAAGAAACTGATCGTGCGGCTGGAGGCAAAACTGGTGAGTGTCAGAAGTTGAGACCTGACCGTATGCCGTAAACGGCTGTAGTTTCCTTTAGGTAAACCCCCGGCTTTGCCGGGGGACAACAAAAGTTTGACGGTTCCTGAAAAATAAAGAAGCCTCCTGCCTCGTGGACTGCTCAAAGTCACGAGAAGGAGGCTTTGATGAACGACGTAACCAGCTTAAGTCACACGAGGTGGGAATGCAAGTTATGTGCAGCGAAACATAAGGTATGCGGGCGGCCTGGCTGGCGCTTTGTTTGCCGGTTTGTGCAAACAATGTGACAGGCAGGGAGCCTTACATTGCGCCCGGATAAAACACTGAATGTGGGGCGTGGGGCGGGTGGGGCCTAAGCGGTTTCGTTGCAGTGCTGCCGGGTTCGCGGTGGGTGGGTGGAGGAGCGTAGTCCGGCAGCGCTGTAGCGGAGCCGCTTCTCCGCACAGTCTGGTTTTTTTCAGACTGTGCCACTTATCCAACCCAACGTCCCTCTAGCTCAGAAGCCGCACAAGGCAGCGGCCCGACAATGCAAACGGGAGCCGACATCTACACATACACTAAAGGCGGACCGCTGCCGCCGGGAAGGACTGTCATCTTGCTAAAAATCCGGCTCAAGTATCACCGGGGGGGTGACCGTTCCATCTCACAGATAAACGTTCCTGCATCAACGATCTGGATGCCGTGGAAATGCTTGAGGGAGAGAAGGTGGTTGTCTCCAGAGACAACATAATATGCCTTTGCTTCCAGGGCGCAGCCGAGAAACTTGTTGTCGTCGGGATCTTCTACGATCCTGTCAGTCTTATAGCGGTCCTTGGTGACGACAAAGGCCTTTTCCCGAATCAGCTCCAGAATGCCGACTATCTCTTCCGGCTTGAGATGCAGCTGCTTCTGAATGTGTGACTTCTGCAGAGTTTCTCCGATCTCTTCGAGGATATCTTCGGAAACAGCCAGTTCAAAACCACCGGAAAGCCAAAGCTGCTGCAGTTTGGCAACCGAACCATAGGAAGAGAAAAGACCACTGACAAACAGGTTAGTTTCGAGAACCGCTCTAATGGGCTGCTTTTTTGCCACTGCGGACTTCCTCGACAGCCTTGTTTACTATCTGCAGGATCTCATCTTCAGAATAGTCTTTGTTCCTCGTCCGGAGACTGTTGAGCGTAGCCTGCATCCGGGATTCCCACGGTTCATCCTTGCCTTTCGGCTTGATGACGCTTTCCACCTTGCTTTTTATCAGCAAAGCATCGATCATGTGCTTTATCATGTTCCTGTTTTCCACAGACATACTCTCCACTTCCTTGAATCTCTCGAAAAGGTCTAAATCTTTCAGTTGGCTAATCCCATCAGCAGGAGCATTATCAAAAATCAAGTAATCCGATGTAACCTCTAGCGCTTGAGCTATTTTACGTAATGTATCGGCCGTTGGCTGAACCCTTCCATTTTCATATTTGCTGAGCAACTTGCAGTGTACCCCCGATAGCTGTTCAAGGGCGAGTTGGGATAATCCCTTTTCTCTTCTCAGTTTTCTTAGCTTTTCTCCAATAGTCATAGAGCTCTCCTTCATTTTCAATAACTATAACACAGCATAACAAAGTTGGCTTCAGCTCTATTGGTGCGAAAAGTGGTTGACTTAAGTTAAGTATCCTATAAGTTACCATTATCGGTAGCTATTGTGCTACCACATAAAAACAAAAAAAGCCATCAACCGATCGACTTTGGCGAGCTGACGGTTGATGGCTCCAAACCCCGGCAAGAGTTGCCGAAGATTTTCTTCTTCTACCGCATCTCCTGCCAAAAATCAATCCCGCTAAAGTGGACAGATGTTTTGAAAAAGGAGGTGATCCCCATCCAACAGTACGAGACCACCGATATCTTCTTGGGCGCATACCTGCTCGCAAGCGGCGGCGATCTGTCCTGCATCAGCTTCAATGACCGTCAGGTAAGCGACGGCAGGAGACTCCGGATAGCCACCTTTGTTTTCACCGGTGAAGATCTTTATCAGCTTGACCATGCGTACCGCACCGGCACAGCCCTGGTAAACCCCGCCCACCTGCGGGTATCCCTGTGACGCAGACAAAAAGAGAATCCGAGAAAATCAAAGCTCTCCTTGTACGCATTCA
>CAYSSK010000141.1:0-6704 GCA_964433645.1 uncultured Desulfofustis sp.
AAGATGATGCCCAGGTGCAGCGGGCTGATGTCGTAGCCGGCGGCGATCGGCAGGATCAGCGGCACGACCAGGACCAGCGCCGAGAAGATATCGAGGATCGAGCCGACGATCAGTAAAAAGATGTTGAGCAGCAGCAGAAACGTGTATTTGTTGTCGATATAGGTGTTGATAAAGGCGAACAGCCGGGACGGCACCTGCTGGTCGATCAGGAAATTGGTCGAGGCCATCGACGCGGCCAAAATCACCATGATGCCGCCGAACAGCATCATCGACCGGCCCATGATGGCCGGCACCCGCGACAGCGGGATGTCCCGGTAGATGAAGACCTCGACGATCAGTACATAGAGCGCCGTCACCGCGGCGGCCTCGCCGACCACCAGAAAGCCGCCGTAGATCCCGCCCAGGATGATCACCGGCAGCGGCAACTCCCAGATCGTCTCGCGCACCACCCGCCCCGCCTCCCGCCAGGGAATCGCCGTGCTGCCGCCTTTGATCGCCGCGCCCGAGGCGATCGCATAGCCGCAGAGCAGCAGCAGCATGAGCAGCCCGGGCAGCAGCCCGGCCAAAAAGAGGTGATCGATCCTCGTTTCGGCGACGACGCCGTAGAGAATCAGCGGCAGGCTCGGCGGGAAGAGCAGGCCGAGGCTGCCGGAAGAGGTGATCAGGCCGAGCGAGAAGCGCTCGCGGTAGCCGTCGGCGATCAGCGCCGGCAGCAGCAGGCCGCCGAGCGCGAAAATGGTCACCCCGGAGGCGCCGGTAAAGGCGGTGAACACCGCGCAGACGACCAGCGATACCACGGCCAGGCCGCCCGGCAGCCAGCCGAGCAGCAACCGCGACACGGTCAGGATCCGTCCCGGTGCGCCGCTTTCCGAGAGCAGCGTGCCGGCGAAAATAAAGAGCGGCAGCGAGACGAGCAGCGGCGTGTCGCCGAGCCGGGTCATCTCGATGATCACCACCGACGGGTCGATATCCACGGCCGCAAAGGACACCAGTGCCAGCGCGGCGATAACGATGAACAGCGGCGTGCCGATCAGGGCAAAGCAGATAATCAGCAGCTTACTCATCGGTGCCTACTGCTCCGGTCAGCAGGGAGCGCACGGACTCTAGCGCGTTGAGCAGAAAATGCAGGCAGATGGCACCAAAGGCCAGCGGAAAGATCAGGTTCCAGACCCAGTTCGGCAGGCCCAGCAGGCCGGAGCCGCCGAACTCATACTCGCTGCGGATAAAGAGCAGCGTCGCCCGGACGAGAAAGGCGGCGACCACGGTGCTGAAGACGTTGATCAGCAAGCTGAGCCATTGTCTGGCCCGGGCGGGGAGCAGGTAGCCGATCAGGTCCATCGAGATATGGTTGTTCCGGGCAGTGGCCAGGGCGGCGCCGATCAGGCCGGCCCACAGCACGAGATAGCGTAGCAGCGGGTCGATCCAGGGCAGCCCGCCCTGGGTCAGCCAGCGCAGAGAGATCTGGTAGCAGGCCAAAGCGATGATGACGGTCAGCAGCGCGGTGAGAATCGCCTCCTCGACACGAATCAACAGGCGGGCCGGCCGCAGGCGGGCGATGGCGGCTGCCTGCGGGTCAGGGGGCGTCATCGGTACCGGCGGGGCGCAGCCGGCTCAGCGAGGCGGTGACGGCCGCGAAGATTTCCTCGGAAAAGGCCTGGCCGACGAGTTTGTCGATGGTCAGATCGCGATGCTCTTCGAGGGTGGCCACGGTCTGCTCCGAGGTCGCAACGAAACTGACCCCCCGCTCCTTGAGCACCGCCCGCGACTCCTCGTTTGACTGCCGGGTCTTGCTGATCAGCGCCGGAAAATGGTTCGCCGCGGCGGTATCGATGATGGCCTGCTGTTCCGGTGCGAGCCGGGCATAGGCCTTACCGTCCATGATAAAGGCGCCGTAGGCATAGCCATAGGGCTGGTCGGTGACAAAGGGGGCCTTGGTGAACCATTGCAGCACGATCGAGCCGTAGAGTGAATTGAACGCCGTGTCGATCAGGCCGGTCTGCAGGGACGACAGGACATCGGGGATGCTCAGGGAGATCGGGCTGATGCCGAGGCTTTCAAGATAGGCCGAACTGAGCGGATCGTTGGACGGCGTCCAGGCCTTGGCCTGGCGCAGGTCGTCGATGGTGGTCCGCGGCCGGTCGGAGAAGGTGTAGATGAAGCCGACCTCGGTCATCGCGACAAAGCGAAGCCCCTGCTGGGCAAAACGTTCCGTGAACAGCGGCTGCAGGTCACCGCCGACCTGGTCCACCTCTTCGTAGGAGCGGAACAGAAAGGGAATCGCCATGACCCGGAAATCGGCAACGATATCGGCGATGCCGCTCATCGTAAAGCCGCCGCCGTGTAATTGACCGACGCGCATCTTGCGATACATCGCCCGGTCGTCGCCCATCACCCCGCCCGGGTAGATGCGAAAACCGACCTCGCCGCCGGTTTTTTCCGTGACCTCGGCGGCAAAATCCTTGAAGGACTCGATCCAGACCGAGCCTTCCGGGGCCAGGCTGGCGATCTTGAACAGATGCTTCGCCGTCGCCGAGACCGGCGATAAAGCGGCGAGCAGGAAAACGACTGTCAGAACGAACGAACTATAACGTGCCATGACCGATGCTCCTGTCGGCTGGTGTCGATGAAAGGGCAAGCTGGCGGCTGATCCACGGACACAGATATACACTATTTCCGTTGCTGTCACCACCACGTCAACACGCCATGCCGGTAATCGGTTTTCCGCCCTCCCGGCCTCTCAGTCGCCGAAATAATCCTCGGCCAGCAGCCGGCGGGCCTTGCGTTTGGCGATCTGGTTGACCAGGGTGTTTTCCGGGGCGGATTCGAGCGGGAAGGCGAGCACCTCCTCGAGCAGATCGTCGTGCAGCGCCCGGTCGAAAACCATCCGGGCGTAGGTTTGCGCGTAAGCGGTCTGCACCGGCAGCAGGGAGCGGCCGGAGAGTTCCAAGGCACGCCGGAAATGGGTACGGCTCCGCTCGGGGTCGCCGCCGGCCAGAGCCGGTTTGGCCCCGTAGAGGATGCCGAAGAAGAGGTGGGCGCCGCCGTTTTCCACGGTTTCGTCCAGTTCGACAACCCGCCTCATCAGCTGTTCGACCACCACCAGGTCGGCCATCGCGGCCGGTGAGCCCTGCTGCTGACCGATCCAGGCCAGCCAGCCGTAGGCGCCCCAGAACAGATCGCGGGCAGCGCCCGGCTTCAGACCACCAAGCGCCCGATCGAGTTCGCTGGCGGAGGTAAGGGCGCTGCCCGGGGACAGCACCTCTGCCAGCAACCGGCGCCCGTATGCTTTGGCCTTGTCGGCCAGGGCCTGCAATCGCTCGACCGGAGCGCCGCAGGATTCGAGCGCGGCGACGCTGCCACCGTAGGATTGCACGCCGAGCAGCAGCAGATCCCGATTGGTTTGGTTCGACTCGATCAGTGAATCGATCATCAGCAGATAGGCGGCGGCGCCCTCGCAGACCAGTTCGACATCCTGCTGCCGCTGGAGATTGCCGACCGCCGGTTTGACAACCGTATCGGTGAGGATGGAGGCGCAGCCGCCGCCCAGCAGGCTGCAGCCGATAAGCAGGCAGGACAAGGTGTTGCGCACCAGATGGCGATGGGTCATGACTGGCTTCCTCGCAAGAGGGGAACGGTTGGGTCGTTAAACGTCGCTGATCAGCCAAGGACTATGAGCGATTCCGCCGATATCGTCAAGACCCGTCGGCCACCACCGTCGATTACGCCGCCGATCGTTGTCCGACCAGGCCGTGAGCCGCGCCGGTAAAAGGCGGCGCTTCAGCGATTCGCTCACCGGGTATGCGGTCGTGGTGCATCCCCGCTCCGGCGGCTGCCTCGCCGGCAAATAGAGATGGACGAAAACGGCTAAACAGGCTAGGATATCGAGGAAATTATTGTAGATCACCCAGGGAAAGGAGAGATCGTATGCCCGGAAGACATTTTGTTGTGACCTATTGTGGTGTCCTGGCCGTGTCGGCGGTGCTCCTGCTGTCCGGCTGCGCATCGCCGAACAAATACGGAGTTGCCAAAATCGGCAGTATCCCGGAAGGAGCCGAGGTCGTCAATCTCAAGGATCAAAGCCACCTGGGCATGACGCCGGTCAAGGTGTCGTTTCCCGGCCAGCCCGACACGGCGGAATTTGTCACCATCCAGTTGCGCAAACCCGGCTATATCGACCGCATCACGTCGTTCTGGATCAACCGGAAGCACAAGACGCCGGCTGATGCCGAGGCCAATGCCGTCGATATCCAGGTCGAACTCGAGAAAAAAAGCCAATAACGAGCGAGGATCACGATGAAAAGAGATGGATATTCCAGGGTGCTGCTATTGTCGCTCACCGTTGTCCTTCTTGCTGTGCTCACCGGTTGCTCCTCAAGGCAGCCGGTTAACTTCAGGGTGCACACCGAGCCGGAAGGGGCCCATGTGATCTATCGCCAGGACAACCTTGCCTGGATCTATCTCGGCCTGACGCCGCTCGATGCGATCGAGGTGATCCCGGACGAGCGGCTGGAGAAGGAACACACCTTGAGTCTGCGGGTCATGCGCTGCGGTTATCTCGACCAGGAAAAAGAGTGGACCGGTGTTGATCTGGAGCGGGAAGTAAGCGAAAAGGGGCAGGTCTTCTGGACCCCCCGGCTGATCAAAAACACGGAGTGATCCGGGTGATGCCATGAATGTGAAACATGCGCTGCAAACACCGCTGGCCGTCGGTCTGTGTTTGCTCTTGCTGACCGGCTGCGGCAAAAAGGACGTCGATTCCAGCCAGGTGTCGGAATCGATGAAGCCCGAAGGCAACCTGCTCGGCTCAACGACGGAACCGGGAACCACGCAAGACGACAGCGGCCCGGTGACGGCAGGCGATCTCGAGCCGCTGGCGCAGACCGGGGTCAACCCGCTGCAGGCCGATACCAGGTCGGCTGAATACCGGGCCGTCTACGGCCGCTCGACGGCGCCGCTCTCCCCGGTTTTCTTCGAATTCGACAGCAGCGCCATCCCCGCCGATCAGCTCGACAAGCTCAACAGCAGCGGCAGCCATCTGCTGGTCAACGACCAGCTCCCGCTGGTCGTCGAGGGCAATTGCGATGCCCGCGGCACCACCGACTATAACCTGGCCCTGGGCGAACTCCGGGCCCTGAGCGTCAAACGCTACCTGGCCAATCTCGGCGTCGCCGAGGCTCGGATCAAGACCATCAGCTACGGATCCCAGCGGCCGCTGTTTCCCGGCAACGACGAAGAGTCCTGGGCGATGAACCGGCGGGCCGACCTGGTGATCCCATAGCGCGCCGACGAATCAATTGCTGATATGACGAGCCTTTTGCAAATCTTAGATTTTCGTTCAAAATCAAGGCATGCGAAAAATTTTACCACAGGCATATATTTGATATTCCGAGGATAAAATTTTGAGCATAACGCAGAGTTTGGGCGAAAAGATTGTTTTGCAAATGGCTCTGACGTTTTCCCTATCCGGCGGGGTCCGGCGGCTCATCCTGTCATGCGCCGTTTCCGCGCTGCTGCTTGGCGTTTTTCTCCACTTCAGCCTGTCATCCGCCGAACCCGACGTCTGGGCACGCCTGCTCGGTACGATCGGCCTGTTGCTGTTCCTGTTCAAATCAAACGTGCTGCCCGCCGCCGTAGTCGCGGCCGAGGGACGGAGCCGGCGCCACCGGCGACGACAGCCGGTAACATACAGATATTCATCGTGATTGGAGAAGACCATGACCAAAAAGAAGTGGCCACAACGGATCCGGCAAATTTCCGCGTCGATCACCGCGCTGGGCTTTGTCGGCCTGTCCACGGTGCAACCGTTGGCGGGGGGCGATCTGCTGCGATTCGAACAGGCGGACCGGCAACAGACGGTCGGCCTCAGCTTTTCCGGAACGCTCGATTTTTCCCGCTGCCAGCTCAACGCCTTCAGCGCTCAATCGCTCGACGGTATCGGTCCTCACGTCAACAACGGCAATGGTCTGGTGAGAGCACGCGACGGCCGGGTACAGGTCGACCTGCCCTTGCTCACCTACGGTGAAGATATCGTCTATCCGGGTATTTTTTATAATCATCACGGGGAGCAGTTTTACCGGCAGGTACTCAACTCATACGAAGGCTACGAAGACACGGAAACCAACTACTGGCCCTATATCATCGGCGGCGTCGTGATCGTCGGCGGCGCGGTGGCCCTCGCCGTGGCCATCAGCGACTCCGATGACGACTCGAAGAACAATGACCCGCAGGCCACCACGACCTCCTCCACAACCTCCACAACCACGAGCGGTTCACGAACAACAACAACGACCACGCTGCCAAGTGACGAGGAAGCTGACACCATCGCAAAAGATCTCTCCTCGGAACTGGAAAACCACGATGTTTCCCAGGAGGACATCGACTACTACCTCGATCAGTACAAAAGTCTCTCCGATGAGGAAAAGCAGGCCCTGGCCGACGAATACGGCCCCATCGTCGAAGACTATCTCAGTCAGCTGTGATCACACGTCTTGCCTCGGTCGGCGCAACAATTCGAGGTGGCAAGCATTCTGCTGATGCAGAACCACGGTAGTGGGCCGCCCGTCACGTTTGCGTGTTTGCCTTTTCCCGGGCAATGGTATATCCTTCAAGTTTTTCTGCATTGCTTTCATGTGTGCTTCCTGAAAACCATCGTGCCGCGGGAGAAATGTCGTCAATGAAACCTCAAAAACGTATCGCCGTGACCG
>CAYSSK010000142.1:0-6648 GCA_964433645.1 uncultured Desulfofustis sp.
TCCCCATTTCGCTCGCGAAATGGGGACTGTCCCCATTTTTGTTGTTGAAGCGATCCATTGTCCTGGCCGGATCGATCAGCGCAGGCATTACTCTCAGCGTACTGCTGCTCTCCTGCAACCGGCGACATCACGCTGCCGGAAGCCGCCCGCTGCAAGGGAAACTGCAAAATGCGGAAAAAATGATGCAATCACCTGATGGGCAAGCACCAGGCTTGCCCATCAGGCTCGTCACAACGCTTTACAACAAGCTGGCGACAGCTTCACGCTCGCCGACCAGTTCGGCCTCGGTTTTGGCCATCATATCGCGGCTGAACTCACCGATCTCAAGTCCCTCGACAATCTTCCATTGACCATTTTCACAGGTAATCGGGAAGGAATACATGATGTTCTCGTCGATGCCGTAGGGATTGCCGGCGGCATAAACTCCCATGCTCACCCATTGACCATTGCTGCCACGGGCCCAGTCTCGCATGTGATCCACCGCCGCGCAGGCGGCGGAAGCGGCGCTCGAAGCGCCCCGGGCCTTGATGATCGCCGCACCACGCTGTTGCACGGTCGGGATGAACGTGTTCACATACCAATCGTTGTCGACCACGGAAGTAACCGGTTTGCCGTCGACGGTGGCATAGCTGATATCGGGATACTGGGTCGCGGAATGGTTACCCCAGACCACCACCTTCTCTACCTTGGTGGTATGACTGCCGGTTTTTTCGGCGATTTGTGACAACGATCGGTTATGATCGAGCCGCATCATCGCGGTAATATTCTTCGGATTGAGGTTCGGTGCGTTCTTCAAGGTGATCAGGGCATTGGTGTTAGCCGGGTTGCCGACAACCAGCACCTTGACATCTTTGGATGCATGATCGTTAAGAGCCTTCCCTTGAACGGAGAAAATTTTGGCATTCGCCTCAAGCAGGTCGGCACGCTCCATTCCCGGTCCCCGCGGCCGAGCACCAACCAGAAACGCATAGTCGACATCCTTGAACGCAACGTTCGGGTCGTCGCTGGCGACGATCCCGGCCACCAGCGGGTAAGCACAGTCGTTGAGTTCCATGACAACGCCGCTGAGCGCGCCCATGGCCGGCGGTATTTCAAGCAGTTGCAGAATTACCGGCTGATCCGGTCCCAGCATATCGCCATGGGCTACACGGAAAATCAGGGAATAGGCAATCTGACCGGCGGCTCCGGTAACTGCTACACGTACTGGTGCTTTCATTTTCATCCTCCTCGATAACGTTTATTCGTTCGCTTTGAGCCCCTTTCCGCATCGTACCGGAAGCACCCAGTCGGTATTCCTCCGGGAAATACGGATAAGACAGCTGTCTATCTGTTGTGGTTTTACCAGCTTGTCAAATGACAGGACAACCTCGCTCATATCCGGCCAAATTGTTCGTAACCGACTGGAAACACATGAGCAAATATTGTTAACTGAAAAATCCTTCAATATCTTAGTCCATCGACTAACGGAACGCAAGGGCAACCACCTGGTATTACCAGATTGCCAACCATATCTATCCATCCATCACCCATTCCACTATTGAACCATGGTTCCGGTTTCCGGTGAAGAAGGGAGCTATCACTAGAAATCTTCGAGCCGGCGGCCTCTCTCGATAATCTGGCCAACTTCGCTACAGCCGTTCTGTACGGTCCTGGCCATCAGGACAATATGGTCGGCCACCGGATCGTCGGCATCAAGCACTGCATCCGCCTGTTCCAGCAACTCCTTGCTGGCTTGCAACAATTGCTGCAGCCGATCCTGCAAATGCTTGCGTTGTTGGTGTTTGCGCTTTTCCTCCTTGAGCAGCGGCATAATTCGTTCGATCGACGATTCGACCAGTGTGTCGCGGGGCGTCTGAAACCGTTTCGAAACCGTTTCGAGGCTTTCCAAGGTTCGCCGGGAAATGACATAGGTCTTGGCTACCCGATCATCCGCCATACTGTCACGTTGCACCGCCTCCCGCGCCAGAGCGTGGAGAGTCTGGGTGTCGTCGACCAGGTGATCGACGATGGATTTTTGTTTGATTCCCAGCTGCCCGGCCAGCAGACTCAAGGCATCGATGCAACGCGGCGACAGTTTAAAAGTAGTGCGCACCGACTGTCGGCCTTTCAGGTCGGCACTGTAGGCCTGGGAAACCAGCATCACATCGAGCTGTTCTCGTTCGTCTTCCATACCTGCATCCACGTGTGAGCGAAGCGATTATTACCGTTACGGTTATGACACTATTAATAACGTCACGAATATGCACAAACCACACTGTCATCATACCAGGTTCCCGGAACCGATAAAATGAAAAAGAAAGCGAACATGCAAGAGGGTCCCGGCTCTGGTTTTTTGCTTTACAAGCCTTCACATTCCTGGTCTGCTGAAAGGGCCTCTGTCCCAAGAAGGCGTGACTAACCGCATCAAAACAGGCATGTGCCGCAAAGATCTCGCCGCAGGCTTCACATGAAACGACTCTTTCTCCATGGTCTTGACTCCTCAGGTTTCGGCACCAAAGGACGATATTTCGCCGAGACCTACCCGGACATGTTGCGTCCCGACTTCGACGGCTCGCTGACGGAACGGATGGAGCGGTTGCGCGCCATTGTTGCCGACCTGACAGATCTGATCATTGTCGGCTCGAGCTTCGGCGGTCTGATGGCAGCCTGTCTTGCCATAGAACGACCGCGTTGCGTCAAGCGGCTGGTGCTGCTGGCACCGGCCCTGAATTTCAGTGAGTATCAACCGCCACCGACCAAACTGGCCGTGCAGACCGTTCTGGTCATCGGCCGTCTCGATACGGTCACCCCTCCGGATATCGTTGTCCCGGCCGCCGAGAGCACCTTTGCCCAACTGGAAACGGTCATGGTCGATGACGATCACCTGCTCCACGATTCTTTCCGGCAACTGGACTGGCAAGCCCTGCTTGGCTGAACAGCGGTTCGTCGGCACCATTCAGTGTGGGGGCCGCGAAAACTTCCGGCATCGCTCAGGCGAGCAGCATCGAATCGTTGGCCAAGGCTTCTCCCTGGATCAGATAAAACTGCTCGAGAAGATCATCAACGCCCAACCGGCGCTTTTCCTCCCCGTCAACATCGAGAATGACCCGCCCCTGGTGCATCATGATCAACCGGTTACCCAAGGCAAGCGCATGGCGCATGTTGTGGGTGATCATCAGTGACGTCAACCCCTGATCGGCAATGATCTCACGGGTCAACTCCAGGATCTGGTGCGCCGTCTTCGGATCGAGGGCGGCGATATGTTCGTCAAGCAGCAGCACTTCAGGCCGCACCAGGGTTGCCATGACCATTGTCAGCGCCTGTCGCTGCCCGCCCGAGAGCAGCCCGACCCGCTCCTGGAGCCGCTTTTCCAGACCGAGCCCGATCCGCTCCAACTCCCGGCAGAAACGTTGGCGATCGCGGACGCGCACACCCGGGCCGAGCCCCCGACGCTGACCGCGCCGTGCCGCCAGGGCCATGTTCTGCTCAATGGTCGCCGATGGGCAGGTACCGAGCAGCGGATCCTGGAACACCCGGGCGATCAGGGCGGCCCGGCGATATTCGGGCCAGCGGGTAACATCCCGGCCGTTGATGACAATGCGGCCCGCATCGATTAAAAAGCCGCCGGCTATGGCGTTGAGCAGGGTTGACTTGCCGGCGCCGTTGGACCCAATCACCGTTACGAAGTCGCCATCGTCGATGGTCAGGCTGAGCCGGTCCAAGGCCCGTACGTGATTGACTCCGCCCCGGTTGAAATCTTTCGTACACCGATCCAGTTCGATCACCGGAACCTCATCTTCTGTCTGAGTTGCGGAGCAATCAGCGCACCGATGACGAGTAGTGCCGTGATCAGGTTGAGGTCGCTCGGGCTGAACGAAAACTCCCCTATCTCCAGGGACAGAGCCAAGGCGATGGCAAACCGATAAAGCACCGAACCGAGCACCACGGCGAGCACGGCCCGGACGATCGATTGCGCGCCGAAAACAGTCTCGCCGATAATCACCGACGCCAGCCCGGCGATGATCGTGCCGATCCCCATGCCGACATCGGCAGCACCCTGGTTCTGGGCGACCAATGCGCCGCTGAGCGCTACCAACGCATTGGACAACCCGACACCGACGATGATCATGACATGGGTGTTGACCCCCTGGCTGGTGATCATCTGCGGGTTGTCCCCGGTCGCCAGCAGAGCCTGACCAAACGCTGTTTTCAAGAACCAGACGAGAGCGACCATCACGATAACGGCACACCAGGCAAACACCACCAGTCCGGCCAGGTGAGCGGGTACCCCGAGGCCGATGATCGGGTCGAACACCGTGGCCGACCCGATCAAGGCAATGTTGGGGCCGCCCATGATCCGAATATTGATGGAATACAGGGCGATCATGGTGAGAATCGACGCAAGGAGATGCAGGATCTTGAATTTGGTGTTGAGCAGCGCGGTGACGACGCCCGCGACAAAACCGCCGCAGCAGGCAAAAAACAGGGCCAGATAAGGAGAAAGACCGCCGGTAATGGCCACCGCAGAAAGGGCCGCGCCGAGCGGCAGGCTGCCGTCGACGGTCAGGTCGGGAAAGTCGAGAATACGAAAGGTCAGGTAGACCCCGACCACCATGATTCCATAAACCAGGCCCTGTTCCAGAGCCCCGAGAGCGGCATAGACCGTCATTGCAGCAAGACAGCAGCGTTCAGCGGTGAAGCTTGGCCGCCCGGTCGAGCAATTCCTGCGGCGCCGGCGCGGCCATGGCGTCGGCCGCCTTGAGATTGATGTGCAATTGCAATTCCTGCTGAAACTCGATGGGCAACTCCGACGGTTTGGCTCCCGCCAGGATCCGGCGAGCCATGGCGCCGGTCTGCCGACCGTGCTGATAATAGTCAAAACCCATCGCGGCAACGGCGCCACGCTCGACCGAATCGACATCGGCGGCAAAGACCGGCAGCCGGTTATCGGCTCCGACCTTGAGCACCGACTCGAGAGCGGCGACGATGGTGTTGTCGGTCGGGATAAAGACCGCATCGCAGCGACCGACCAAACTCTTGGCGGCGGCGTGGACCTCGGCCGTCTTGGCGGCCGTCGCCTCGACCACCTCGATGCCCGCCTCTCTACTGAGCTCCTGTAGATGGGCGACCGTGGTCCGGGAATTGGCCTCGCCACCGTTATAAAGGACACCGAGCTTCTTGATCGACGGTTGATAGGTCAATACCATCTCCAGGTGCTTGTCCAGCGGCAGGAGATCGGATACTCCGGTGACAAAGTCACCAGGCCGGTCGACCGCCTCCACGAGACCGGCCGCCACCGGATCGGTCACTGCCGTGAACAGTACCGGTCGTTTCATTGCCGCCGGCGCCTTGGACATGGCCTGGACGGTGGCCTGGGCCGACGGGGTGGCGATGGCCAGCAGCAGGTCGGCACGCTCGCCGATCATCTGCTGGCCGATCTGGGTCGCCGTCCCCATATTGGCCTGGGCGTTATGCACCTTGAAGCGGGCGGGGACCTCGTTCTCCTGCAAATCATCCTGAAATCCCTTGAGCACGGCATCCAGGGCCGGATGCTCGACAAATTGGTTAACCGAGATCAGATACGAATCAGCGCCGTGAACCTGGCCGGCCAGGATCAGACAGATGCCGAGAGCCATTGCTTTCAGGCGATTCATTACACTCCTCCGATAGTAGTCCATCGTTGTGACCGACTGACGATGCTTATCATGGGCGATATACGGAAGAGAACAATAGCCTCAAAATGAATAGAGGGCAAGCACTCTCACCGTTACCCGCTCGACTTGCCCTGCCAGCGAACATACTCCGGCCACGAGTGAAACCGGGTTCAGGAAAAATCATTGCGCAACTGACGCACGGTTCGAAAGACCGACAACGGTGCATAATCGGTCAAGCCGTATCTGGCCGCCAGCGTGCTGATCAGCTCACGCTCCTGCACCCGGAGAAACGAACTGGTCTGCACTTCCTCGGCTACGGTTGACGGACGGGCTCTTCATCACTTCATATGACTTTGCGCAGATTGCCAGCCGGCGAGGCGAGCAGGTAAATCATGTTTGTAAACATCTGCTGGTTTCGATCAACGCTCGATGCCGGATCATCATTTCAATCGCCGGAAGGATCGTTTTTCATATCGTCGCCCCGTCAAATCAGTCACCGTCATGCACAGCAGGGAATTACTCAATCGCCACTTCGCCGCCTGCGGGATTGCCGCCCTTCGCACCCAGCGCTACCGTTCTTTCACCCGCCAAGCGATGTCCGTGAAGAAGTCCATCGAACCAGTACCGCCAGGCCATGTCGTCGCCCTCTCTCTCAAAAAAAACCACCATGAGCTATCTGCTTGAAAACACTGGTCTCACCTTAAGGCCAGAACCATCGTTGCATACATCACAGTCAACGCATAAACAGCAGAAACCACTAAAATATGTGGAAACAGATAAATGACGGTAAAGACCTGGCAACCACATTCGAACCAACTTTTGGTCTGGCCAGGAATCAAAACAAGATAATAGCCTGGAACCAAATCATTTTTTAACTTTACAAACAGTTTCAATTTGGTAATCAATCAGCAACAATGCCTTCTGGAAGTGCTGATAATCGTTATTATTTTCGTTTCGTGATCGCCGCCATCAGCGCCGCCGGCACCACCATCGGTACCTACGGTTACGACGCCCA
>CAYSSK010000143.1:0-6568 GCA_964433645.1 uncultured Desulfofustis sp.
CCCTTCGGGCCTGATTCTCCGGCCCGCCGGGCCTTCGCGATGCAGCCTCCGGCAGGACCGACCAGCCCGGGCACACGATTTTCATATAACGTCATGACCGAAGGTCACAACGAACGATGAAAATCGGCGCCATGGACGGAAGATCCGGTTAATGAAAGTGAGCGGGGGACAGGTTGAAACCTGTCCCCCGTTGGTTGAGATTCAGGCGCTGGCCGCCTCGCCGGGAGCGGGAAGCCGACGCCTCAGCAGCGAGTGCACCGCTATGCCGGGCACCGGCTCGGTCAGCGACAGGTAGACCCGGCTGCCCGGGTTGGCGCGCTGCAGCGGTTGCCACTGCTCGTCGAACAAGGCACTGACCGTCGCCGGGGAATTTCGGCCGTTGCGGTGCATGTATTCAATGCGCTCACCGACGGTGAGCGCATTTCTGGTCTCCACCAGGGGCAGCGGCGCCACCGCCCTGACCACCGCCACCGGCTCGCTCTGCTGGGCGCAGCGAGACGACTCGTAGAGCATATCGGCACCGCCGGGCGGCTCATCGATAAAATTCATGGTCATATCCCGGGTGCCGATCAGCGCACTCTCGCTCAGCAGCTCGCCGGGCAGCACGATCTCCTCCGGCCGGCGCCAGTCGCCGGCGTCCAGGGTCCGTAAAAAATCGAGCGCCGCCCGGTAGACCCGGACCGCCGAACCGACGTAGAACAGTGATTTCATCCGCCCCTCGATCTTCAGCGCGTCGACTCCGGCGGCGATCAACTCCGGCAACCGCCCCAGCAGACAGAGGTCCTTGGCGTTGAAGATATAGGCTCCCCGCTCGTCTTCTTCGATCGGGTACCACTGACCGGGCCGCTGTTCTTCGACCAGCGCGTAACGGTAACGGCACGGCTGAGCACAAAGACCGCGATTGGCGTCCCGGCCGGTCAGGTAATGCGAGAGCAGGCAGCGCCCGGAATAGGAGATACAGAGCGCGCCGTGCACGAAGACCTCGATCTCGGCGCTGCAGCGCTGTCTGATCGTCCTGATCTCGGCAAGCGACAACTCCCGCGCCAGATTGATGCGGCGCACGCCCTGGCGCTGCCAGAATTCGGCCGCCGCCGCATTGGTGACATTGGCCTGGGTGGACAGGTGCAGAGGCACCCGCGGCGCGACCCTGCCGGCCAGCGCGACAATCCCGGGATCGGCCGCGATGACTCCATCGACGCCGATCTCCTGCAGCAGTCGCAGGTAATCTGGCAACCCGGCAAAATCATCGTTATGGGCGATAATATTGACGGTCACATAGACCGCCACCCCGGCTTCACGGGCCAACGCGACCGCCTGGCGCAACCCCGCCTCGTCGAAGGTGCCGGCCCGGGCCCGCAGTCCGTAATCGGGTCCGCCAACGTAGATGGCATCGGCACCGTAATGGATGGCCGTGACCAATTTTTCCAGGCTGCCGGCCGGCGCCAGCAATTCCGGCAGCTGCGGCGGGCCCGCTTTCTTGCTTTGTTTTTCTGTCATGCTGCAGTAAGGTATGGGTTGATGCGTCCTTGTTTCTACACCATCGGTACGTCGATCGGCAAGGCGTATCGCGACCATCGGCCACAAGATCCACATAATCCACCGTTCCCCGCAAATGATTAACGCTCCCGCATGTCAGCCGCCCCCCTCCGGTCTGTATCCGCTGCTACCACGGCGGCACCGGCACAGCACCGCGCCATGAACGGGACGGTGATCGGTATCGCCATGAGCGGCGGCGTCGATTCCACCGCCGCCGCGCTGCTGCTGCGCCGGGAACACCGGGTCCGCGGCTATCTGATGAACATCGGCCAGCCGGATTTTACCCGGCAGCACGAGCAGGCCGCGACGATCGCCCGGCGGCTGGCCATCGATCTGCACGTCGTCGATCTACGGCAGGAGTTCACCCGGCTCGTGCTCGATTACTTTTCCGCAACCTATCATGCCGGCATGACCCCGAACCCGTGCATGGTCTGCAACCACAGGGTCAAGTTCGGGCTGTTCATGGACCATATCCGGGCCGACGGCTGCGCCGTCATGGCCACCGGACATTACGCCCGGACCACCCGGGTCGATGGGAAAATCGCTCTGCTGCGCGCCCTGGACCAGACCAAGGACCAGTCCTACTTCCTGGCCCGGCTGCGGCCTGAGCAACTGGAGCAGACCCGATTTCCGCTCGGCTCGATGACCAAGGAGGACACCTACCATTTTGTCGAGCAGCACGGTTTTCAAAACTTTCGCGGGAATGAAAGCCAGGACGTCTGCTTTCTCCACGACACGACCATCGCCGAGCACCTGGCCGCCACCACCACACAACCGGCCCGGCCCGGCCCGATCGTCAACCGGGCGGGCGAGCGAATCGGCAGCCATCACGGCCTGCTGCACTATACCATCGGCCAGCGGCGGGGCATCGGTCTGCCGGACCAGTCGCCGTGGTACGTGACGGCCATCGAGCCGACGACCAACACGCTGGTGGTCGGCAAGGCCGAAGACCTGCTGCGGACCAGGCTCCTGGCCCGCCGCGCGAATTGGCTGAGCGACTCGCCGCCGCGCACGGGACAACGCTTTCTGGTCCGGATCCGCTCCACCCATCGGGGCAGTGACGGTGTTATCGAGGGCATCGACGGCGACTCGTTGGCGCTGCGCTTCAGCGAGCCGCAGCGGGCCGTGGCCCCCGGCCAGTTCGCGGTATTGTACGATAACGAGCGGGTCATCGGCTCCGGAGAAATCTGCCCGCGGGAACCGGCCCGCTCCGTACCGGTCAAATGAAACGAGTCCATTTCCATACCCTGGGCTGCAAGGTCAATCAATTCGAGACCGCCTCCTTTGCCAGCGACTTTGTCGCCGGCGGCTTCACGGTGGTCGACGACCCGACCCGCGCCGACGTGATCGTCATCAACACCTGCGCGGTAACCGCCAAGGCAAGCGCCCAGTCGCGCCGCGATCTCGGCCGTCTGGCCCGCACCAATCGGCGGGCACTGTTCGTCGTGACCGGCTGCCAGGCCCAACTCGGCGCCGCCGAGCTGCGCCGGCTGCCCGACCTGGAGGCGGACCGGTTACTGCTGATCGGCAACGACGCCAAGGATTCGCTTCTGTCCCGGGTTGTCCGGCGGGGCCGGCTCCCGGCTGAACCACGACTGGCCGACATGAACGAGGCCCGGACCATCAGCCGGCTGACTGTCGGCCAGTTCACCGGTCGAACCCGTGCCTTTCTCAGGGTCCAAGACGGCTGCGACAATTACTGCAGCTATTGCATCGTGCCCTTTACCCGCGGGCGCAGCCGCAGCCTGCCGCTTGACGAGGTGCTCGCCCAGACCGGCAGCTACGCGGCCCACGGTCACCGCGAGATCGTCGTCACCGGTATCCATGTCGGTCAATACGGCGCCGATCTCGGCTCCGGCTCCGACATCACGGCCTTGATGTCCACCCTCTGCGAGCGATTCCCCCGGCTCAGGTTCCGTCTCTCGTCGATCGAGCCGACGGAAATCACCACGAGTTTATTGACGCTTATGCAACAACGGGATAATTTTATGCCGCACCTGCACATTCCACTGCAAAGCGGCGACAACCAGATCCTGGCACGAATGAACCGGGGCTATAGTCGGGAACAGTTCATCGAGAAACTGACTCTCTGTCGGCAGATCGTCCCGGATGCCGCTATCGGCATCGACGTGCTGGTCGGCTTTCCCGGCGAGCAGGAAACCCACTTCAACAACACCATGGCCGTGCTTGAACAGACCGATTGCTCCTACCTGCATGCCTTTCCCTTCTCGCCGCGACCGGGTACGCGGGCAGCCGGCTTTACCGGTCACCTCGAACAAGCTCACAAGCAGCAGCGGATACGACAGGTCCGGGCCTTCGGCGAGCAGCGGAAGAGCTCGTTCCACCACCGTTTTCTCGGATCCCGCCGCAGCGCCGTGATCGAAGCCGAACGGGACCGGCAGGGGCTGCTGCGCGGCTATACCGACAACTATATCGCCATCCACCTGGCGGGAGACGATGCGCTGATCAATACCGTCGCCACCGTCGAGTTGACAGCATTGTCGAAAGACGGCGCCACCGCCCACCTCTGCGAGAGCATGACATGATCGGTGAAATCATTGCCATCGGCGACGAACTGACGTCCGGCAGAATCCTTAACACCACCAGTGGTTATGCGGCCCGCAAGCTGTTCGAAGCGGGGCACACCATCCACGCGATCAACACCATCGGCGACGAGCCGGCGCAGATCGGTGAAGCAGTGCTGCAGGCAATCTCCCGGACCGATTTCATCATCGTCACCGGCGGACTCGGCTCCACCGATGACGATCTGACCAACGAGGCGGTTTCCCGGGCATTGGACCGACCGACCATGCCCAACCTGGACATTCTCGCTCAAATCCGAACGCATCTGCACAGGCTCAGCGCCGCCCCCGACGATCTGCTGGAAAAACTCGCCTGGCTGCCGAGCGGCGCCGAAGCCTTCGACCCCTCCGCAGCCATCGCCGGCTACCTGCTCGTGCACAACGATACACCGATCTTCTTTCTGCCCGGCGTACCCGAAGAGATGATCGACCTGCTCAACCGGATCGTGCTGCCGAAACTGGCCGCCTGGCAACCGGAGAGCGGTCTGGTGAACTGTCAGCGGATATATAAGATCTTCGGCATCGGCGAGTCGGAGGTCAACCGCCGCATCAATACGCTGAGCCTGCCACCGTCGATCCAGATCGGCTATTACCCGGTTTTCCCCGATGTTCATCTCAGTGTGCTGATCCGGGCAAACGAGCAGGACACATCGAGCACCTTGTTCGAAACAGCCTGCCGCCAGGTCGAAACCACACTCGGCAGCGCCGTCTATGGCCGGGACAACGACGAACTGGAGATTGTCGTCGGCGCCCTGCTCAAAGCAAGCAAACGGTGGCTGGCCACCGCCGAGTCGTGCAGCGGCGGCCTGCTCGCCCATCGCGTCACCCGGGTACCCGGCAGTTCGAGCTATTTCGTCGGCGGCGCCGTCACCTATGCCAACCGCCTCAAGTCTGACCTGCTCGGGGTCGACCCGGAACTGATCGAGCGGTGCGGCGCCGTCAGCAGCGACGTAGCCGCCGCGATGGCCGGCGGCATCAGGGAGCGCTGCCGCACCGATATCGGCATCGGCATCACCGGCATTGCCGGCCCGGACGGCGGCAGCGACGCCAAACCGGTCGGCACCGTTTTTATCGGAGTCGCCGATGCTACCGGCTGCCGGGTCACCGATCACCGTTTCAGCGGTGACCGGCACCGCATCCAGACCCTGGCCGCTCATACCGGCCTGAACCTGCTTCGGCTCCTCCTGCAGGGGGAGACCAAACGAGAAACGGGGACAGCCGCCGATCACCCTTGATGTTTGCCTCACTTCCTTTTATGCTAGGAAGCCGACACAGAATTTTTTCTTTTGAAATCAACTCTTGGACACGAGGAGCAATCGATGTCAGCGGACAATAAAAACAAAATGAGCAGCGTTGACAGCGCACTGAGTCAGATCCAGCGGCAATACGGCAAAGGGTCGATCATGCGCCTGGGATCCCGGGAAACCGAAAACATCCCCGCCGTACCGACCGGTTCGCTGAGCCTGGACATCGCCCTCGGGGTCGGCGGTCTGCCGCGGGGCAGAATCACCGAGATTTACGGCCCGGAATCAAGCGGCAAGACCACGTTGGCCCTGCACGGTATCGCCGAGGTACAGAAACGGGGCGGTACCGCGGCCTTCATCGATGCCGAGCACGCCCTTGATACCAACTACGCCCAACGGCTCGGCGTGGATATCGACAATCTGCTCGTCTCACAGCCGGATTACGGCGAGCAGGCCCTGGAGATCGCCGAGATTCTGATCCGCTCCAACGGTGTCGATATTATCGTCATCGACTCGGTGGCCGCCCTGGTACCCCGGGCCGAGATCGACGGCAACGTCGGCGACGCCCACGTCGGGTTGCAGGCGCGGCTGATGTCACAAGCGATGCGAAAATTCACCGGCGTGCTCAACCGCAGCCATTGCATCCTCGTCTTCATCAACCAGATCAGGATGAAAATCGGGGTCATGTTCGGCAATCCGGAAACGACCACCGGCGGCAATGCGCTGAAATTCTATTCCTCACTGCGCCTGGATATCAGGCGGGTCAGCCAGATCAAGGACGGCCAGGAAGTGATCGGCAACCGCACCAAGGTCAAGGTGGTCAAGAACAAGGTCGCCCCACCCTTCAAGAGCTGCGAATTCGATATCATCTACGGTGAGGGGATCTCCCGGGCCGGCGATATTCTCGATCTGGCCGTGGAGCAGGAGATCGTCGACAAGAGCGGCGCCTGGTACTCTTATCTCGACGAGCGGATCGGCCAGGGCCGGGAAAACGCCAAGCAATTCCTTACCGACCATCCGGAGATGCTCCGGGAGATCGAGAACAAGGTCCGGCTCGGCTATGGCCTGACCATCAACGAAGACACCGTGGAAGCCAAACTCGCTCAATGACACGGGTCGGCTGTTGAGGGCTTGCGGTGGGTATTTATTTGAAATCGGCGGGACAGGTTTTAACCTGTCCCCCGCTCACTTTCACTAACCGGATCT
>CAYSSK010000144.1:0-6186 GCA_964433645.1 uncultured Desulfofustis sp.
CCGCTAACTCCTGTCCTCCGCTAACTCCTGTCCTCCGCTAACTCCTGTCCTCCGCACACTACCACCCTCCACTCACCTTTTGTCCTTCGTCAACCATCCGTCTTGTCAACCGCCCGGAAGATCAGCAGCACCCGCTCGGCCCCGGAGACGGGCAGCCGATAATCGTGCCGCCGTTCCAGGTCCCACCCTTCCGTCAGCGACGCGACAGCCGCCAATTCCTCTTCATAGCGAGGCCCCTTCATGCAGACGATGCGGCACTCCGGCCGGCGGAAAGAGGAGCACCTGGCCAGAAAATCACCAATACTGGTCACGGCCCTGCTGACCACCCAGCGATAGGCGCCACCGTCGAGGTCCGACGGGCCGATCTCGAGTCGGCAACCATGCACGTCGATATCATTGAGCTCCTGCAAGCGGATGACCTGGCGCAGAAAAGAGACCCGCTTGAGCCGTGGTTCCATCAACCGCACCGGCCGCCGCGGCTCGGCAATCTTGCAGACCAGCCCGGGAAAGCCGGCTCCGCTGCCGACATCGAGCAGCGCTGCACCGGGATCGCCAAGCACGCCCGCCAGGGCCAGGGAGTCGACAAAATGTTTGTCGATCAATTCCTCGTCAGCCATCTCCCTGGAGATCAGATTGACCTTGGCGCCCCAGCGCCGCAGCTCGCTGTAATAACCGAACAACCCGTCAATTGCGGCCGGGTCCGGCCGACAGCCAACGGCCGCCCCGCCGGCGATGATCTGTTCGCTGAAGGCCTGGGAATGCATCGACTTCGTCTATCCGGCTTAGCCGACCCTCCGGGTCACCGAAGCGGCATGCGCCGTCAAGCCTTCGAGCCGGGCCAGCGCCCGGATATGGTCGGCGTCGCCGGCCAGCGCCGCCGCCGAATAGGAGATGATCGAACTTTTCTTGAGAAAGGTCTCCACACCGAGGGCCGAAGCGAAACGGGCGGTGCCCATGGTCGGCAGCACATGGTTCGGGCCGGCCAGGTAATCACCGGCCGCTTCCGGGGTTTGGCTGCCCAGGAAGATGGCGCCGGCATGGCGGATGTGCGGCAGCTGGGACCAGGGGTCGCCAATCTGCAGCTCGAGGTGCTCGGCGGCGATGTCGTTGGCCAGTTCGATCGCCTCCTCCAGAGCAGACGCAACGAAGATCCGGCCATGCTCGGCCAGCGCCGCCCGGGCGGTATCGGCCCGGCTCAACTCGCCCAGCTGCCGATCCAGCTCGGCGACGATACGCTGCGGCAGCAGTGCGTCAATGGTAATCACCACCGCCAGCGCCCTGCTGTCATGCTCGGCCTGAGCCAGCATATCGGCGGCGATATAGGCCGGATTGGCGGTCTGGTCGGCAACGATCAGTACCTCGGAGGGGCCGGCGATCATGTCGATGCGCACCAATCCGGCTACCTGCCGTTTGGCCTCGGCGACAAAGCGGTTGCCCGGACCGACGATGACATCCACCGGGGCAATGGTTTCACTGCCGTAGGCGAGCGCACCGATGGCCCAGGCGGAGCCGGCCTTGTAGATCTCGGAGATGCCGATCTCCCCGGCGGCGACCAGCAGGTGCGGGTTGACGGAGCCGTCCGGCGACGGCGGCGTCACCATGACCCGGCGCGCCACCCCGGCAATACCGGCCGGGATGCCGTTCATCAGTACCGAGGAGACAAGCGGCGTCGAACCTCCCTGCCCGCCGGGCACATAGAGCCCACCACTGTCCACCGGCCGCACCAGGCGGCCGACGATACTGCCGTCCGTCCGGGTCTGCAGCCAGGAGTCTGCCATCTCCCGCTCGTGAAATTCACGGATCCGGTCGATGGCAACGTCCAGTGTCGCCAAAAAAGACGAGTCCACCGCTCGATACGCGGCCTCCATCTCGGTCGAGGAGATCGGCAGGTCGAACCGGGTCAGTTCCGGCGCGTCAAACCGTCGCGAATAGTCGATAATAGCCTCATCCCCGCGGCGCTGAACATCGGCCAGGATAGCGGCCACCTGGTCCCGGCAGTCGGTGTCGACCGATTGAATCCGGGAAAAAAGTCCGTCAAGAGCGGCCCGCCCTGCCGGGCTGCCTGTCGTTAAAATGGTGATCATGATTACATCTCATCGTCCGTTATCGCCGGACACCGGCGGAAAAGAGAAGCGCTTCCAGGCGCACAGCGGCGCATTATACGCTATTTGCCCCGCTTTAGAAAGGGTAACCGGTACCGGCCGCGCCCCCCCCGCGAAGGGGCCGGCTGCGAGCCGGCGGCGACCGACCCGGTCGGCCGCGTGCCGCTTTTCCTTTGAAGTTGGCGGAAAAAGAAATATAGTTACCCTTCGATGAACAGCAGAACAATGATGCATCAAAACAACGGCACGGTTATGGAATTCGAACCGAAATGGATCGCCTGGGAGACCACCCGACGCTGCAACCTGTCCTGTGTGCACTGCAGGTCATCATCCGAACCGGCGGTCCAGGGCCACCCGGACTTCACGCTTTCGCAGGCAAGAGAGATCATCGACGATATCGCCTCCTACGCCAGTCCGGTCCTCGTCCTCTCCGGCGGCGAGCCGTTGCTGCGCCCGGACATTTTCGATATCGCCCGCTACGGAACCGACAAGGGGCTGCGCATGTGTTTGGCCACCAACGGCACCCTGGTATTCGAGCAGACCTGCCGGCAGATCAAGGATGCCGAGATCAAAATGGTCTCGCTCAGCCTCGACGGCGCCAAGGAGGCCACCCACGATAACTTCCGCAACCAGCCCGGCGCCTTTGCCGGCACGATGCGGGCCATCGAATTATTCAACCGCCACGACATCCCCTTTCTGGTGAACTCTTCGTTCACCGTGCGCAACAAGGACGAAATCCCGCAGATATTTCAACTGGTCAAGGAGCTGGGCGCCGTCGCCTGGTACATGTTCATGATCGTGCCGACCGGCCGCGGCGAGGATGTTCTCGACGAGTTGATTCCGGAATCGCTGTACAACGAGATCCTCGAATGGCATTACCGGGTGGAGAAGGAAGAGACGAAGATCCTGATGCGGCCGACCTGTGCGCCCCACTATTATCGGATTGTCCGGCAGAAGGCCAAAGAGGAAGGCGAGCGCTTCACACGCCGCAACCTGAATTTTTCCACCGGCGGTTCCAAGGGCTGTCTGGCCGGCCAGTTGATCTGCCTGATCGATGTCGACGGCGAAGTACTGCCGTGCAGCTATTTCCCCAAATCGGCCGGCAATATCAACCAGGTACCGTTTAAAAAAATCTGGGAAGAATCCGAGCTCTTCCTGCAGCTGCGCGATTTTTCCAGCTACCAGGATAATTGCGGACGCTGCGAATATATCAACGTCTGCGGCGGCTGCCGGGCCCGCGCCTACGCGATGACCGGCAACTACCTGGCCCAGGAACCGTTCTGCAGCTACCAGCCGGCCGCCCGGCGTCACCTTTCCAAAACCAGTCAGCAATGATAAACGACACCTTTTTGCAGGCCTGCCGCGGTGAGGCCACCGACTACACCCCGGTCTGGATGATGCGCCAGGCCGGCCGCTACCTGCCCGAATATCGGCAGGTGCGCGGCGCCATCTCCTTTCTCGAACTGTGCAAGACGCCGGAGCTCTGCGTCCAGGTGACGCTGCAGCCGGTCGATCGGCTCGACGTCGATGCCGCCATCCTCTTCTCCGACATCCTGATTCCGATGGAGGCGATGGGACTGCCCCTGGAATTTCACGACGGGCGCGGCCCGATCTTCCCGGAAACGGTGCGCGACCGGGCTGGTGTCGAGAAGCTGATCGTCCCCGACCCGGAAGAGACCATGGGCTTTGTGCTGGAAACCATCCGGTTGCTGCGCCGCGAGCTGAAGGTGCCGCTCATCGGTTTTGCCGGGGCGCCGTTCACCTGCGCCACCTACCTGATCGAAGGCGGTTCGTCCAAGGTGTTCTGGGAAACGAAGAAGATGATGTTCACCGCGCCGGAGCTGTTTCACCACCTGATGGACAAGATCAGCCGCTGCACCACCGCCTACCTGCTGGCCCAGGCCCGGGCCGGCGCCCAGGCCCTGCAGTTGTTCGACTCCTGGGCCGGTATCCTGGCACCGTGCGATTTCGAGCGGTTCGCCGCCCCGTATGCCGCACGAATCATCTCCGAGCTGCAATCGACCGGCCTGCCGATCATCTATTTCGCCAATAACGGCGCCACGCTGCTCGAGCTATCGGCGGCCACCGGCGCCGACGTGATCGGCATCGACTGGCGGATCAATATCGGCGAGGCGATCAAGCGCATCGGGCCGCGGGCCATCCAGGGCAATATCGACCCGGCGGCCCTTTTGCTGCCGGCAGGGCAACTGCGCGAGCGGATCAAAAATCTGCTCGACGCCGCCCGGCCGGCCCGGGGGCATATCTTTAACCTGGGGCACGGCATCCACCAGTTCACCCCGCCCGAGCAGGCTCGCATCGCCGTCGATGCGGTACATGAGCTGAGCCGCCGTTGACGAGGCCGGCCGCCATGGCTATCGCCATTCCCAGTCGCGCTACCTGCCTGGCGCTGATGGAGCAATACGGCATGCTGGAAAATATCCGGCACCACTCGCTGCTCGTCGCCCTGGTCGCCGAGACGCTGGTACATCATCTCGACGTGCCCGCTTCCGAGCCGCACCAGACGGCCACGCTCGAGTTGGTCCGGGCCGGCGCCCTGCTGCACGACATCGCCAAGACCCGCTGCCTGGACGGCAGCTGCCGACATGCCGAGGAAGGCCAGCTGATCTGCGAGGAACACGGTTATCCGGAAATCGGCCGGATCGTCAGGGAACATGTGATCCTCAGCAGCTTTACGCCGGAGCGTTATCGCAACGGGATCTTCCCGGCCCGGGAGATCGTCTACTACGCAGACAAACGAGTCCGGCACGACCGGATCGTCTCCCTGCAGGATCGACTCGACTATATCATCGATCGTTATTCCGAGCACGACCCATTGATCGAACAACGGATCAAGGATAACTTCCTGAACTGCCTGGAACTGGAAAACTATCTGTTTTCCTTTCTACCGTTCCCAGCCGACCGGTTGGCGGATCACGTGCCGACCGGCAGCGACTGATAAACGCCGGCACGACCATGCCGCTGCTGCCGCACCCCCACTACCGGCCGCCATTTCCATTCACCAGCGGCCACCTGCAGACTATTTTTCCGACCGTGCTCCGGCCGACACCCAAGACCATGCCGCTGGCCGAACGCATCGACACCCCGGACGGCGATTTTCTCGATGTAGACCGTCACCGCTGCCACAGCGGTCCCACCGACCGGCTGGCCATAATCAGTCACGGCCTTGAAGGACACGCCCGGAAAAAATATCCACTCGGTATGGCCCGCCATCTGACCGAGCACGGCTGGGATGTCATGTGCTGGAGTTTTCGCGGCTGTTCCGGTGAACCGAATCGATTGCCGCGTTTCTATCATTCGGGCGTCACCGACGATCTGCACACGATCCTGACCCACGGGGTGAGAGGCGGTCGTTACAAAACGGCGGCGCTGATCGGATTCAGTATGGGCGGCAACCAGACTCTGAAGTATCTCGGCGAAAACCCCGCTCTGGTCCCGCCCGAGGTCAAGGCCGCCGTGGTCTTTTCGGTACCCTGCCACCTGGCCGATGCGGCAGCGGTGATGAATAGCCGGAGGAACCGCATCTACATGCGCTATTTCATGAAGAACCTCAAGGAAAAGATCAGGCGGAAGGCGGCGCTCTATCCGGAGCTGTTCGATCTGCGCGGTCTGGACGAAATGACCACCTTCGCCCCGTTCGACGACCGCTATACCGCGCCGCTGCACGGCTTTCGCGACGCCGCCGACTATTACCGACAAAGTGCCTGCCTCCCCTTTCTCCCGCAGATCCGCGTGCCCACGCTGATCGTTCAGGCGATGGACGACCCGTTTCTGGCCGCCTCCTGCTACCCGATCCGCGCGGCCGAGACCAGTAACCGCCTGCATCTGGAGATGCCACATTTTGGCGGCCATGTCGGCTTTATGGGAGGATGGCGGGAGAGTGCCTATTGGTCGGAACAGCGGGCGGAACAGTTCTTGAAACTGATGGCCAGCGGGGGACAGGTTAAAACCTGTCCCGCCGTTGGTTGAGATTCAGCCGACCAGGCCGCAGCGCAGCAGCCGGAGGCAGGTCCGGTCAGCCCTTCCGACCGCGATGCCGATTTTCATTGTTCGTTGTGACTTCCGG
>CAYSSK010000145.1:0-6111 GCA_964433645.1 uncultured Desulfofustis sp.
TTATCATAAAAATAGTAGCTATTACTATCATTAGACTACTTTTTTTCATCCATTGCTGCAAGCCCTATCCAGACTTATCTTTGAGTCACCATCAACTAAAGAACAGGAGGATGTCATGAAAGGCGGGTATGAATCGATTGTTTGGCTCAAAAACAAAGATGGCAAAGAATATGCTTGCTACACTGATTACATCAACGAAGATGCGCAGCTCAAGTAGGCGCTGAGCAGCGCGGAGCGGGCACGGTGCCTGGACGTCAACGAGTTGATCGGCACCGAACGCTGGTAAGTCCATAAACAAACACACATCTCAAGGAGAAATGTCATGAAAGGTGGATACGAATCACTCGTCTGGATCAGGGACAAAAACGGTAAAGAGTACGCCTGTTACGCCGACGACCTGAAAGGAAAGATCCGGCCCAAGGAAGATTTGACCGAGGAAGAAAAAGCACAATGCCTCGACGTCAGTGAAATGGTCGGTACTGAACGCTGGTAGGAATCTTTTCATCGGCAATCCCGTTACGTCCCGCTGCGGCTTTAACCGCACCGGGACGTACGCTGTTTTTAACGCTGGTGGTTCGGTTGCAAGCGGCAGGTAATTACACTTTTTCCTTGTATTCCAGGAAAAAGGGTATAAAGTAAAGCGGATTGAGAATGTACCCAAAGAACGGATCACGCATAGCGTCTGTTTCCATCTATCTAGTAGCGCTCCTTTTCCTGTTGCCGATAGAGATACATGCTGATCACAGCCCCCCTGGAGAGGCGGGATGAAGCTCTTTATCGGCAATCTGCCCTATGACATAAACGAAACGGAACTGCGCGAGCTCTTCAGCGCCCACGGTGAAATCGTCGACTTGAACCTGATCCTCGATCAATTCTCCGGCCGTTCGAAAGGATTCGCCTTTGTCGAGATGTCTTCCCGATCCGGTGGTCAGCAAGCCATGGAAGATCTGAATAAACGGACCTACAAGAATCGTCAACTGGTCTGCAACGAAGCAAAACCAAAGAAGAAAACTCGGGGACGACGGTAATGCATCCGGAAACGATGGCCCAGCTGTCCTGCCGGCGCCCCGCACCTCGGCAATTGTTCACCGCACACTATTAATCAGATAGTCATCCCACAGGCAATCGCTCCTCGCTCGCGGGCCGTGCTCGATCCTGTCACCTCGAAACAGCAATCAATTATTATACAAAAACAACAACTATAACGTCTTCTCCGGGCTTACGTCCCGTCGGCAGCAGATAACAATTTTATATCTACCACAGACTATCATTGACGGCCTCCGGGCCGCCGCCGGAGTTCCGGGGCACTTCGTCCCGGCATTGATTCCGGACTTTTGCATCATCTACAAGGAGTATTCATGAGCTTTACCGAATTTTCGTTTCACCAGCAGCTCCAGGCCAACCTGGATACCTGCGGCTACCTCTCTCCGACCCCGATCCAGCAGCAGGCTATCGGCCCGGTTCTGGCCGGACGGGATTTGCTCGGCCTGGCCCAGACCGGCACCGGCAAGACCGCCGCTTTCGTGCTGCCGATCCTGCAGCGGCTGCTCAGCGGTCCGCGCGGTTGTCTGCGCGCCCTGATCATTTCGCCGACCAGGGAGTTGGCCGAACAGACCCACGATTATATCACCAAGCTGGCCTCTCGCACCAAACTGCGCAGCGCCGTGGTCTACGGCGGCGTCGGCAAACCGGCACAGATCGCCAGGATCAGAAGCGGTGCCGAGATTATCGTCGCCTGCCCCGGACGCCTGCTCGATCTCGCCCAGGACGGCGTCATCAATTTTTCCAAGGTGCAGACCCTGGTCCTCGACGAAGCCGATCATATGTTTGACAAGGGTTTTCTGCCGGATATCCGGCGGATCGTCAAACTGCTGCCGAAACAGCGGCAAAATCTGGTCTTCTCGGCTACCATGCCACCGGAAATCCGCACGCTGGTCGAAGGCTTGCTGACCGATCCGGCAACGGTGCAGGTCGACCATGACAAGACCATCGACACCATCGACCACGTGTTTCTGCGCGTCGCCCAACACAACAAAATCGTCCTGCTCAGAGACATTCTTCAGCAAGGCAGCGTCTCGACCGCCATCGTTTTCACCCGGACCAAACACAAGGCCAAGAGCCTGGCCCAGCAACTGGTCAAGGCCGGACACCTTGCAACCTCGCTGCAGGGCAACCTGTCGCAACAGAAGCGTCAGGAAGCCCTCAACGGTTTCAAGAACGGCACGTACACCATCCTGGTGGCCACCGATATCGCCGCCCGGGGCATCGATGTCTCGGATATTTCCCATATCATCAACTTCGATATGCCCGAAACGACGGAAACCTATACCCACCGAACCGGACGGACCGGACGGGCAAAGCGGCACGGCGAAGCACTCAGCTTCATCGCCGAGGACAATGGCCGTCTGGCATCGGCACTGGAGCGAATGCTCGGCAACAAGCTGGTCTATAGAGATCACAGCCATACCAACCGGACGGCACCGGCCGACAACCAGCCGCAGGAACCGCGGCAACGCGATCAAAAAGCCGATCGAAACAAACGGCCGCAACGGGGCAAACGTTCATCACAGCGCAACCGTTCACTGTCGTTTGATTTCGGTGTCTGACGATACCGGTCGAACAACCGCGACACGATCAGACAACGCAGCATCAAAGCTAGTCACCCCGGGTCGATCATCGACCCGATTTATCAAAACGGCCCACGCACTGACGGGGCCACATTCGAAGGAGCAGTACTCATGGCAAAAGGCACAGTAAAATGGTTTAACGACGCAAAAGGTTTTGGCTTCATCGCTCAGCAGGACGGTGCCGACGTATTCGTCCATCACAGCGGTATCATGTCCAATGGCTTCAAGTCTCTCGACGAAGGCGCCAGCGTGACCTTTGATGTCGTCGACGGCCCGAAGGGCCTGGCGGCAACCAACGTCGTTCAGCAATAGCAGCCGCTTTCCTGCAGTTCCCGGGGGCGACGCCGTCATCAGGCGTCGCCCCCGGCTTTTCTTTCACGTTTGCCACCCGGCGCAACGTTCATTTTCTCCGCAGCTCCCCCTTGACAGTCCTCTCTTCTGGCGGTCTATTTGTGATAAACTTACACGCAGTTTCCCGGGAGACCACGACATGGAAGAGACCACCAGTTCAAAGAAACTCGGGCAGGAAGACGCCCGGACCTTTATCCACAATGAACGCATCGACTATCGGCCGTTTATCGCCCTGAGCGATATGCACCTGGTTCGAAAAACCGTCCCCCCAACCTACCGGGCACTGCAGGAAACCCTGGTCAAATTGGACGACGAGCTGTGGCTGGAAATCGACGCGTCGGCCAAGCGTCTTGCCGATCGGCACGGGACCGTCTTCAGCTTCGACGATTATGCCAAAGGTTTGGTCGCCGGTGTCGCGGCGGTCTGGGAAAAGATCCGGGACACGGTGCTCTAGTCGAGGGCGGGAACACCTGTCTTCAGACAAAAACCACCAGCAGAGGAAGATCGCTCATGGCCAATTTTCTGTTTATCCTGCGGGACAACGATTTTGAAAAGGCAACGCGGTGCTTTCAGTTCGCCACAATCGCCCACGGCAAAGGTCATCACGTCGACCTGTTTTTCATCGACAGCGGTGTCGATTGGGCGATAAAAACCCGCGACGGCAGCAAAAAGACGGACACCGGCGATTGCGTCGACGATTATCTCCCGTATCTGGTCAAGCACGAGGTGCAGGTCGGGGTTTGTACGCCATGTGCAAAAAACCGTAACCTCGATGAAGCAACATTTTATGCCAACATGGCGCTGGACGGTGGCCCGCATCTGATCGACATGGCCGCCGAAGCGAAAGTTTTCAACTTTTAAGGACGTCCTGAAGACGCCGGCCGACCCTGTCGGACCGGCGACAAGAGCGTGCCCGTGACCGACGGCTATACAAAGCAGCACTTCGACTTTGAGGCGCTCCCGTGGCTGACCAATCCACGCCGCCAGTTGGAATTAGAGGGAGTGGCCCTCGGTCTGATCAAATTACCGGCTGATCAGGGCTACACCTTCACCCATCAACATCGTCAACAGGAAGAAGTCTATATCGTCGTTGATGGTTGCGGGGAGATTCTGCTCGATGATGAGCGATTGCCGCTCTGCCGGGGCGACATCGTTCGCGTCGCTCCGGCAACGAAACGGGCACTGAAGGCCGGGTCAGGCGGTCTGTTCGTCATCTGCGCCGGGGCAATCCCCGCCGGGTTCCCGAAGCATCCCGATTCGCGCTACCTGATAGACGACGGCATCCCCGATTATGACGATATCCCGCCGTGGTACCAAGGAGTTCAAACGGTGACGGAGAACAATGCCCGGCTCAAGAGCAGGATGCTCGCAGCCCGCCGCCGACGTGGTGAAAAAAAGAGGAGATAACCCGTAGCACCTCAGCGGCGGGCAACCCCGCAGTCGGTGACGAATGTCGACAGCGAGCGATACTCCTGGGCGCCGACCAGTTTTTTCTCGCCGACGACAAAGGTCGGCACGGCGGTTATGCCCAGCGCATCGGCCCGCTCCCAATCCCGATCTACCGCTTCGGCAAAGCTCCGCCCTGTCAGCACCGCACGGGCCTCTTCGACATCGAGGCCGCAGCGCTGAGCAATCGACAGCAACACGTCCTGCCGCGCCAGATTCTCGTGATTGACGAAATAGGCCTTGAAGGCCTCGTCGTGAAAGCGGTCGCCCGCCTCTTTGGACTCGGCCCAGAGGCCGAGTTCCTGCGCCAGCCTACTGTTAAACGTCTTTGACCGTTCACAATACGGCATATTCAAGGCCTTCGCGTTGCGACGCAAATGCTCGACCAAATCGGCTTTCGGATAGGGATAGCGCTGATAGATCTCGTCGAGATCCCGCCCGCTTTCCGGCGTATCGGGATGCAGCGGAAAAACGCGCCAGGTGATGGAGACATCGAACTCCTTGAGCAGTCGATCGATGCGCCCGGTCATGAAATAACACCACGGGCAGACATAATCACAATACAGGTCCATCTCGGTCGTCATGGTAGCCATCGTCTCCGGTTTGTTCTGCTTGATCGGCTGAAGACCGACATTCTCCACCCAAAAAACGGTTTCCGTGCAAAAACAGTAACCATCTCCGGCCTCGTTGCCAGCAAAAGTGATCTGCCGCACAGCCGGCAGCCGCCGGTAACATCGACAGGCTGCGATTCGTGACTACCTCACAAAGGTTCCCGGCGGACAACCGGTCTCCGCCAATCGGTCGTGAAACCGTATTGCTGCAATCGCGCGACACCGTCGGCAAAATAATTGCCGACGGTGGCGACGCCGTGTGAATCGTCTCCCGGAACTACGGCAATCCCGTAGCCGTGTACCAGACGCAGGATCGAATCGGACAGATACGGTTCGTCCGCCCCTTTGGCCAGTGCCCGAAGGTTAAAATCGAGAATCAGGTCGAGATCCCTGATCAACTCCAGGTTTCTTCGAATTTTCGCATTGATTTCAGGTTTCTCAAGACGCCGGCGATAGTCATGATCAAAGATCCTGATCAAGTCGAAATGGCCGACCACCGCCGGCCGCAGCAGCGAGATCATCTCGTACTGTTGGTCAAAATAGCGCAGATACAAGCGATCCACGCCACCGGCTTTGATCGCCGCCCGGTGATATAATTCCGGAGAATAATCGAAATTGACATCATCGACAAAATGAACGGATCCGACGATATAATCGGGTGCAAAGGCGTCGATCAATGCCGGCACGAATCGTTGATAACCGCTATAGGTTTCTATCTCCATGGCCGCGTAGAGGCAAATCCGCGAAGCGTAGAGGTCCTGCAGCCGGCGGCATTCCGCCATATAACGACCAAACCGCTCATAGAGCAGCTGCGGAGTCAGCCCGGCCTCTCGCTGATCGGTGTACAGCAATTCCTCACTAATTCCGGGTGCATGCTCAGTGATACCGACCCACGTGAAGCCGTGGGCGATATAGGCCTTGACGATCTCTTCCAACGAATCGACAGCGTGATTGCAAAACTGGCCGCTATGACCGCCGTGCACCGAAACTTTCTCTAAAGGCCCCATGGCATCATCTTCTCTTAGCAAAATCAACTGCTTTTCTGCCCCGGCCCACCACCGGCGACAAGTCCTGCT
>CAYSSK010000146.1:0-5810 GCA_964433645.1 uncultured Desulfofustis sp.
CTGCCGGGAGTCGGCGATCATCCGGGCGAGTTCTTTTTCCAGGTGCCTGTTCAGGGTGTTTCTCACCGAAGTGTAGGAGAACAGGCTGCCGAGCAGCAGCAGAGAAACACAGACCAGGGACACGGAAAGAAAGATGCGCAGGCTGAGACGCTTTTTGCGAAAATTGAACATAACGGTGCGACCATGCGGCAGGTCTGAAAACCTTACTTCACCGGCGGACCCTGCTGTTGCCCGCCGGCCAGTATCTGCTGGAGAATGATTGATAATTCTTTGATATTGAAAGGTTTTTGGATAAATGCACGGCAGCCGCGGGCCATGATTGCCGTTGCCTGGCCGTTGATGCTGTAGCCGCTGCACAGGATAACGGGCAGATCGGGCTGGATGGCGCGGATGGTGTCGAAGACCTTGCCGCCGTCGAGACCGGGCATGATCAGGTCGACGATGGCCAGATCGAAGCGATAGCCCTCATCGGCCAGCAGCTCCAAAGCCCTTTCGCCGCCGTTGGCAATGACCGCCTGGTAACCGAGAGCCGTCAGCATCGCCTGGCCGACATCGAGAATCATCTCTTCGTCATCGACCAGCAGGATGGTGCCGGACCCCTGCCGCAGCTCCTCGGATCGGGGATATTCGGTGTGGGCATCCTTGTCGGAAAGAGGCAGGTGGATAGTGAAGGTCGTACCGTGTCCGACCTCGCTGTACACGGTAACCAGGCCGCCATGGTTCTTGATGATGCCGTAAACGGAAGCGAGACCGAGTCCGGTTCCTCGCTGTTTGTCCTTGGTGGTGAAGAACGGGTCGAAGACCTGCTGGCGGGTTGCCTCGTCCATGCCGCAGCCGGTGTCGGTGATCGACAGTTTGGCGTACAGGCCCGGAGCGATATCGTGGGCGGCGCGTACCGATTCGTCCAGTTCTGTGACGGCGGTTTCCAGGTAGATGGCGCCGCCGTCGGGCATGGCCTGCCAGGCATTGACGAAGATGTTGAGCAGGACCTGATCGAGTTGGTTGCGATCCGCTTCGACCACGAGCGGAGTTGGCTGCAGTTGCCGGTGAATAACAATTTCCTTGCGGGTTCTGCCGAACATCAGGGCGCTGTCGAGAACCAGCTCGTTGAGGTCGATCGGCCTGGTCTGGTACTTGCCGCCCCGCGCCAGACCGAGGAGTTGTTTGGTCAGGTTGGCGGCGCTGCGGATATGTTCCTCGATCGCCCGGAGGTGCTCCTGGTGCGGGTCCTCCGGCGCCATACCGACGGCTATCAACGAAGTTCGTCCCTGAATGCCCATCAGCAGATTGTTGAAATCGTGGGCGATGCCGCCGGCCAGCGTGCCGATCGCTTTGAATTTGTCGACTTCCCGCAACTTTTCCTCGAGCCGGAAACGTTCTTCCTCCGCTCTCTTTTTTTCGGTCAGATCCAGGGCCAGGGTATAGAAGCCGGTGATTGCCTCGTCCAGATTGGTTACCGGGATATAGGAACATTCCCACCACTGCTCGGAACCGTCGGGCAGTTCGGTGGAAAGTTCGAAGTGCGCTTCCCGGCCGGTGAGAACCTGCTCGATATAAGGTGTCAATCGGCGGTAATTGGTTTCCCCGACAATTGTACGAAGGCTTCGGCCGACCATCTCGTCCCGGCGGATATTGAACACCCTTTCGTAGCGCCGGTTGGCCAGAATGAAGCGCTGATCGGCATCGATATAGGACATGAAGGCGGGCAGCGAATCGATCAGCAATTGCAGGCGTTGTTCATTTTCTCGAGTCGAATCGAGTTGTTCCTTGAGCTGGGGATAATAGCTCTTGCGGGTCGATTCGAGACTCAGGCCGAGAAATTTCTCGCGGGCTGATTTGAAACGGGGACCTTCTGGGTCTGCAGCCATAGCGCGTTGTTTGATGGGTTAGTCCAGAGGATTCAGAGTATCTGCCGGTACAGAACCTCTATGTCGGCAGGGGCTGCCTCGCGCGGATTGGTGGCCAGGCAGGGATCCTGAGCGGCCATCGCCGCCAGCTGCGGCAGGTCGCCGGCACGGACCCCATAGTCACCGAGGCTCCGGGTGATGCCGATACTCCGGCGCAGAGAAGCGACGGTGTCGGCGATGGCTGCCGCCCGGTGCTCCGGTGGCAGGTCGGCGATCTCCAGGCCCATCAGGGGTGCCAACCGGTCATAGGCGGCCGATGCGGACGGGTAATTGAAAACGATTGCCTTTTCCAGCAGCAGTGCGTTGCATTCACCGTGCGCCAGGTCCATCCTGCCGCCAAGACTGTGGGCCATGGCGTGGACGATGCCCAGACTGGCATTGGAAAAAGCCAGGCCGGCCATCAGGCTGGCCATCATCATATTGTCGCGATAGCACATATTATCCGGTTCCCGGCAGGCTCCGGGGAGGTTGTCGACGATCAGGGCGATTGCCGAATCGGCAGCCATGTCGGTCAATGGCGAGGAGGCCGTGGAGACGGCGGCCTCGAAGGCGTGACAGAGCGCATCCATACCGGTGGCCGCCGTCAGGTCCGGCGGCATGGTCGTCGTGGTTTGCGGGTCGACGAGGGCGATATCGGGGATCACCATTTTGCTGACGATGGCGATTTTGACTCGGCGACGAGTGTCCGAGAAAATGGCGAATTGCGAGACATCGGCGGATGTTCCGGCGGTGGTCGGGATAAAGACGAGGGGCGGCACCGGCTTGGCAATTTCGTCCACGCCTTCGAAGTCGGTGATATGGCCGCCGTTGGTGACGACGACGCCGATCCCTTTGGCGCAATCCATCGGGCTCCCGCCGCCGACCGCGACGATCAGGTCGCAGGTTTCGCTCCGGTAGCGTTCGGCGCCGGCCATCACTTCACGGTCGCGCGGGTTCGGTGAGATGTCGGTAAAGGTGGTACAGGCCAGGCCCGCTTCCCGCAGACTTGTTTCGACGCGCCCCAGCCAACCGCTCGCCCTGATGCCCGGATCGGAAACGATCATGACCCGGGAAGCCCCGAGATTGCGGGCATGTCGTCCGGCCAGTTCCAGTGAACCGATGCCGTAGACGATTTCCGGGACGAGGAATTTGCGCAGGTTGAAAAGCAGGCTGGTATTCATGGCATGCGGTTGTCGCGACCTCGGTTGACGTGAGGCAATCGATGCCGGTGCACGCGTTCATGGTGTCGGCGCCGGGTTGTGGTGACTCGATTATATGATATGCAGAGCCGGTTGAGAAGGTATTTGTCAACGGCATCGGCCGCTTCGTTCGTCGATCGGCGCGGTTCGGCGGGACCGGGCGGCTACCAGAATCGGACCCGGCCGGTGTCGAGATGGACGAAATCGGAAGCGGCATAATAACCGACCCCGCCCGATTGCAGAGACCGGGCGATATCACGGAGCCTGCTTGTTTTCAGGTCGGTCAGCCGGACATCGATAGCCTGGCCGTGCAGGTGCAGACTCCTGGTGGCGACGCCGCCGCTTGTGCGCCGCAGCATCGCGTTGGTTTTCGGCGAACGATAACCGGAGATGACTTCGATGGTGCCGGTGCTGCGTCCCCTTTTTTGGATGTGACAGAGCATCTCCAGCAGACGCAGATCGATCGGAAAGATCTCTCCGGAGCGATGATCGCGGAGAAAACGGTTGATTTGCCGGATCGTTTCCGGAGAACAGGCGGTAGGGTGGAAATCGATCTGTAACCGTTCGCCGGTATGGGTATGGTAAAAAGACAGCCGCTGACCGGTGGTTGCGGCGGAGCAGGGCGCCGGCAGACTGCCGACCAGCACGGCTCCGGCCAGGTGTGCCGAAGCGACCAGAAAAGAGCGGCGGGAGAGACGGGGCTTGGCGGCGGCTTGTGTCATTGGCGTGCGTGGCGGCCTGGTGGTTATGAACTTATCTCGATTCAAGGACCTGCAGTAGTTTCGCGTCCCGTTGATAAATGTCGGCATTAAAATGGATCGTGCCGTTTTTGTCAACCCAGGCGGTCTGATAGGTCAGATGAATCGGTAACCGGTTCTGCAGGGAAATAACTTTTCGGCGTCCGCTGTCAACGATCTCTTCGATGGCCGACATGGTCCACTGTTCGTCGTTCAGGTGCAGGCAGAACAGGGCCAGAAGCAGCGGCTGACTGACCCGGATGCAGCCGTGACTGAAGGAGCGCGATGTCTGCCGAAACAGGTCGCGGGTCGGGGTGTCGTGCAGGTAGACGTTATGATGGTTGGGAAAGATGAATTTGACCCGTCCCAACGCGTTCCAGGGGCCGGGATCCTGGCGCAGCAGGTAGCGTGACATCTGCGAGCGGCTGACGTTGTGCCAGTCGATGGCGGTCGAATCGAGTTCATGGGCGTCCGGCTGCCAGCTCGAGAACAGCCGGATATGGCGATCGACCAGATGGTGCGAATCCTTTCGCAGGGCGGGCAGGTCTTCGTTGCGGGCGATGCTCGGCGTGACATTCCAGAACGGGTTGAAATCGAGATAATGAATGGAGTCGGAAAACACCGGCGTTTGATGCTGGAATTTGCCGACGATAACCGGCAGGTCGTGAATCACCTGGTTTTCGCGAACCGCTTTGAGGCGAAAGGCGGCGATATTGACCATCAGGTAGGTATCGCTGAGATGGTGATCCTGCCAGCGCCACCTGGCCAGGTTGGCCCGGATAATGGCGGCCAGTTCGGCCGGGGTCCGGTTGAGGCTGGCCAGCGTCCGCGGACCGATGATCCCGTCGGTCTCGAGGCCGTGCCGGGCTTGAAAGGTCCGGACGGCGGCCACCAGTTGTTCGTGGTAGCGTTCGGGGGCATCGGTGGGGCCACCTTCGCTCGACCCGGTGGCGGTCAGTCGGGAAACAACGGCGGCCAGCCGCCGGTCGCTGTCACCCGGCCGGATCAGAGGTCCGGACGGAATGGGCGGCCAATTCGCAGTCAGGGCCAGCTGCCGGTAATGGGCCAGCGCCTCTTTCAGGGCGACATAGTAGCGATGCTGGGGCGGCAGGGAATCGAGATAGACCCCGAGATCGGCCACGGAACGGGCAATACGGACGGATTGAACCGGATCGAAACCGGTGTTGCCGGCTTCCGCGAATAATTTCGGGTCGGCCCGGTGGAGTTTCAGCTGGCCGAAGCTGATATCGTGGATGTATTTGACCAGGTTGTAGGTCAGCAGGGTGTCCAGCCGGGCCAACTCGTCCGGCCGGCTTGCGGTCCACAGGGATTCGAGCAGGGAAATCTCGTACTCTTCAGGCTCCAACCCCTCCAGGTGGCAGCGGCGCAGCCGGTCGATGATAACACCGGCTGCCGGTCCAGGCCCGGCAGCACTTACCCAGAGCGGGCCGGTGCCCGTTTCCCGGTAGATCGCGGCCAGACAAATATCGCGCTGCTGCAGCAGCGGCCGCTGCTCTTTCATTGCCACCAACTCGACGTTGCGGCAGGACAGCAATTCAGCCAGCGCGGCGGCAATCCGGTCGTTGCCGTCAATCGGCCGGGCGTGCAGGTTGCCGGCAAGCAGCACGAACCAGAAAACCGCCAGGAGACGAAAGCAGACGATGGTTCGGGACGAAAAGTAAGATGCTCCGGCGAAGGGTGGGTGGGCGGTCGCGGAGAGGTGTTTCATGCACAGGGAAAGTGGAAGTGACAATGGCAAGGCGGCTCCCATGGTAAGTGCTCCTAGCACTACCAGAGAGACGACGCTTTGGCAAGAAGAAGATGCCTGGCCGGCCGGTAGATTTCGCATCGCGATTTGGCCGGATATCGGCTACATTGATCTTCATATACCCCCCCCATGACAGGGAGTCACAACGAACAATGAAAATCGGCACCGTGGTCGGAAGGGCTGGCCGGTCCTGCCTCCGGCTGCTGCGCTGCGGCCTGAT
>CAYSSK010000147.1:0-5579 GCA_964433645.1 uncultured Desulfofustis sp.
TTACTCGGCTCGCAGGGCCTCCACCGGATGGAGACGGGCGGCGTGGGCGGCCGGCAGGATGCCGGCCAGCAGGCCGATCCCGGCCGCCAGCAACTCGGCATAAAGAGCATATTGCCACGGGGTGTGGGTGGGCAGCGCCGGGATGAAGGCGCCCAGCAGCCAGGCGATGGCGGCACCGGCCAGCAGTCCGGCCAGGCCACCGATGCCGGCCAGGAGCACCGCCTCGCCGAGAAAGAGCAGCAGGATCTGCCCTCTCTCGGCGCCGATGGCCCTGAACAGCCCGATTTCCGGGGTCCGTTCGTGGACCGCAATGGTCATGATGGTCATGATGCCCACCCCGCCGACGAGCAGCGAGATGGCGCCAAGGCCGCCGACGGCCAGGGTCAGGATGTCGAGCACGGACCCGAGGACCTTGATCATTTCATCCTGGGTGGTGACGGTGAAGTCCTCCCTGCCGTGCCGCTCGGTCAGTACCGCTTTGACCCGCTGAGCGATATGCTGCGAGCTGAGTCCCTCCTGATAGAGGATATCGATCTCCATCAGTCCTTCCAGATTGAACATGGCCATCGCCCGGCTGGTCGGAATATAGACCGCATCGTCGAGATCGAAGCCGAGCATCTGGCCTTTGGACTCCATCACGCCGATTACCCGGTAACGCTCACCGCCGATACGCACGAACTGGCCGAGGGGGCTGGCATCGCGAAACAATTCATCGGCGACTTTACTGCCGAGGACCGCAAACGACCGGGCGGTCCGGGGATCGTCGTCGGGCAGGAAACGGCCGATGGCGACGCTCATCTGCCAGACGTGCGCAACGGCTGGACCGGAGCCGATGACCGTCGTCCGGCGGGTCCGTTTGGTGTGGGATACCGCGGCATTGCCCTGCACCACCGACACCGTGTCGATCACGCCTGGAAGGTGCCTCAGTGCCTCTTCGTCGGCAAAACTCAAGGGACGGACGGTGTTGATCAGGGCGCCGGAGACGCCGGCGGTGGTTGTCCGGCCGGGGTTGACGGCGACCAGGTTGCTGCCGAACTGGGTGAATTCGGCCAGCGTGAAGCGATGCACGCCCTCGCCGATGGAGGTCAGCAGAACGACCGAGGTGATGCCGACACCGATCCCGAGCAGAGTGAGCAGGCTGCGCAGCCGTTGGTGCAGCAGGGAGGAGACGGCCAGGCGGAAGATATCGAACAGGGTCATGGTTGCTTACCGTCTGGCCAGCGAGAGGACCGGGTCGAGCCGGGCGGCCCGTCGGGCCGGCAGGACGCCGAAGACGAGTCCGGTGACCAGGGCCACGGCAACCGCGGCCGTCACCGACCAGAGCGGTGCGGCGATCGGAAACTGCGGGAAAACGTGTGATATGACCCAGATGGCCAGAGCCGCGACCATAAGGCCGAGGGAGGCCCCGACCAGGGACAGGATTGCCGATTCGGCGAGAAACAGGGTGATGATCCGGCGGCTCGTGGTGCCGAGCGCTTTGAGCAGGCCGACTTCGGCGGTGCGCTGGGAGACGGCGATGAGCATCACGTTCATGATCAGGATACCGGCTACAGCCAGACTGATGGCGGCGATTCCGGCCACGGTCAGGGTCAGCGCGGCAAAAATCCGATCGAAGGTGGCCAGCACCGCATCCTGGGTGATGACGGTTATATCGTCTTCGCCGTCGTGCCGCTCTTTGATGATCCGAATCACCGCCTGCCTGGCGCGCTCGATGGCGTTCCGGCTCCGTGCCTCGATCATGATCCGAAACAGGGAGGGGTTGTTGAACAAGCTCTGCGCCGTGGCGACCGGAACGACGACGATATCGCTCATGTCCAGGCCGACCGACTGGCCCTTCTCGGACAGCACGCCGATAATGCGATAGCGATAATCGCCGACCCGCAGGGTCTTCCCGAGGGCCGGGGTGTTGCCGAAGAGTTCCTCCTTGAGGGTATGGCCGAGAACGCAGACCGCCTCGTTTCGTTCCGGATCACCGGCCGGTAGAAACCGGCCGGCAGCCATCGCCAATTGGCGAAGCGCAAAGAGATCGGCGGTCGAGCCGAGAATGGTCGTCTCCCGCTGCCGCCCCAGACGGGAGACCGGGGCGGCGCCGATGGAAATCGGGGCGATGTAGCGGATGGCCGAAGAGGTGCGCAGGGCCATCGCGTCGGCGATGGTCAGGTCGCGCGGCGTGATGCCGAGCAGCGGCGGCGGGCCGCCGACCGTTTCCGAGCGGCCGGGCAGCACGATGAGCAGGTTGGTGCCGAGGGCGGAGAACTCGCCGATCACATAGCGGCGCGCACCTTCGCCGAGAGCCGACAGAACGACCACCGAGCCGACACCAATGGCCATGGCCAGCAGCATCAGCAGGGTCCTGGTAGGGTAGCCGGTCGCGGCCCTGCCGGCAAAGCCAATGATATCGACCAGCCTCATGATCCGGCTGCCGTCTGTTGCGCCGTTAAGGTGTCGGTGGCGATGGCTCCGTCCACCATGGTGATCTGCCGTTCGGACCGCCCCCCCAGGTCCGGGTCGTGGGTCACGACGATCAGCGTGATTCCGCGGCGGTTCAGGTCCTCGAGGATATCGACCACGTCCTGGCCGGAATGGCGATCGAGGTTGCCGGTCGGTTCGTCGGCAAGCAGGATGTGCGGCTGCATGATCGTCGCCCGGGCGATGGCCACGCGCTGCCGCTGTCCGCCCGACAATTGGTCGGGACGATGCCGGGCCCGATCGCTGAGACCGAAGGCATGCAGGGCCTCCTGCACCCTGGTCTTTCGTTGCCCGGTGTCCATGCCGGCCAGAATCATCGGTAGTTCGATGTTTTCAGCGGCGGAAAGCCGCGGTACCAGGTGGAAAAACTGAAAGACGAAGCCGATCTTGTGCCGGCGCAGGGCCGCCTGGCGTTTATCGCTCAAAGCGGTTACCGATTCTCCTTCCAGCAGATACTCACCGCTGTCCGGCCGGTCAAGCAGACCGATCACGTTGAGCAGAGTCGATTTGCCGGAACCGGAAGGACCCATGATGGAGAGATATTCTCCGGCCGCGATCCGCAGGTCGATGTCGCGCAGAGCGATCACCGTTTCATCGCCGACGACAAACTCCCGGCGGATGTTTCTCACGTCGATCATTGATTCTGGTCGCCGGTTGTTGCCGGGACCCCGTCAGCGAGGTCCGGGTGGTCGACGTTGAGAACGATCTGCGCTCCTTCCTCAAGACCGGACACGACCTCGGTGACCACCCAATTGCTCAGGCCCGGAGTGAAGCTGACCCGGCTCACCGTGTTCTCGGTTTCATTGAAACGATACACGGTATCGCCGTTTCGCACCGCTTCACTGGGGATCATCAGGGTGTCGGCGTGGGTGTCGAGGATGATTTCCACATCGGCGCTGTAGCCGGCCAGCAGGGCGGCATAATCGCCGGGATCGTCGAAGGCGACCTCGACGTCGACGGTCCGCGCCTGCTTTTCCAGGTCGAGCACGTACGGGGCGATCCGCCGCACGGTGCCGGAAAACTGCCGATCCCGGTAGGCATCGAGGGTGATTCTGGCCACCATGCCGACCCGGACCGCGGCGCCGTCGACCTCGTCGATCGGGGCGGTCACAAAGAAACACGTGTTTTCGATCAGGTCGACGACCGGCGGGGTCATGACCCCGACCGGGGACGGCGTGACGAACTCGCTCAGTTCTCCTTCGATCTTGGCGATCACTCCGTCAAACGGGGCGATCAGCCGGGAGCGGGACAGGTTCGCCCGGGCCAGCTCGATCTGGGCCTGGGCCCGCTCGGCCGAAGCGCGGGCGGCCCGGCACTGGGCGTTCAGGGCCGCGGCTTCGGTGACGGCTCGTTCGGTCTGCTCGATCGAACCGATTTTCTGCTGATACAATGCCGAGGCGCGCTCCGCCTGGCGCTGTGCCTCCTCGGCCCGGCTGCAATTCGCCTCGGCCTGGGCGGCGGCGACCGCCGCTTCCTGTTCGGCCACACCCAGCTGGGCCTGCAGGTCGTCGTTCCAGATCTCCAGCAACAGATCACCGGCGGCCACCTGATCGCCCTCGCGGATCGGCAGCACCGCGATCTGTCCACCGATACTCGGCGACAGCCGGGCCCGGCGGCAGGCCTCGACGGTTCCGGCCCGGGTGTTGGCCACTGTCTTCTCCACGGTGCCCCGCACCACCGGCTTAATCGATACCTGAACGGGCTTCGGCCGGGTCTGCTGCCAGATCAGGCCGCCCGAACCGAAAGCGATCAGCAGCACGATCAGCCACCACACCGGTTTGCGCATCACTGTCTCCATTTTTTAACGGTATTCTTTATCTTACTGAAATCATATCATACTTACATCAGCATACGCTTCTGCACAATGGCAATTTTATGATTTGATCAGCGAGATTCGATGTTTTTGCAGGTGCTAAGAAGCGGGGCACTTCTCGGTAAAGCCGCGGTAAAAGGGACGGCTGAGTCGTTCCCGGGATCAGCTCTAACGCTCGTTCAGGATTAAAAGATATAGCGTATAGCGTGACTGGCGTTTCCGGAGGGGTTCGGACGTAACGGAAAAGATTGGTTGGCTATATTTTCCTTCCCTGTTTTAAAAGGAGTCAATATATTTGATCTGATGATGTTCCGCGACCACAACATCACCGCGTTTGTCGATGACTCCGGTACTGAAAAATCTCTTTATTGCAATGAACGGTATTATATCCCCCCGGAAATCAACTGGCTCTTGAAAACGCTCGGCTTTACAGATAGTGAACTATTTGGGAAAAAACCAGGTACCTTCAGCCGGGAAGATCCTTTGATGACCGAGGATTTTGAAATGTTGGTCATAGCCCAAATATGATTTTTCGAATTCAGATTCAGGTGGCGTTATGGAAGACATATTGATTTTAATCGTTTCCATTGCCGTTTTGATTATTGCATTATATTCGGCGAAAACCATATTCGGCGGGATGCGTAAACAGCGATCCTGGAACGCTGGTTTTCTTATGCGCCGGAGTTTCAGCGAAATTCCCGAGCAAAAAGAACGGCTGGCAGAACTCATTGTTGCGCGTACCGCCCGTTTTGCCACTGGAAGGCTGGTGGACCCCACCCCTAAAATGTTCAAAATCGTGGACTGCTATCAGACTACAGAAAGAGGCAAAGAAATTTTCTTCCTGACGGTTTCCGGTGTTTCACAACCGAAATCCCTGATTGAGAGTGTGTACATCCTTGCTCCACTGGAAAAAAGAAAGAAGGACCCTTTTTATGTCCGGATTTGGTCGAACACCTATGGCCCGGGCTCTTCGGTGTTCAAGTCGAAGAAGAGGTTCGATGCTCTCGACTTCGGAAAGATCGGGAAAATGAACGGAAGACCCATTGAGCGTGCCGACGATCTGCCCGATTTCGAACATGTCGATTTTTACGGGCCGACAAAAGAACATCCTGAGAATTATCTTGGGACCACCCTCATGGAAATGATCGCTCAATGCCGGGAAAATGGAATTGCCGAAATCTCCTGCCTGGACGCCCTGGCTCTGTTTCGCATCCCTTCTCTCACAGGCACTCAAAAGCCCGGGAATGTCCTTACCGACCCGGAAAAACCTTTTCGATACATTCTCAATTATCTCTAG
>CAYSSK010000148.1:0-5406 GCA_964433645.1 uncultured Desulfofustis sp.
ACGATATCGCCTGGTACGAGCAGAAGGCGGTAGCCGTGCTGCTGGCCCTGCTCGCCCTCGGCGTCAAGGGCATCCGGCTCGGCCCGACCCTGCCGGGATTCTTGTCACCGGCGGTGGCCAAGGTGCTGGTGGAAAAATTCGACATCAAGCCGATCGGCACGGTTCAAGACGACATCACCGCGATGATGGCCGGCGCCTGATCATTCCATCTCCCCTGAACAGGGCGGATTTTCGTCCTGTTCAGGGAGCCGCGCCGACCGGCAAATCCATGGCAGGCGGCAGCTGTCGCCTGCCACCGCCTCTTGGAACACCGGGATCGGATCTGCTGGCTTTTCAGACGGTCGAGCATTTCGCTCAGCGCGGTTTCTTGCCTAAGGATTTTTCAAGATCGACCTTTGACCACGGTATTTCCGTTCAACTTCTATTTTCACTTAGATCTTAAACGGAAACGTTAATTTATAGCGCAGCCCCCAGTTAAAAAAACCTGCAGGTATTGAAAGTGTCGATTGACGGGAGACAGTTCGAGGGAGAAAGACCACATGGAGACAAAGAGGGGCTTCGGCCGTGTCGCAATAATCCTCGCCGGTCTGGTTGCCGGGATCGTATTGCTGGCCCTGTTTGTGGCCAATCGCCAGACGCCGATTCATGACGAGACGGGTTCGTTTGTTCCGTCGGTGACGGTGATCGAGGCCCGGCCGGTACCGTTTCTGGTCGAGGCTCGCGGCGACGGCGTTGCCCGTCCCGCTGAGACCTGGCACGCCGTCGCCACTGTCGGTGGCACGGTGATCAAGCGACATCCTGAGCTGGAGAGCGGCACCTTGCTGCCGGCCGGTACGCTGTTGTTGGCTCTCGATCCAAGCCGATATGAGTTGGCGATCGCTGCCGCCGAGGCCGAACTCGCCGGCCTGGCCGCTGAACAGAAGCAGTTGCATACCGAGGAAGAAAATATAAGGTTGCTGCTGGCATTGGAGCGGGACCGGCTGTCGCTTGTCGAGCGGGAACTGACGCGCATCGAGACCTTGGCCGGCAGCGGTGCCGTATCACAGTCGCAGTTTGATGAACAGCAGCGGGCCGCACTTGTCCAGCGCCAGGCCGCAGTCAACCTGGAAAACCAACAACGACTTATTCCGTCTCGGCGGCAGCGTCTCGAGGCGCAGATCGACCGGGCCGCCACCCAACTCGGTCAGGCGCGCCGGGACCTTGCCGATACCCGTTTTGCAGCGCCCTACGATCTGCGGGTCGGCGAGGTAGAAGTGGCGTTGCACCAGCAGGTCTCTGCCGGGCAGCACCTGTTTCAGGCCGACAGCATCGAGGCCGCTGAAATCGAGGCGCGGATTCCACTCACCATGCTGCGGCGTCTGATGAGCGCTGTTCAGCACCCGCAGCGCGTCGAAGACGCCCTGGATGTCGCTGAGCTTTTTGATTTTTCGACAATCCGGGCGGAGGTTGCACTGGTCGGGGACGACGGCGCGATCTGGCCGGGTCGGGTCGACCGGGTGGCGAGCGGCCTGGATCCTCGGACCCGCATGGCCCGGGTGGTGATCGTCGTCGACCAGCCCTACCGCAGAGCGGACCCGCCGAAGCGGCCGATTCTGCAACGCGACATGTACGTCAGTGTCCGCCTGTCGGCCGACAGTCCGCAACCGTTGCTCGTGGTGCCGACTGCTGCGGTGCATCACGGCGAAGTGTATCTCGTCGACGATCAGGAGCGGTTGCAGCGTCGCAGGGTCGAGGTTGCCTATGAGCAGCGAGATCTGGCTGTTATCGATGCCGGGCTGGCGCCGGGTGACCGGGTGATTGTCGATGACCCGGTACCACCGCTCGGCGGCATGAAGGTGAACCCGCACCTCGATGAAGAACGGGGTCGTGCCCTGCAGCGCGTTGCCGCGGGAGCATCGCCATGATCCGCTGGTTCGCCGCCCATCCCACCGCGGCCAATCTTCTGCTGCTCCTGCTGCTGGCCGCCGGACTATTTGCCGCGCCGTCGCTGCGGCGGGAGACCTTTCCCGATTATCGGCCGGTCGAGGTTCGGATCGAGGTCGAGTATCGCGGGGCCAGCGCCGCCGACGTCGAGGATGCCGTCTGCCGCCGGGTTCAGGAGGCCCTCCAGGGCGTCGATTTTCTCAGGGAGTTGGTCTGCGTGGCGCAGGACAACCTGGCCAGTGGTACGGCAACCATGGCGGCCGGCGGCGACGCGATCCGTTTTCTTAATGATATCGACACCGAGATCAACGCGCTGACCGGCCTGCCGGCCCAAGCCGAGCGTCCGGTGGTGCGCGAGTTGCACCGCAGCGATCTGGTGGCGGCGGTTGCGGTCAGCGGCGATATGGTGTTGCCCGCGCTGGAAGACTATGGTGTGGCCCTGGAAGAGCGGGTGCTGCGGCTGGACGATGTGGCCGACGTCACCATCCGCGGCCTCTCCCAACGCCAGTGGCAGGTGCAGGCGGATCGCGATGTCCTGCGCCAGTATGGGATTTCGGCCCGCGACCTGGCCACGCTGGTGGCGAGCGGCAGCGTCGATATGCCGCTTGGCACCCTGGAAACGAGAGACCGAGACATCCTGCTGCGCTTCACCGATCAGCGCCGGACGTTGCCGGAACTGGCAGCGCTGGTGATTATTTCCGGTGCAGAAGGCGGTGAGCTGAGCCTCGGCGAATTGGCGACGATCCGGGAAGTCGGCGAACTTCCGGAAGAGCAGATCTGGTTCAACGGCGAACGGACCCTGGTGCTGGAGGTCAGCAAGACCCTGCGTGACGACGCGTTGGATGTGATGGCCGAGCTGGCGGCGTTGGTGGAGGCGGAGCGGCGGCGCCTCGATAACGGGGTCCGATTGACCGTCACCCAGGACATGACCAGTATCGTTCGCGACCGGCTGCAGATGCTGGTGAAAAATGGCTTGACCGGCCTGGTACTGGTGGTGCTGGTAATGAGTCTGTTCTTCCGGCCCCGTCTGGCGCTGTGGGCGGTGCTCGGGTTGCCGGCGGCGTTCATGGGTGCCTTTGCGGTCATGGCCGCAACCGGACTGTCGCTCAACATGATCACGCTGGTGGCGCTGTTGATGGCCATCGGTATCGTCATGGACGACGCCATCGTCATCACCGACAACATTGCCGTGCAGGCTCGGCAGTCCGGCTCGTCGCTGGCCGCCGTGGTGGCGGGGACACGCCAGGTGCTGCCCGGGGTGCTGTCGTCGTTTTTGACGACGGCCGCAGTCTTCCTGCCGCTGTCCTTTCTCGCGGGTGACATGGGCGCCGTGCTCGAGGTGTTGCCGGTGGTGCTGATCGCCGCGCTGGCGGCCAGCCTGATCGAGGCCTTCCTGATCCTGCCGCATCATCTCAAGGGCAGCGTAGCGCATCTGGCCGAGAACCGGCAGTCACGGTTCCGGGCGGCCTTCGAGCGGGGCTTTGCCGCTTTTCAGGAACGGGTCGGGCGCCTGGCCGATGCGGCCATTCGCCTGCGCTACCTGGTGCTTGGCCTGGTGTTTGCGGTATTGATCGGCTCGATCGGCTTCTTGGCCGGCGGTCATATCGACAGCGAGGCGATGCCCGATATCGACGGTGATGTGTTGGAGGCGCGTATTCTGATGCCTCAGGGAACGCCGCTGGCCCGGACCGAAGCGGTGGCCCGCCGGGTCGAGGAGGCGATGCGCCGGCTCGACAGCCGCCTGACGCCGCAGCAGCCGGCCGGGGCGGCCCTGGTGGAGTCCATCCAGGTTCGGTTCAACCACAATCTCAGCGCCCAGGAGTCCGGGGCCCATGTGGCCACGGTCATGGTCGATCTGCTGACCGCTGAGCGCCGTTCCGTAACACTGGATGACCTCACGGTTGCCTGGCGCGAGCAGATCGGCGATATCCCGGGGATCCTCAGTCTGATCATCCAGGAGCCGGGCTTCGGACCGGCCGGTATCCCGATCGAGATCCGCCTGCACGGCGATGATCTTGAGGCGCTCAAGCAGGCCGCCGTGGACATGGCGACGTACGTCGCCGGCTATACCGGGGTCTACAATGTCATCGACGATCTGCGCCCCGGCAAGCCCCAGCGCCGTTATTCACTCGCCGAAGGCGCCCGGGGACTTGGGGTGAGTGCCGAGGAGGTGGCGTCCCAGCTACGCGCCGCGATGCTCGGGCAGATCGCCGCCACCCAGCGCATCGGCGAATGGGATATCGAGATTCTCGTCAGTCAGGCCGATCAGGATCGCCGGAGTCTCGATGACCTGGCCGACCAGATCAGCCAGCTGCCGGACGGCCGGCAGATCCCGCTGGATGCTCTGGTCCGGGTGGAAGAGGACCGTGACTGGGCGCGGATCACCCGGATCAACGGACGCCGTACCGTGGTCGTCAGCGCCAATGTCGATGCCCGCCAAACGAGCGCCCAGGCCGTCGTCAAGGATATCAAGAACTCCCGGCTGGCTCGATTCTTGGAGCAGCATCCCGGTATCTCGGTGGTATTCGAAGGGCAGGTGGCCAACTCGGCGGAGACCGGCAAGTCGATCGGCCGTGGTCTGCTCATCGGCTTGCTCGGGATTTTTGTCATTTTGTCGTTTCAATTCCGCGGCTATGTCGAGCCGCTGATCGTCATGTTATCCATCCCGCTGGCCTTTATCGGCGCCATCTGGGGGCATGTGCTGATGGGCTTCTATCTGTCGATGCCGTCACTGATCGGCGCCGCCTCGTTGGCCGGCATCGTCGTCAACAATGCCATCTTGCTCATCCACTTTATCAAGGTGCACCGGGAGCAGGGCCTTGCGGCGGCAGCCGCCGCCGGTCAGGCCAGCAGGGACCGACTGCGGGCGATCCTGATCGGTACCGGTACTACCATCGCCGGTCTGCTGCCGATTTTGCTGGAGACCAGCACCCAGGCTGCGGCGATCCAACCGGTGGTTATTTCGGTGGTGTTCGGTCTGCTGACCTCCACCGTGCTCGTGCTGCTGGTTATCCCGGCACTCTATGTGCTCTTCGATGACTGGGGGCTGGCCGGCCAGGTCGGCAAGACAACGGATGAGTAAATAATTTTTCAGCTGCCGCACTGCCGCAAGGCAGTGCGGTCGCGCCCTGGTTTTAGCAATCGGAGCCGCGTTGTTCTGCCTGGCAATTTTTTCCGGCTTCGAACAGCGACAGTACCAGGTTGCCGACCATCAGCCGTCGGTGGCACTTGCCGTGGCGACTTCGAAATATATCAGCAGCACCCCGCTCTTTATCGCTAACCGGCAGGGCTTTTTCCGGCAGGAAGGATTGGCTGTCCGGCTGGTCATCAATAACGCCGGCACCGTTGCCGATTCTCCCTTGCTCGCTCCGTTACGGTCCTTCATCCTCGGCCTGACTTTATTGTTCTGGGCCACCGCCACCTGGTGGGAAAAAAGAAAAGGAAAAAATCGGAAAAAATAAAAAATCGGGGACAGACCACGTT
>CAYSSK010000149.1:0-1817 GCA_964433645.1 uncultured Desulfofustis sp.
CCGTCCCGCCGTTGGTCGAGATTCAGCCGATCAGGCCGCAGCGCAGCAGCCGGAGGCAGGGCCGGTCAGCCCAGCCGACCGCGACGCCGATTTTCATTGTTCGTTGTGGAGGGTTATACGCCCCACCAGCGACCGAGCGCGACGATCGTCACGCCGACCACCATCGACAGGAAGACGTTGCCCGTTTTGCAGCTGCACAGGCCGGTTGCCAATGTGGCCAGCCAGCCGATCGGTCCGGCGGCGACCGCCGCCGGGACGATCAGAGAAAGGAGAATGGTACCGGGCAGCGCATCCATGAATGTTTTGAACCTGCCCGTTTTCGGCAGACGGCCGGCAAGCAGCAGACCCGAGATCCGCAGGCCGTAGGTTACCAGGGCCGCTGATCCGATGGCGAGCCAGACCGACATCTCGTCAACCATCGCCGTGCCCCCGGCTCGCCTCGGTTTCGCGCAGTGCGGCCGCCAGTGCCCCGGCAACGCCGCCGCAGACGATATACCATTTGCCCGGCAGCACGGCTTCGCTGGCCAAGGCGACCGTTGCCGCGATCAGCCAGGGCACCAGATCGCGGCGACCCTTCCAGAAACTGAAAACGAGCGCGGTAAAGACCGCCACAAAGGAGAAATCGAGTCCATATCGCTCCGGGTCGGTAATAACCGCGCCGAGGCGATGACCAAGCATGGTGCCGCTGCACCAGGCAAGTTGGACACAGAGACCGCCGCCGAGCAAAAACCAGCTGGAAATCGCCTGCTTGTGGAAGCGGGCCATGGTAATGGCCCAGTTCTCGTCGGCGACCAGATGCATGAACAAAAATCGATGGCCAAGGGATGTTCCCTGAAAAAGCGGGCTGAGTGAGGCACCGATGAGCAGATAACGCATATTGATCACCAGCACGGCCAGCGTGATCTCGACGATCGGTAGTGGCGGCAGCCACATGTCGACCATCACGAATTGCGCCGAGCCGGCAAAAACACTGAGATTCATGATCAGCAGCTGGTACCAGGTCAGTCCCTTCTGCGCCGCGAGCAGACCGAGGACGCTGCCGTAGGCGCCGACACTGGCGGCAACGACCAGGCTGGCGGTGAATCCGGATCGGAGATCACGGTGCTGTTGTTGCGGGCGGTTCATCATCTGTGAATTGGTTATTTGGCCGAAAAAAGCGGATAATTATCGTTATGTGAAGCCGTTACCGGTGCGGCCACGATTATAATCACAGCTGAACCGAGATGGCAAGGTGTTCTGCGGTCCCGTGCAGTGGACCGGCTCGTTTACAGCGGAGGCTCACCACGACGACACAGCGGATTCTTGAAGCGTTGCCGGTGTTGGGGCATGGCGACGAGCGGAGAAATTGTGCTATTTTCTTGTTCAAAAGGGCAAAGACGGCTATAGTCCGATGCTGTACCGTGTGGACAAAAAGTTGTTTTTCTAGGATGTTGCCAGGCGCCGCCGAAGCAGACCGGTTGTTGCGGCGCCGCGATCAGCCGAGAAAATGACCTGACAGGAGATCGCCAGATTGCCATGATGACGATGCATCTGAAATACACCAAATACTCTCAGCTGAAAATTTTCCTGGTCGTTTCGTTCCTCGTCGGTGCCACCCTTTGCGTGGTCCAGTCCGCCAATATCTTCACGCCGTTTGATATGCTGCTGTTCAGGATGGAAACCCTGGAGGGGTATCAACCGATTCCGCTCAGTGTCACCGTGCTGATCATCATGTTTCACACCTTGTTTCCCGGCATCATCATTCTCGAGGAAGGGGTGGTCAAGGGCATGATCTATACGGTGATCGCCTGGTTTTTCTATACCGTGCTGATCCATTC
>CAYSSK010000149.1:1917-5391 GCA_964433645.1 uncultured Desulfofustis sp.
ATGTTTGCCGATCTGCGCGGATTTACGAAACTCTGCCGGGATATCGAACCCGAGCAGGTGATCAAGATGATGCGGGAATGCTTCGGTAAACTGATCGCCATTGCCCGGTCCAACGACGGTGTCATCGATAAACTGATCGGTGATTCCCTGATGGTGGTCTGGGGCAACCCGGTGGAGCGGCCGGATCATGCGGAGCGGGCGGTGGAAGCGGCACTGGAGATGCAGGCGATGATGCGCAACCTCCGCCATCGGTGGCAGGCCCGGATGGGGGTGACGATCGATCTGGGCATCGGCATCAATACCGATCAGGTGGTGGTCGGCACTATCGGCTCCGAGGAGTATTGCGATTATACGGTACTCGGTTACGGGGTCAATATCGCATCCCGGATCGAGCGCGGCTGCCCGGGTGGCGAAATCTGCGTTTCCAAGAAAACCATGGAATTGCTGAGAGGGCTCTACCGCTGTGAAGCGATGGGGCGCTTCGAATATAAAAACGTAAAAGACAAGATTGAGGTTTTCCGGGTGCTTCAGCAGCGTGATCAGGGGGAAAACACGTAGATCGCGCTGACACTGAAAATCCACATGCAGGTGACGGCCAGGGTTGCTCTGCCCTCGCTCAGTCCCTGCCCCGCCACCATACTTTTTTTGACCAGCACACACGACCAGATGAAGGACAACACCAGGGGCACCAACAAGGTGAACGGTATCGTTTTGCCTTCCGGCCCGAAGCGGATGGCAAAGTTCAACAGCGGGGCGAACAGCCAGAATGGCACCGCTGCCAGACCGATCAACTCGAGTACCGTAACCAGGCCGCCCGGCCCGCCAAACGCCTTCGCGGCGGCCCAGTAGATCAGCGTCAGGCCGAAAAGGACCGCGAACATGGTGAAAATGCCGTAGACAATGAGCAGAAGAGCCAGCAACAGCAGGACCCGCCCTGCCAATTCTTCGCTCCCGGCCTGACCGATGACGCCGAGTAGATTGGAAAGGCCGAACAATATGCCGAGAATGACGATATTGATCAGCATAATCGGACGGGCCGTGCCGTCCAGGGCCAACCGGAACACCTCATCTTTGCCGGTGGCGAGGGCGGGGAGCAGATCCAGGTAGCGCACGTTTCGTTCTCTTTTCTTGTTTTTTGTCAAAGCACGTGGCCGCAACCAGGTCCGGGGACGGCTCGCGCCGCCCCCGGGTCAGAAGGTGGCTGTCAGTTACACCGGCGCTGTTTTACCAGCCGCCCGGCAGCACGGCGTAAACACAGAAGAACAGGCTGACGGCGGCGATGATGATGCCGGCTGTCGTGCTGTTGTAGCGCTCTTCGCTGTATTCGGACCAGCCGTGGACCTTGTCGACGAGCATTTTATCCTGTTCGACCGGGATGCGTACCATCAGAGACGGGATGCGCTCGGTGATCATCGATACGGTGGTCAGCAGGAAGAAGCTGAGCGGCACGCAGAACAACGAGCCGGACATGCCGATCTTGGCCTGCAGGCCGGTGGAAATGACGATACCAGGGAAAATGTACGGTGACACGAGGATGTAGATCAGACCGGAGACGAGAATGGAGGTAAATGCCCCATAACGGTTGGCCGGCTTCCACCAGACGCCGAGAATCGCCGCCGGGGCAACGGTAACGCCGGCCAGGCCGAAGGCCCAGAGGATGCTGACCACCAGGAACGTCGGCGGATTCAGCGCGATAAGAATACTGGCGGCACCGCCGCCGGCAATGGCGGCATAACCGATGACCTTCATGGTCTTGTCCGGCAGGTTCGGCTTGAGCGTGGCAATTATGTCCTGGGCGATCATCGCACCGATGGCCATCAGGTTGGCGCTGATCGTCGACAGACCGGCGGCTATGGCGCCGGCAATGACGAAGGCCAGGACCCAGGCCGGGTTGTAGACGCTGTTGAGGATCAGCGTGATTTTGTCATAGTCGGTCGGCGCAATGGCCTGACCGGCCGTTGCCTGGGTTGCCTGGAAGAAGACGCCGGAAAAGCCCATGGCATAGGTGGCGCTGAAGACGATGCCGCAGAAGAAGGTAAACCAGAACATCGCGTTTCGTGCGCTCTTCAGGTTTGACGCGGTATAGACCCTCATGCCGAGATGGGGCAGTCCCATGGCGCCGATGGTGAAACAGGGAATCAGGGCCAGGTACCATTTGAAGCCGTACTTCATGTCGAAGAAGTCCGGCACCGCCTCGAGCATGGCCGGGACCATGTCGCTGTACAGCAGCGGCGGGAAGTACCAGCCGGTACCTCCCATGGCCTTCATGATGGCGCCGAGAGGAATGACGAAGGCAACGCCCATCAGGATCATCTGGAAAGCGGCGTTGTAGCTGGTGCCGTACATGCCGCCGATGGTGACATAGCCGACGATCAGCGCGCCACCGCAGATCAACGAGATATTGTAATTAAAACCAAACAGCATTTCAAAGACCTTGGCGACACCGATCATCTGGCCGAGGGCGTACATGACCATGACCAGGATCATGAACAGAACCGTGATATAGGACGTCGACAGGCCGTAGCGTTCACGGACGAACTGGGCCGGCGTAAAGGCTCCCAGGCGCCGGAGCGGGGCGCCGTACCAGAGAGTGATCAACGGAATCGACAGGGCGAACTGGATCCACAGATAGACAAACGGCACCTTGAGATTGAGGATCAAGGCCGTAACGCCCATGAAGGTGGCCAAGCTCATGTAGCTCGACGCCATGCCGAGGCCGTTGGTGACGGCCCCGATGCTTCGTCCGGCCGTCCAGTAGTCGGTTGCGATCTTGGCTCGTTTCTGCGAATACCAGCCGATCAGGTAGAAAATGACGAAGGAAGCACCGACGAAGACGATACCGAGCGTCGGGTTGGATAATACCCATTGTTGCTGTTCCATGATAATCGCGCCTCCTCACCCGATAGTTTCCGTTGAACCGCTGTACTTTTCGATCTCGTCATCGAGATCGTTGGACAGTTTGGCCTGGAACCAGACGACCACCATCAGGCCGAGCCAGCCCATCAGCACCGGGATGATATACTGTGACGGAAAACCAAAAACCATGTGGTTCTGCAGGCTCGGAAAAGCCACGAATAATAATCCGAGATGCCCGCAAATCAGCAATAGAACACTGAAGATGAGAGTGTACCGAATTTCCTTCTTGTACGCGCTATTCATGCTCTCCTCCTTTTGAAAAACTGCCTTTTGGTTTTCCCTTGCCGCCGTTTTCCCGGTAGTCTGACAGGCCTCGGCCAGGAAGCCGCGGAGGGACGTTTTGTTTGAGACAGGACAAGTGTCCTGTCGGTATCCGTCAGCAAGAAGCGGTGGTTGTCCCGGCCGGACGGGGCTGGATGGCAGTCGCCACGGCCTCGTCGTGTTCATGAAACGATCCGGCGAAGCAGAGTTATAGTGCCGTCCGGGATCGGGTCCCAAACAAGTCGACCGATAGTCAGGGCGAGGGGCAATCAGCAAAGATCGAGCGCTCGTTCGCCG
>CAYSSK010000150.1:0-5043 GCA_964433645.1 uncultured Desulfofustis sp.
TGGGAAATTGCCGCCTCACTCATACCGAACTTCTCGCCAATCTCCCTGAGCTTTGCTCCACTGAACCTATGGCAACAATAGATAGCCATTTTTCGTAAAAGTCTCTCATCAATCAATTCCGCCTTTACTTTCGTCAATATTTCTTCCATGCCGGGGCGAGGCATCAGCATTTTCACTGCTGGAACGTTTCGCTCGTCCTTTCGTGCATCTACATTCAGGCGTGACACTTTCTCGACAAATTCCGGAGATCCCAATATCGTTGAGGCAATTACTCCCTGCAGCGGGCTGTGACATTCTTGTTCGAGAATCTCTTCAACAAATGTTTTGTAGTTGTTTTCTGCTGGTAGACTCCTGCTGTGAAAATATTTCAGGATAAAATCCGTCTTCAACCAGTCGGGCGCCTGCTCCAGTCCTGTATAGCCCCGATAGCTGGACCAGAGATATTCTTCGGGCCTGTCCACCATCTTTGCCCTTACCGGATTCAGATGAATATAGCGGGACAGTTCCAAGGCGTACTCGTCGGCCTCGACCAGTATTGCCTTATACCGCCCCTGGAACAAGTGGCCGGCTCGTTTGAGTCGCAGATTGAAATACGTGGTATACGCCCCGTTTATATGCCGCATGATCTGGGAAAGATTCCCCCTCGGGGTTTCCATAAGCAGATGATAATGGTTGCTCATCAGGCAGTAAACATGAATGACCGCCCCGTATCGCAACACTGATGATTCAAGATAGGTCAGAAACCTCTCTTTATCCTTGAGGCTTCTAAATATCTTCTGCTGCTCGTTGCCTCGTGCGGTGATATGATAAAATGCACCAGGATATTCAATCCTTAACGGTCGCGCCATGGGGTCCTCCATTCATTTCATGAACTTTCGCCATAGGAAAATCGAAGAAGCCTGTTGTGTTAATTGTTGAGACCTGACCCCATGCCAGGAAACAGATCTGGTCGACGCGCTCCAGGGCCTCCCGGGTATGGGTGATCAGCACGGCGCTCTTGCCGGTTAGATTGGCGAAGAGCGTCTCGGTAAAGCGGCGTCGGTTCCGGTTGTCAAGGCCTTCGGTCGGCTCGTCGAGAACCCAGATCGGGGCGTTTTTGAGCAGCGCCCGCGCCAGAATCAGGCGGCGAGCCTCGCCGCCGGAAAGTTCGGCGCCCCCTTCCCCGGTCCAGGTAGCCAATCCTTCCGGAAGTTTGGATACAAAATCGGCAAGTTGAGCTCGTTCCAGAGCATCCCAGAGCGCCGTTTCATCGGCCTGTGGATCGGCGATGAGCAGATTGTCCCGCAGCGTAGCACTGAAGATATGGCTCCTTTGCGATACCACGGTGATCAACGCTCGCAGCTGACTCTCGCTGAAACGGCGGATATCCTTGCCGCCAATGGTGATCATGCCCTCGTCGGGATCCCAGAAACGGGTGAGCAGGTGCGCCAGGGTGGTTTTGCCGCAGCCACTGGGCCCAACCAGGGCGACGGTCGAGCCCGCCGGCACGGTCAGATCAATTCTCGCAAGAGCCTTTTCGCCAGCGGCACCGGGATAGGAGAAGCTGACCCCCCGGTAGACGATCGACAAATCCTCCGGCACCGGTACCGAGGTCGCGGGAAACACCACCGCCGGTTCCGTCTCACTGACTTCGAGCAATCGCCGCGCCGCAGTCCGGATCCTGCCGAGCATCTGATAAGCCAGAGGCAGGGGCAGCACCGCCTCGAAGGCGGCCAGCACGCCAAAGGTGATGAGCGCCAGCACCGGTTCGGCAAAACGACCGCTGTGCGCCATGGGCTGGGCCGCATACAGGGCGCCCAGCGCCGCCAGGCCGCTGAACAGGGTCGTCAGGGCAACACCTGCGCCGCTGATCCACGCCATCTTCTCCTGGAGAGCAAGAAGACGATCGTTTTCCGCCAGGCGGTCGCGACGACGGCGTTGCTCCGCCCCGTAGACGGCGAGATCGGCGGCCCCCTGCAGATCTTCTACCAGGTTGACGCGCAGGATGGCGAGCTGCTGCTGAATCTCCCCACCGACTCGGCGGCCAAGACGCTCGGTCAGCAACGGTGTCAGCAGACCGGCGGCAACAAAGAACAGCAGAAAAAGCACCGCCAGGGAAGGCGCCAGCCACCACAACACCCCTCCCACCACCACCGCCACCGCCACCGCCACGATGGTCGGGGATAATACCCTGACAAACAGGGTGTCGAGAACATCGATGTCGGTGACGATCCGGTTCAGAAGATCGCCGCTGCGATGGCGGAGCAGATTCGCCGGCGCCTGGGGTTCAATGCGTTGGTAGAGCCAGACGCGTAGGGCGGCGAGCAACCGCAGCGTCGCCTCATGAGAAACCACCCGCTCGGCGTAGCGTCCGACTGTGCGCAGCACGGCAAAGCCGCGGACACCGGCACTGGGAGTGTGAATGTCAAAGTACTGGCTGGCCGCCAGGCTCAAGCCGGCAACGGCCGCGGCGCTCAGAAACCAGCCGGCTAGCGCGAGCAGGCCGGTTCCGGCAAGCAGGGTGAGAATGCCGGCGGCAACTCCCCAGAACACCCAGAGGCGCTGGGGCCACAGCAGCCTGATAAAGGGCAGCAGCTCTTTCATCAAACCTCCCTCCCCCCCATGGCGGCCAGCCGGGCATAGACGCCATTCAGGGCGAGTAATTGACGGTGGCTGCCCTGTTCAACAATACTGCCGGCAGCCATCACCGCGATCCGATCCGCCAATTGCGCGGTATCGAGCCGATGGGTGAGCATGATCACCGTTTTGCCCTGCACCAGTTGCTTGAGACCCGCCATGATCAGGCGCTCATTTTCCAGATCGAGCCCGGCGGTCGGCTCATCGAGAAGAATCAGCGATGCTTCGCGGGCAAAGGCCCGCGCCAGAGCCACGCGCCGGGCCTGCCCGCCGGAAAGCTGAAGGCCCTGCTCGCCGGCGGGGGTTGCAAGTCCCCGCGGCAGTTGGCCGACGGGTTCAAGGAGCCGGGCCCGCTCGGCCGCGGCGGTGATCTGCCCGGCCCCCATTTCGGGATTTTCCAGAGCGATATTATCGGCGAGACTGCCGAAAAAAAGCTGCGGCTGCTGGGGGACCCAGGCAATTTTCCGGCGCCATGCTGCAAGATCAAGATCAGTCAGCGACACCCCGTTGACGAGGACTTCTCCCTGCTGCACCGGGTAAAACCCCAGAAGCAGGTTGAGCAGGGTGGTTTTTCCGGCGCCGCTGGGACCAACCAACGCCAGCCACTCACCGGCCTGGACCTCCAGGCAGAGATCGGCAAGGGCCGGTTTGCCGCGCCGGCCAAAACTATGGCTGAGATGGCGCATCTGCAGTGCTATCGGCCGGCCGGCGGAAATTACTTCCGCTCCCCTCCGGCGGTGCTCGGCCGGCGTCTCGGCCAGCAGCGCGCTGAGCTCAACGGCGGCGCCAAGGGCCTCGGCCCGGGCATGGTAATGGGTACCGAGTTCGCGCAGCGGCAAATAGAGTTCGGGCGCCAGCAGCAACAGAAACAGCCCGCTGCGCAGGGTGAGTTGTTGGCCATACAGGCCGAAATCGAGAAAATGAAGGTAGCTCAGGCCGAGGAAAACCGCGGTCATGGCGATCGCCACCGAGGCAAGAAATTCGAGTACCGCCGATGACAGAAAGGCCAGACGAAGCACCGCCATGGTGCCTTTCCGGTAGCCCTCGGAGGATGCGGCGATGCGCGCCGATTCGTCCCGAGAGCGCTGGAACAGCTTCAGGGTGGTCAACCCCCGCAGGGTATCAAGAAAGTGAGCGCTCATCCGCGAGAGCAATTGAAAATTCTTCCGGTTCAGCGATTCAGCGCCACGGCCGATCATGATCATCATCAGCGGGAATACCGGGGCGGTGGCCAGAAAAATCAGCCCCACCACCCAACTGACGCTGAAGGCGGCACAAACAATCATCCCCGGGACAATCAGGGCCAGTGTTCGTTGCGGCAGGTAATGGGCGAAATAGCCGTGCAGGGCCTCCACCCGATCAAGCACCGTGTTGGCCAGCGGCCCGCTCTGTTTCTCCTGGACCAGGGCCGGTCCTCCGGCGGCAAAACGCTCCAGGAGCTGCCGGCGGACATGACGGCGCACCAGCGTAGAGGCGCGCTGTCCGCAGATCTCCCGGCCCCAGGCCGACAGGGCGCGCAGACCGATGACCGCGGCCAGAAGCACAAAGAAAACCAGCAGCGATTCGCGGAGCGCACCGTCTATCACCGCACGGTGGAGGAGATGGGCCAGCAGCCCGGCCTGGACGATGACCGCCAGGCCACTGACGGTGCCGAGCATAACGGTCAGGCGCACCGGTCGGCGGCAGCAGCGGCGCAAGGTCTGCAGCCAGGCACTGGCCATGGAGGGGGGATCAGATTGCACTATCTCGGGTGAACGCTTGCACGACACGCTGCCTAAAGGTTTTTATGCCCGCACAAGGGGGCGGAAAACTACAGGTATGCACTTGTCCGGCGTTTTCCCCTGATTATAAGAACATGTCTGAATAATTCACTAAAAACAGCCCCACCCGCACTCCTAAGCTCGCCGATTGCTTCATCTCTGGTCAGAGAAGCAGCCGGTCTACACCCAACGAAACCGGGTTTTGCGGCTCCTCCCCACCTTTCAGGCCGGACCATGTGCCGGACCATTTGCTCTTGAACCATTGCTCGGCCATCTGTACAATACAGCCGCGGAAGACATGCGCTTATCCTGTACACCGGGGCCGCCGTGAACAATGGCCTGTCAGTTCTTTTTGGCATTGCCCGGAAATCCGGTGCTTGCAAGACAGCCTGCATTGCCGGTACCCCGTGAACGTGCTTCAATACCCGCTTTCGTGATACATGCCGTTCAGTGGCGACAATTCAACGTCAACGGATAAAGACCATGCCCAAAAAAGAAATCATCCACTACATAGAGCAGGAAGGAAACAGCGATTTGCTCTATCTCGTTGCCGTCACCTGTGTCGAGAGACTGGTAAAGCTGGAGAAACCGGGGGTGATCAAGGCGATCCTGGATTCCGGAACGGCCTCGCTCTGCCGGATGATAGGCAAATAGACCGACTGGGCAC
>CAYSSK010000151.1:0-5009 GCA_964433645.1 uncultured Desulfofustis sp.
CGGGCCTTCGCGATGCAGCCTCCGGCAGAACCGGCCAGCCCGGGGAGCGCCAGCCCGGGGAGATGATTTTCATATAAAAAGGCCCGAAAAGCGGGCTGCCCTTTTGCAGAGAACTTGACGATCTATAAATACTTGTTACTTTTTAACAAGATGTACTTGACAGTCTGACGTCGTGTTCCCGGTAACGGTAATGATCGTGCGTTCCGATGAACGAAAAGCAGGACCTGGCCCAACCGACCTGCGCCTTGTCGGCAACAGCCGCCACTTCGGCACCAAGACCCGATGAATCTGATAAACAGACAGACCGACTCCCGGCACACGCTGACCATATTCACCGCCCACGGGGTGATCGACGCCGGGCGGATCCTTGAGGAATTGCGAGACTATTACGATGGTCAGCCGACGCTTTATTCCCTCTGGGACTTCTCCGAGGCCGACGTGACCGCCATCTCAAGCGATGACATATCCGCGCTGGCTCACTATATCAAGCAGCACACCGCGCATCGTCAGGGAGGCAAATCAGCCCTGGTTCTTGCCAAAGACCTTGACTTCGGCCTCGGCCGGATGATCGACGCTCAGCTGGAAATCGAGGAGGCACCGGTAACCTTGAGCAGTTTCAAAAGCAAGGCGGATGCCCTGGAGTGGCTGGACATTTCCCTTCAGGAAGCGGAGCTTAAACGATGATCAAGACGGTGCAAGCCCGCAGCCTCGCTTGCTGATTCAACCACAACCCGGCCCGCCATGCATATCTTCACCTACGGCTCGCTGATGTATCGGGAGGTTTGGACCCTCGTTGTCCGCGGCGATTACCGAAGCCGACCGGCAACACTGGCCGGCTATCAGCGCAAGGCCGTCAGGGGGGAGGTATATCCGGTCGCTCTGCGCGCTTTTCCGGAAGACCGGATAGACGGCAGAGTCTATCTCGATGTCGCCCCTGACGATGTGGGCAGACTCGATACCTTCGAAGGAAAATATTACCGGCGCCGAATCGAAACGGTGACCATCTCGTCCGGCACCATGATCGAGGCCGGCGTATTCGTCCTGCACCCTGATTATCGTCAGATCGCCGCGGACGAAGACTGGGATGCGGAGCACTTTGAGCGCAGTGGCCTGCCGCGGTTTATCAAATCCCACCTCGGTTTTCATGCGGCGAGGGGCCAGCGCTGAGCTCTATCCGTCGTCACAGGACGCTCAGAACGACCCCATCGTGCGCAGTTGCCGCCAGGTATCGCCCGAGAGAAAACTCTCTTCGAGATTGTCCTCCATTTCCCGAAACAGCTTCAGCGGTACGGCAAAGCTGAGCACGTCGTCGCGGAGCAGCCGTTTCAGATATACCCGGGCTGACAGATCGTTGAGTCCCAGCACGGCCCGCGGCAGGTCACGCCGGGCCTCGGCCAGGGGATAGATGCCGATCGACTGACAGCCGGCGGCAAACGGAAAAATCACATTTTCATTGTGACCGCGGCCATAATTGACCAATACGGTCAGCGCCGCGATCTGATCCATGTTCCCGAAGAAGACGATGACCTCCGGCTGTTCCTCGTCCTCGACCACTTCGACCAGCGGTTTGAAAACCACATAAAGAGCAGGGACAGTGGTAATCGGCAGGTTTTGGATAAAGGTGCCGACCAGCTCCGGCGATTTGAAGTAGCGCTCTCCCTGGGTGAAGTGCTCGAATGCCTCCGGCTGCATGAACGGCTTGACCTGCTCGGCCGCTTCCCGGCCGTGCGGCCACCGGTCGTTGCCGACCGACAAAAAGTACTGGAAACAGCCCTTGCCGCCGGGAAAATTTTCGTACTGATCGCCGAAACCAAGACCGGTACCGCCGCCAAAACAACCAAAGGTGGACCGGTCAAAGACCGCTGTCTCCCCTTTCAAGACAGCCGCCACCATGAACATCACGCATCCCCACTTGCCTTCTTTGAACTGCCTGGCTTTTTCGGGTTTGCTGTCGGCAAACAGCATGACCAGCGGCTCGTATTTCAGACCGATGGCATCGGCAACACTACTGTACATGGCGTACCTCCCTGAAAAATGGTCATATATTTTTTATGAAAATCAGGTCCCCCACGGCTGGTCGGTTCTGCCGGAGGCCGCACCGCGAAGAGCCGGCGGGGCCGGAACGGTACAAGGTGGCCATGACCTTCAGCGATACAGCCGTCCGTTATGCCTGAGCCAGCCGTCCACCTGGCTGCCCTCCGGGTCATGGTGGGTCCAATGGATCACCCCGCCCTGCTCGTTATATTCATAGACCCCGAAAAATTCGATCACGTCGCCGATACGCAGCGTGTCGATCCGTGGCGCCAGATCGATGTTGTGGCTGACGAGCAGCGTCTGGCCGGTGGGCAGCTCGAGGATAAAACGCTGATGCCGACTGCCCCGGCGGTCGTCTTTGAGGATCCTGGCGACGGTGCCCCGCCCTTCGACTTGAAGGGAGCTGCGCCGATCGCGATAGGCCTGCTGCAGGTGCTCGGCGGACGAGATGACAGCGGTTGGCGGCTCGCCGAAAAACCAGTGGGAGCGCTGCTGCAGGACAACCAGTCCGAGGAGCAGCAGCAGGACCAGGACAATGCGTTGTCTCATCAACGGCTTTCCCGCTTGCGCGTGCAGCGCCGGATCACCTCGTCTAGCTCGTTTTCCGGCAATTCGGCCAGATAGCGGCGCCAACCGGGACAGAACCTGGTATGAAACAGCCACAACCGACCGAGAAAAGACCTCGGATCGGCCTCGAATTTTTTTCGAAACGAACAACTCTCACAGTTTTGCCGGCTCATCAATATCCTCCCGGGGTCCACCCCCGCCGATCTCTCTTGCACTGCCACCGCTTCATTACTATGATGGCGCCATGCCGGTTTTCGAAGCGACCTGTGAACCATACCACAAACCCGCCTGCTTTCACGTTTGAAAATGACCGCCCCAGCACCCCATCATCTGACCATCGCCGCAGCGCTCGCTATAACCGGCCGGCAGGTTGCCGCCGCAGCCGACCTGCTCGAGGGCGGCGCCACCGTCCCGTTTGTCGCCCGCTATCGCAAGGAGGCCACCGACTGCCTCGATGAAGTCGCCCTGAGCGCCATCAAGGATCAGCTGGGTCGACACGCTGAGCTCGTCAAACGCCGGGCCGCCGTCATCGCCTCCCTGCAACAGCGCGACCTGCTCACCGAACAGCTGTCTGCCGCTCTGAACGGGGCCGCCACGGTGACCGAACTCGAAGACATCTATCTGCCCTTTCGACCCAGACGAAGGACCCGGGCCGCCATCGCCCGGGAGCGCGGACTTGAACCGCTGGCTCTGCTGCTGCTGGAGCAGGGCCGAACAAAACTGCCGCTGGACTCGTTTATCAACGCCGATCAGCAGGTACCGGACGGGGCAGCGGCCCTGGCCGGAGCGCGAGATATCGTCGCCGAACGGCTCAGCGAGGACCCGGCCACGAGAAGCACCTTGCGATCGCTCTTCCGCCGTACGGCGATCATCTCCTCGCGGGTGATGGAAAAAAATCGCGCGGCCGCCGCCAAATATCGCGACTACTTCCAGTGGCAGGAACCGATCACCAAAATAGCCGGCCACCGGCTGCTCGCCCTGCTGCGCGGCGAGACGGAGAAGATGCTGTCGTTGTCGATCAGATGCGATGAACAAACGGCCCGGGCCGAACTGACCAGGCGCTGGCTCAAGCCCTCCCCGCACCGGGAGGAGATGCTGGCAGCCATCGAAGACGGCTATAAACGGCTGCTCGCCCCGTCGCTGGCAAACGAAATCAGGCAGGAACTCAAGGACCGGGCCGATCGCGAAGCCATCGCCGTCTTTGCCGACAATCTCCGTCACCTGCTGCTGGCCCCGCCGCTTGGCCAGAAACGGGTCATGGCCCTCGATCCCGGCTTTCGCAGCGGCGCCAAACTGGTCTGCCTCGACGGCCAGGGACGGCTCCTGCACGCCACCACCATCTATCCGACCCAGGGCGAGAAACAGCGGTCGGCGGCGGCGGAGACCGTCAGGGAGCTGGTCGACACCTTCGGAATCGAAGCGGTCGCCGTCGGCAGCGGCACGGCCGGCCGGGAGACGGAAGCCTTTATCGGGAAACTGGGACTCGACAGGCGCATCCTGGTCACCCTGGTCAACGAGGACGGCGCTTCCATCTATTCCGCATCGGCGATCGCCCGCCGTGAATTTCCCGACCATGATCTTACCGTTCGCGGTGCGGTGTCCATCGGCAGGCGGTTGCAGGACCCGCTCGCAGAGTTGGTCAAAATCGACCCGAAATCGATCGGGGTCGGGCAATATCAGCATGATGTCAACCAGACGATGCTCAAAGCGAGTCTTGCCGACGTCGTTGCCAGTTGCGTCAATAGTGTCGGCGTCGAAGTGAATTCCGCCAGCGTCGAACTGCTCACCCACGTTTCAGGCATCGGCGAGACGCTGGCCGCCGCGATCGTCGGCTATCGCGATCAGCACGGGCCGTTTCGCTCACGCCGGGAACTTTTGAAGGTTCCGCGGCTCGGCGCCAAGGCCTTTGAACAGGCCGCCGGCTTTCTCCGGATCTCCGGCGGCAGCCACCCGCTCGACGCCAGCGCCGTCCACCCGGAACGATACGGGCTCGTGGAACAAATGGCCGCCGATCTCGGCGCCACGGTGGCCGATGTCCTCGCCTCGCCGTCTCTTCGCGAATCAATCGAGGTATCCGCCTATCGCAGCGAGTCGGTCGGCCTGCCGACACTGACCGATATCATGGCCGAGCTGGCCAGACCGGGACGCGACCCGCGCCCCTCGTTTCAGTCCTTCCGTTTTGCCGAGGGAATCAACCAGCCGGCCGACCTGCGGCCGGGCATGGTGGTACCGGCCGTCATCACCAACGTCACCACCTTCGGGGCTTTTGCCGATATCGGGGTTCATCGCGACGGCCTGATCCATATCAGCCAGCTCGCCGACTCTTTCGTGTCGGATCCGGCCACCGTGGTCAGGGTTCGACAGCAGGTGCAGGTGCGGGTCCTGGAAGTCGATCTCGAGAGGCAGCG
>CAYSSK010000152.1:0-4844 GCA_964433645.1 uncultured Desulfofustis sp.
CCGTAGAGGCGCCCGCGAGCATCAGCCAGAACAGATAGCGCCGCTCATTGATGAAAATATCTTTGACACCGCTAAAACGCCGGGCATAGCGAAACAGGAGCGTCAGCAGCAGCGTTGAAAGCACGGCGCAGATCAGCTGAAAAAGAAATCGGTCGGGATGAAAGAGACGTTGTCGCTGCTCGTCGATACCGCGTAAGGTGAAGATGTAGCCACCTTTGTAAACACCTCCGGACAGGGAAAACTCCTGCCCGTCTTCGGTTTTGCTCACCGCTGAAGTCAGGGTAAATGAATCGCTTGGTGCAACCCGGAGCGCGTTTACCGGATAACGTGGCAATGGCATACTGATCGAAAAATCGCCCTGCTCCGTGACAAACCAGGATTGCATGATGGCGGCATACCGGCCACCCCACTGCGTTTCATTGTTGGAGCTATAGAGATCAAGCCTGCTCGTCTTATCGCCGAAGCGAACGTCGACCTCACCCGCCTCGTTGAACTTGGGAAACTCCAGCCGCAAAGACGCCCGCGGCCGGATTGTCAGCTGCAAAGAGGCGCCATCCTTGGCAAAAACCAGCTTGCCGTCCTGCTCTTCGATGCCTTTGGGCAGGGCGCGGCCGGCAAGATCAAGCTGCCGTCCGTCGACATGGATGTTGCGTAAAACTACTTTTTTTCCGTTTGATGCCCCGTTGCGCGTGCCGGTTCGGGTAATCACCAGGGGCAGCCCCTCTTCGCCCCGGTAGGCCGGCAGCGGCTGGAAAGCAAATTTCTCACGCTCATAACCGTTGAGGCCGCGCCCGGAATCAAACCAGATGCTCAGCGTGGTTTCGGTATCGGCGGCTGTTCCGCTGATCAGCAGCGTCGTTGCCGGATACCAGGGGGAGCTGAAATAGAGCCAGCTCAGAAGCAGGCAGAACAGGACCGGCGGATAGATTACCGCACGACCTGCCATGCGTCCCCATACCGAGAGAGCGCGCGCAACCGAGAAGAGCGCCCGCACCGCTTTATGATGCTCACTACTCATCACGGCTGACTCCCTGTTTGCTTTGGTGCCTGCCGAAGGTCCGGGCATGGCGCCGAAGGCCGTCAACGCGCTGCCAGAAACCGACGCCGAACCGGCGCAGAATGATCGGCGGCCAGACGCCGCTCTCGAGAACGCCGGGGTGCCGGATGATGTTTTTCAGGTTGATCAGCCGCTGGAGCGGATTGAAGCGGTGCGCGGTGTCAAAGCTCGTGAATTCGAAGATGCCGAAATTCTCGAGGTGATAAAGGGCTTCAAACCACTCGATCTCGAGGCTGGTTGGCCGATACACCATGCGGGCATGGTGGCGGGCAAACCACGTTTCGTCGGGAATGGAGCAGGCGACCATGAAGGCCCGGTTCAAGGCCGAGGCCACTGCGAGCATCCCCTCTTGCAACGGTTTGATCCGCGCCTCGTAGAGCTGTTGCTCCCGATCGACATGGCACAGATCGACCAGCGGGTGAATCGAGTGCGGTTCCCGGGCTTGGCTCTTCGTGTCCGGATCCCGGTACGCATCGGCACTGCCGTGGTTGGCGCCGAGCAGCATTTCAAACAGCGAGCGATTATTGTTGTAGACCGCCAGATAAGGGCTGGGCTCCGGGTGGTCATCGAACAGCAGGCCGGCTTTAACATTGCGGCTGGAGCGTTCGGTGCCGTTTAACGAACCGATATAGTACCCGTGGACGACGCTTTTACCCTGTAAAAGGTGAAAAATGTTGTCCTGAATCGAGCCTTTCCACCCCACGTCCACCAGGTGCAGTCCGTTTTTTCGGTAATCCACACCGAACGAGTCGAGGTAGTGGAGGAAATTTGCTCGCTGCCGGCTCCGCCGCTCTTCATAGGCCGATTGGAATGAAGGATGCGCCAACAGATCGGCGAAGAGCGGCTGGTCTTTTAGATTTGGCAGCCGCTTTTCGCCGTCGCCGGCCAGTTTTGTAAGCAGGTGCGCAACGGTTTGTTCCGGAAAATTGAGGCTCTGCAGAAACTCCCGAATCGACAGATCGCGATAATGGGCCAGCAGCCGGGAAAAATCTTCCTGCTCAAGCGGGCGAAGCGAGCCGATAAACGTCGACTTCCGGGAGGCGAGCAGGTAGTGCGAGGTGATCTTTTGGCCGCCGAAGACATCGGCTTGGTAGCGGTCGAAGAGTTGTTTCAGGAACTGGCCTTCCTTGGAGAGGAAAAAGATATCCCGCACCCGGGTCCGGAGCAGCCTGTCGACGAGCAGGTGGGTGAAGCGCCACAGGCTGAGGGCAAGTTCGGGAAACGGCCTATCGGCCGGCAGGGCACCGGCGATGCTGTCAAATTCGCGGGTTCGGCTGCTGTTCCGGTCGCCGGCGGCGGGTCGGGAGTTGGTGGGCTGCCGCAGTACGTGAACGGTATGCAATCCATGGTTGCGGGCCATGGCGATGTCGGCATGGCCGTTGTCGCCGATCATCACCAGCTGGTCGGGGGTAGCCTGCACGGTTTCACAGAGCATCCGGTAGATATTACCGGATCCTTTGCTTGCGCCGCAGTCGCAGGAGACATAGACGCCGGAGAACAGGTGGCTCAGGCGGTGAAAGGCAACCAGTTCTCTGAACTGCGGCTCGGGCAGGTAGAAATCGGAGAGCAGCAGAAGCGGCTGCTTCACGTGGTGCAGGTTCTCGAGCACGCTGACCATGTGCGGGCAGACCACCTGCACCGCTTTTTCCACGGCCACCTCGATGGCCAGCATATCAGTAGTGAATTGAGTCTGTTCGGGTACTGCGCTTCCCGGATCAGCACTGGTCAATGCCTGCCTGAGGCGGTGCGCCAGATCGTCAAAGCGAAACTCCAGCTCGCCGGTTGCCCGAAAATTTTGCTCGCAGAGTTCTTTTTCTATCTGTTGGCGATACCGGTAGATCTGCTCGCCGTCTATCCGGCCGCCGAGAAGCCGGGCGAGTTGGTGGGCCGCCATGACTTTGGTGTATTCCGGTTCGACCCGGCGCGTGACGACGGTATCGAAGAAATCGACGCAGATCACCAGGGGCCGATCGGACCGATTGGCTCGATCGACGATCGACTGAACCAACGCCTCGGGGCTGTCTCGGTTTACCTGCCACTGGTCCATGAATTCCGTCCTGCCTGCTGCTCTACTGAAGAAACGTCAAATCGAGCAGGTCCAGTTCGTTATTGAACAAGCCGTGCACGTATCTACCCGGAGTCAGTGCCGTCAACGAGGCGATATTGTGGGCCCAGCACTGAATGGCATGGTCGAAAGGGTGCGCGCCTTCGCCGATACCGATCGTCAACGTATACTCCTGCGGGCTCACTTCCGGCCAGGAAAAGGCGAAACGAACCAGTGAATAGCCCTGTTGCAGAGACGGGGGCTGGGCGAGCAGGGAGACGCTGTTTTCACCGAACACGCCGATGCCCATCCGGTCTTTGATCGTATATCCGAAAATAACCTCATCCAGGGGACGCTGCGAGGAAATCAGCATGCGGACCGTCACCTGCTGACCCGGTTCGACCAGCTTGAACACCTCGCCGTCTTTCGTGATCGACACCGCATGGATCGTGACATCCCCGGCCCCGCCTTTGCTCTCGCTGCTGACCGGAATCCATTGATCAAAATCGTGCGCCTGCCGTTTGGCGGCAGCGGCAGCTTCCGGTGGAATCGATGCTTCTCTCTGAATTTTCGGCTGCTCGCCGCCGAACAGTTCCGTATGCAGCAATCTCGTGTACAGCGCAATGCCTTCCGACGTGGTTCCGTCAAAGATGATGCTTCCCTCGTCAAGGACCAGGACGCGGTCGCAGAGCGTCGACACCGCATGCATGTCGTGGGAAACGAGCACGATGGTCTTGGTCTCCATCACCCGCTTCATGTGCTTCATGCATTTCTGCTGAAAGAAGATGTCGCCCACGGCCAGCGCCTCGTCGACAACGAGGATATCGGGATCGATGCTGATCGCGGTGGCAAAGGCCAGCCTGACAAACATGCCGCTTGAATAGAGTTTGACCGGCTGGTCGATATACTCGCCGATATCGGCAAAAGCGAAAATACGCTCCAGGTTCGCCTCGACGTACTCGCGCGACAGCCCCATGATGGTGGCGCTCAGATACACGTTTTCGCGGCCGGTGAATTCCGGATTGAAGCCGGCGCCAAGCTCGAGCAGTGCCGAAATCCTGCCGGACACCGCAATCTGCCCTTCGGACGGCTGCAGCACGCCGCAGAGGACCTGCAGCAAGGTCGACTTGCCGCTGCCGTTTTTGCCGATAATGCCGATGGACTCGGACCGGCCGACCGAAAAGGAGATGTTTTTCAGCGCCGGGAACAAGCGGTGGTACCGCTTGCGCAGCGGATGAAAGGTTTCCTTGATCCGATCGGAGTTTCTGTTGTAGAGCCGGTACGATTTGGAAACGTTGGTGATCTGGATGGCATAATCAGAAGACATGGATGCCTCCCATTACAGCACATCGGCAAATTGCGGTTTGAGACGCCGGAACACCCAGCCCCCGGTGAGCAGCGCCAGGATCGCCACTGTCCAGAAATAAGCGGTATACGCGCCATGCTCCCAGAACGGGACGAAGTAGATAAACGAATCCCGGTATCCCTGGACGATGTAGTAAAACGGGTTCAGCTTCAGCCAGAACTGGACCTTTTCCGGCATGATATTGATATCCCAGAAGATCGGCGTCGACCAGAAACCGACCTGAATGATCACCGGCACCAGCTGGCCGACGTCGCGGGCGTAGACGTTCAGCGACGAGAGCAGCCAGCCGATGCCGCTGGCAAAGACCAGCAGACAGAGCAGATAGTAGAGCGCCTGCAGATAATAGAGGCTGAACGGCAGGCTGTTAAAGAGAATGA
>CAYSSK010000153.1:0-4762 GCA_964433645.1 uncultured Desulfofustis sp.
CACAGCATCCTGCTGGCAGCCATCGTCCTTTCCGCTGCCGCCGCGATGACGGTGCTGGTTCCTTTTGAAATTGCGCTGACCAGGTTTATCTCGGCCCATCGGGCCAATTGGTTTGTCGAGTTGATGGGGGACTCGCTGTTCGAGCTTGAACAGCCCGGCGGTGGAGATCTGGTCGTCTTTTTCCTGATAGTTTCCGTATTGCTCTATACGGCTTCCTCGCTGCTCGATACCGATTGTTTTCGATTGCCCGTTATCGCCCGTCTGCAGAGGGCCTTGCTGGTTCGGCCACTGATTTGCGACGCGTTGCGTCGGCATCGGTTGCGGCTCGAATTTCTGCTGGTCTCCTCGTTCTGCTGTTCGATCCTGATGGTCAAGACCCTGAAGTTGATCATGGCCCGACCGCGGCCGAAACGCATCCTGTTCGGCGGAGAACCATTCAGCAACTGGTATGAGTTCGGACCGTACTTCCTCGACCAGGGACTCTATCGGGCCAGTTTTCCAAGCGGCCATGCGGCGCTGGCCATCACCCTGATCGGCCTGGCCTATGTCGTTATCTACAGCGGATCGTGGTACCGGCGGCCGACGCGAGGCACCTTGCTGCTGCTGACGATCCTGCTCTTTGCCGCAGCCATGGCCACGGCCCGGATCATGAGTGTCGCCCACTGGCCAACCGATGTGGCCTTTTCCCTGTTCGGCGGCTGGTTGTTGATTCATTGGCTGTTCTTTTACGGTTTTGGGGTCGCCTCTGTGCACGGCGATTCTTACCAATATCGGGGGCGGACGGATATTCCATCGGCGTGGCGCGCGTTTCGTCTCTGCTGGTATCTCAGCCTGCTCTGCCTGGCCGTGGCGGTGATGGTGCTCGGCATGCGTTATTTCATCTCCGATCGCTGGCCCTGGCTGGTGCTGGGCAGTTTTGCCGCGGTACCGCTGTTTGTCCATGCCTGGCGCAGGGTCTGTCAGGAGGGGTTGTTCTGCTGGGCTCGATAAGCGGTCGCAGCGGAGGATCGGCTGCCGGTAGGGTGCAGGCTGGTCAGCGCGTCGGGGCGAGCAGGTCGATCGGTAACCGCAGTTGCGGGTCGATCCCGGCGCTGCGGCAATAGCGCCGGTTCAACTCGGCCAGGCGATTGTTGAAGCGATCGAGGAAGAGCAGGTCTTCATGGACGAGCTGGTAGTCGTCGGTGAAGTTGAGTGGACAGGCGGACACTTCGATCTTGCCTGCCGTCTCATCGATATAACCATTCGGCAATCCTTGGGTGCGACAGATGATCGGTCGCTGCTCGTAGACCAGGCAGCGTTCGTTGACCAGCAGCAGGCAGCGGTCATCATTGCCGGTTACCAACTCGTCTCCCCCGGCAGCAGATACGGCCCGGCGAAGCAGTGCCGCCTCCAGCGGCAGGACGCGAAATGCGGTGCAGCAGGACGTGCAGCCTGGTCGGCAGTGCAGCAGATTGACAAATCGTCTCTCGATCAATTGGCTGGCGGCCGCATCGATTTCGGCGATCAGTTGCCGGTAGTCGGAGCATAATGACTGGTCAGGGTGTGGCAGTGGATCGCGTGACATATGTGGTGCCGTTTTTCGGGTTCTCTATGGTGCCGCTACCCGCCCCGTCGATTGGAGCAGGTTTTTCCCGTGCTGCAAATCGAGTTTGCGGCGCCGGCCTTTGTTTTCCCTCCGGCCACGGTAGCCCGTCCGCCCCAACCGGTTTCGGGTACGGAGCACAGCGATGATGCATCGATTCCAGGTTGCACCGACCGAGCCGCGCTGTCGTCTCGACATCTTTCTGCACGAGCGGCTGCCGGCGATGTCGCGCGGGGCGATTCGCGGGGTGATCGATCTCGGCGGGGTGCATGTCGACGGGCGGCGGGTGCGCAAAAACGGCCTTCAGCTCGTTTCCGGTCAGGTGGTTGAAATGCACCTGGACCGGGGCGATCGTGAACCGTTTCGTCTGTCGCCGGCGACCATTGTCTATCAGGACGCCGACCTGCTGGCCGTCAACAAGCCGGCCGGTATCGATACCCAACCGACCCCGGCCCGCTACAAGGGCACCATGTATGAGGCGGTGCAGGTCTGGCTCGGCCGGGACCGCCGGTTTGGTCGAAAGCTGGAGATCGGCATGGTCCAGCGTCTTGACCGGGATACGAGCGGGGTCATGGTTTTTTCGATCCACCCGCGCGCCCACGGCTCGCTTGCCGATCAGTTCCACAATCGCCGGGTGCAAAAATTCTATCTGGCCCTTGTTGCCGGGATCCCGGAGCCGGCGCAGGGGGAGTTTGCCGGCACGCTGGGGCGAGACCGTCGGCGCAACCGAGTCGGATCGGTTGCTGACGGCGGCCGGCTGGCCGTGACCCGCTATCGTGTCTTGCAGAGCCGCGCGGCGATCAGCCTGGTGTTGGTGGAATTGGTCACCGGCCGGATGCACCAGATCAGGGCGCATTTCTCGGAGGCCGGCTATCCGCTGCTCGGCGATGAACGCTATGGCGGACCGGCGGTCATCGACGGCCGGGGGTTTACCTCTCAATGCCTGCATTCCTGGGCGATCAGGCTCAACCATCCGCGCAGCGGCGAGGCCATGGAGCTGGCGGCGCCGCCGCCGGCCGAGATGTGCTGGCCGGTCATCGGCGCGACGGACCATGACCGGCAGGTGCTGCTCGATCTCAGTTCTTGAAACTGTGGATCGGCGCCGGAATCCTGCCGCCCCAGCCGATAAAACGGCTCGACTTGCCGGCGTTTCTGACGGTCATGATCGGGCTGGCGCCGAACAGGCCGCCGAAACTGACCACCTCGCCGGCTTCTTTGCCGGGAACCGGAATAATACGGGCGGCGGTGGTCTTGTTGTTGACCATGCCGATGGCCATCTCGTCGGCGATGATGGCGGCGATGGTGTCGGCATCGACGGAGCCGGGGATGGCCACCATGTCAAGTCCGACCGAACAGACGCAGGTCATCGCCTCCAGTTTCTCCAGACACAACTCGTTTCTGCCGACCGCTTCGGCCAGCACGGCGTCTTCCATGACCGGGATAAAGGCGCCGCTCAGGCCGCCGACCGTTTTCGAAGCGAACAGGCCGCCTTTTTTGACCGCGTCGTTGAGCATCGCCAGGATGGCGGTGGAGCCCGGGGCGCCAATGGCGTCGACCCCGAGGATATGCAGGATCTCGCCAACGCTGTCGCCGACGGTCGGCGTCGGAGCGAGCGACAGGTCGACGACGCCGAAGGAGATGCCGAGAATATCGGAAACCTGCCGGCCGACCAGCTCGCCGCAGCGGGTTACGCGGAAGGTGGTCTGCTTGATTTCCTCGGCGATTTCGTCGAGGTGCAGTTTTTTGCCGTTGCGGCTGTCGATCAGCCGCTCCAGAGAACGGGCGACGACGCCCGGGCCGGAGACCCCGATGTTGAGAACCGTGTCGGCCTCTTCGATGCCGTGGATGGCGCCTGCCATAAAGGGGTTGTCCCCCGGTTGATTGCAGAAGACCACGAATTTTGCGGCACCGAACCCGCCCTGGTGGCTGGTCCGGATGGCGATGTCCTTGACGGTCCGGCCGAGTAGAGCCAGCGCGTCCATATTGATCCCCTTGTGCGACGAAGCGATATTGATCGAGGCGCAGACCTTTTCCGAGACGGCCAGGGCTTCCGGCAGGCTGAGGATGTATTCCCGGTCGGTCTTGGTCATGCCTTTTTCGACCTGGGCCGAGAAGCCGCCGAGGATATCGACGCCGACCGAGGCGGCGGCCCGGTCCAGGGCAACGGCCAGTTCGACAAAGTCGTCGCGGTCGAAGCCGGCGCCGACCAAGGCGATCGGGGTGATGGAAATACGCTTGTTGACCACCGGGATGCCGAGTCGCCGGGAAACGAGATCGCACGTTTCGACGAAGCTGCCGGCCCGGTCCAGGATTCTTTTTTCGATAACCCGGCAGGTTTCGCGAATTGTTGCCGCCCGGCAGTCGAGCAGGTTGATCCCCATGGTCACGGTGCGGACGTCGAGATTTTCCTTCTGGATCATCTCCACGGTCGCCAGGATCTGGTCGGAACGCAACATGTCTAAACTCCCTGGTATTGACAACGGCTGCTCACGGCAGCCTAAAGAGGTATTTCGTTGGTCACCTTGAACAGATCGTGGTGCTGCATCATCACCTGCAGCCCGCTCCGAGCTGCGAGTTCCTGCAGGGCCGCGCGAACGTCGGCGATGGCGACGACCTTGCTCAGGTCGAGTTGCAGAATCATCGTATAGGTATTGTCGGTTCTGGTGGTGGCCAGGTCGAGAATATTGATGTTGTTCCGGTAGCAGAAAGAGCTGATGCCGTGCACGAGGCCCTTCTTGTTTTGACCCTGGGCGGTCATCACGTAGGTCTTGTCAGGCGGTCCGGCCGGCGGACAGCCGTCGGGGGCGGCGATGCTTCTGACGATGAAGTCGTATGTGGTCGGGCTGTCGATCGCCTCGAGCCGGGACAGCAGCAGGGGGGGTTCGACATCGTCATCGAAGGTGACGATCAGGACCATGGTCAGGTAACCGCAGAGGATCGATTGGTTCAATTCGGCGAGGTCGCCGCCGAGTTCGTAGACGGCGCCGGTGATGTCGGCGATGATACCCGGACGGTCTTCGGAAAGAACCGAGATGATATAGTGGTTGCTCATCGGTTGGTGCACCTCGGAGGGCGGATGACAGGAGATCGAATTGTGGCCTGGGACCTTTGCATATACTCCAAATGAAAACGGAAGACACGTCTTTTCTGTCCCGGCCGGCCGTCGGTCAGCCGACAGGA
>CAYSSK010000154.1:0-4762 GCA_964433645.1 uncultured Desulfofustis sp.
ATCTGGGCCTGGATGGTCACGTCCAGCGCCGTGGTCGGCTCGTCGGCGATCAGCAGCCGCGGGTTGCAGGCGATGGCCATGGCAATCATTACCCGCTGCGACATGCCGCCCGATAATTGGTGGGGAAACACCGACAACCGCTTGACCGGCTCCGTGATGCCGACCTGGTTGAGCAGGTCGACGGCGCGTTCCCGCCGCTCCCGCCGCCCCATGCGCAGATGGGCTTTCAGCGCCTCGGTCAACTGGAAGCCGACGGTGAAGCACGGGTTGAGGCTGGACATCGGCTCCTGGAAGATCATCGTGATCTCCCGGCCGACGATCCCTCGCTTTTCGTGAGAACCCATGCACAGCAGATCCTTGCCGTCGAACTCCATGCGCTCGGCGGTCACCCGGGCGGTCCAGGGCAGCAAGCCCATCAGGGCCAGCATGGCCACCGACTTGCCGGAACCGGATTCGCCGACGATCGAGACCACCTCACCTTCGCCCAGGGAGACCGACACCCGTTCCACCGCGGTAAACATGCCGGTGCCGGTCTGGAAGGCGACGGTCAGATTCCTGATATCGAGCAATGCCATGGACCGTCCCTCTACGACCGTTTCAGTTTCGGGTCGAGCGCGTCGCGCAGCCCGTCGCCCATCAGGTTGATGGCCAGTACCGTCAGCAGAATGGCGCAGCCGGGCAGGGTCACCACCCACCAGGCCCGCAGAATGAATTCCCGGGCCTCGGCCAGCATGGTCCCCCACTCCGGCGTCGGCGGCTGGGCGCCCATGCCGAGAAAACCGAGCGCCGCCGCATCGAGAATGGCGGTTGAAAAGCTCAACGCGGCCTGAACGATCAGCGGCGCCATGCAATTGGGTAAAATGGTCACGAACATCAGCCGCAGGCGGCGCACCCCGATGACCCGGGCGGCGGTGACGTAGTCCTTGCCCATCTCCCCCATCACGGCCGCCCGGGTCAGGCGGACGTAATGCGGCTGCTGGACGATGGCGATGGCAACCATCGCATTGATCAGGCTCGGCCCGAGAATGGCGACCAGCACCAGGGCCAAGAGCAGGCTGGGAAAGGCCAGGATGATATCCATCAGACGCATGATCGCGGTATCGATCCGGCCCCGGAAAAAGCCGGCGACCAGGCCGAGCACGCCCCCGACCACCAGCGCGATGGAGACGACGACGCAGCCGATGAACAGAGAAAAACGGGCGCCGTAGATCAGGCGCGACAGCATATCCCGACCGACCGCGTCGGTACCGAGGGGAAACTCCAGCGAGCCGCCGTCCTGCCAGAACGGCGGCTGCAAAAATGCCTCCCGGTATTGTTCGTTGGGCAGGTGAGGCGCGATGAAATCGGCACAAAGAGCGATAATGACGACGGCCGCGAAAAAACACAGACCGATCACCGCGCCGCGGTTTTCGCTGAAATAGACCCAGAACTCCCGGATCAGGGCCATCCGGCCGACAGGCCGGTAATCGAAAACCAGTGGGACTGCAGCGTCCGGCATGGTTACTCCGTATGTCTGATACGCGGGTTGATCAGCGCGTAGAGCAGATCAACCAGCAGATTGACGATCATGACGATGGCCGCGATCAGCAGCAGCCCACCCTGCACGGACGGATAATCGCGGCGAAAGATCGAGTCGACCATCCACTTGCCGATCCCCGGCCAGGAAAAAATGGTCTCGGTCAGGATCGCGCCGGCGAACAGTACGCCGACCTGCAGACCGACCACGGTGATCACCGGGATCAACGCGTTGCGCAGGGCATGCAGGCCGACCACCCGAACCGGCGACAGGCCTTTGGCCCGCGCGGTGCGGATATAGTCCTCGCCGAGGACTTCGAGCATCGCCGAGCGGGTCTGCCGGGCGATGACCGCCAGCGGGATCGTGGCCAGCACCACGGTGGGCAGGATCAGGTGCCGGACCGCCGACCAGAAGGCACCATCCTGGCCGGATAACAGGCTGTCGACAAGCATCAGGCCGGTAACCGGCTCGAAATAATAGAGCAGCGAGATCCGACCCGAGACCGGTGTCCAGCCGAGAATTCCGGAAAAAAAGATGATCAGCAGCAGCCCCCACCAGAAGATCGGCATCGAATAGCCGGTCAGCGCCCCGGTCATCACCGTGTGATCGAACATCGAACCCCGCCTGACCGCAGCGATCATGCCGGCCGGCAGACCGAGCAGCACGGCCAGGAGAATGGCGCACAACGACAATTCAACGGTTGCCGGAAAGAGGGTCATAAACTCCTCGAGGACTGGTCTCCGGGTGATGATCGACGTGCCGAAATCGCCGTTGGCGAGCTGTTTGAGATAGAGACCGTATTGGACCAGGATCGGCTTGTCGAATCCGAATTCGGCCATCATCCGGGCGTGACGCTCCTCGGTCATGCCCCGCTCCCCGGCCATCAGCAGGACCGGATCGCCGGGCAGCAGCCGGATGAAGGTAAAGGCAACGAGCGTCACACCGAGAAAGGTCGGGATGATGACGCCGATTTTTTTCAGGACATAGGTGAGCATCAGCCCCTGTTACTCCCGGCAGTGGGATCGATCGGCGCGGCTGAGGCCGGGCCGCTTTGGCCCGGCCCCGCGGCCGTCTCAGACAGGACTACTTGAGATCGACGCCATAGAAGACATGGCCGCCGAACGGGTCGATGCGAAAATCGACGACTTCCTTGCGAACCGGCTTGAAGACCACCGAGTGGGCAATGGTCGCCCACGGCGCCTGCCCTTTGAAGATTACCTGGGCCTGCTCATAGAGCCTGGTCCGCTCCTCGACATCGGAGACGATCTTGGCTTGCTGGATCAGCTCTTCAAACGGCTGATGACACCACTGGGCCCGGTTGGCCTTGCCGACTGCGTCACAGCCGAGCAATACGGCCAGGAAGTTGTCCGGATCACCGTTATCCCCGGTCCAGCCGAGCAGGATGGCGCCGTCGCGGTCAAGATCGGTGGAACGTTTGAGGTATTCGCCCCACTCGTAGGAAACGATTTCCGCCTCGACCCCGACCTTGGCGAAATCGGACTGGATCAGCTCGGCCATCCGGCGGGCGTTCGGGTTGTAGGGACGCTGTACCGGCATCGCCCAGATATTCATCTTCAGTCCGGTAACACCCTCGGCCTCGAGCATGGCCTTGGCTTTCTCCGGATCGTAGGGATCGTCCTGCACGGCCTCGTTATACGACCAGATGGTCGGCGGGATCGGGTTCTTGGCGATTTTCCCGGCGCCCTGGAAGACGCCGTCGATGATAGCCTGCTTGTTGATCGCCATATTCAACGCCTTGCGGACGTTGACGTTGTCAAAGGGGACCATTTTCGTATTGTAGGCCAGGTAGCCGACATTGAGCCCTTCCTGCCGGAGTAGGTTGATCTCAGGGTCTTGAGCCATGGACTCGACATCGGCGGGGTTCGGATACGGCATCACATGACACTCGCCGGCCTTGAGCTTCTCGTAGCGAACCGAAGCGTCGGGGGTGATCGCGAACACCAGGTTGTCGATGGCGGCCTTGCCGGCCCAGTAATCGGGGTGGGCCGCATAACGAATCACCGCGTCTTTCTGATAGGCGACCAGCTGGAACGGACCGGTGCCGACCGGCAATTGGTCGATCACATCGGGGGTGCCGGCGGCCATCATTTGGTCGGCATATTCCTTGGAGAAAATCGACGCGAAATCCATGCCGAGGTTGGCGATCATCGGTGCTTCCGGGCGATTGAGCAGGAATTTGACCGTATAATCGTCGACCTTGACCACATCCTTGATCAGATCGTTCATCGACATCGACCCGTAATACTCATAGGTACCGCCGGATACCTTGTGAAACGGGTGGTCGGGGCTGTGCTGCCGCAAGAAGGAAAAAACGACATCGTCGGCATTGAAGTCGCGGCTCGGCGTGAACTTTTCGGTGGTATGGAACTTGACGCCTTTGCGCAGATAGAAGGTATACTCCGTGCCATCCTCGGAAATTTCCCAGGACTCGGCAAGGGCCGGCACGACTTTGGTGGTGCCGCGCTCGAATTCGACCAGGCGGTTGTAGACGGCGCGCGACGAAGCATCGAAGGTGGTCCCGGCCGTGTAAAAGGCGGGGTTGAACCCCTCGGGACTGCCTTCCGAACAAAAAACCAGCGTCTTGGCCTGGACGCCGGCGGCCCCGATGGCAAGAAGGGACGCCCCGCACACTGCGGCAAGCAACATCTTCATCGGTCTCATGGGTCTTCTCCTCTCTTGATGTTTGTGGTTTCACGGAACGCTGACAGCCGCATTCCCGTCAACACCGTTCTCTCCAACGGTTTGTCGTGCTGGGTCGTTCGTTCCGGAGTGGCGTGTAACCGCCATCACTGGCGTGGTCCCCGGCGGTAACGCCTAACAGATGATAATCTTCCGCGGTGCGCAACGCAAGGCGTCATCGCGCCGATATCGGAGGCACCGCATTTTTTCCGGCTCCGGCCCGGTTACGATTGGGTGCGCTCCTCGGGCAGTACCAGGTTGAGCAGCAGCCCGACGATGCCGGCCAGGCCGATTTTCTCGATGGCAAAGCTGCCGGCGGAAAACTTCATGCCGCCGATACCCACGACCAGGATAACCGAGACGATAATCAGGTTCCGCGGCGTGGTCAGGTCCTTGCCCGATTTGACCAGCGTGTTGATCCCGACCACGGTGATCATACCGAACAACAGGATCATGATGCCGCCCATGACCGGCGATGGAATCGTCGCCAGCAGCGCTCCGATCTTGCCGACAAAGGAGAGGAAAATGGCACAGATCGCCGCCCAG
>CAYSSK010000155.1:0-4750 GCA_964433645.1 uncultured Desulfofustis sp.
ACCGAGCGTGACGCGGTTTCGAATTACCAGCTTTTTCAAAAGGTTATCAGGTACTACCGGAAGAGCGGTTTTCGCATCGCCATCGATGATTTCGGCGCCGGTTACGGTGGGCTGAAAATGCTCTCCATCCTCGAGCCGGATTTCGTCAAGATCGATCGGCATTTCTTCCAGAAACAGGAAAAGAGTCGGGTCAATTACAACCTGATCGACGCCATTGCCACCGCCTGCCATCGGATCGGTGTCGATGTCATCGCGGAAGGCATTGAGGACCGGGAAGATGTCAGGACCTGCCTGTCGGTGGGGATCGATTTGCTGCAGGGGTTTTATTTCGCCCGCCCGGCCCCGACGCTTGTCGCTTGTGATGTGGCGGCGGTCGCCGGGGACCTGTTGTCGGACAGGCCGGCGACCGCCGTCTTCAGCGAAGTGGTCTGCATCGGTGATATCGCCGTCAGCGTCCAGCCGGTACTGGCTGAGGAACGAGCGCTCGACGCCCTGAAGCGATTCACCGATCATCCTGAATTGCTCTGTCTGCCGGTGCTTGAGAGTGGCCGATTGACGGGCCTGATCAATCGCCACCGGTTCATGGAGAACCACATGGTGGGGCGCTATGGATACGGACTGAATCTCAATTATTACAAAAAGGTGGCCGACGTCATGGAGCGGGAACTGCTGCAGGTTCCCGATTACCTCAGCGTTGAAGAGGTCTCCCGCAAGGTCCACGAACGGCGGATTCAAACCACCTATGACGATATCTGCGTGACCCGCAGCGGCCGTTATGTCGGCATGGTTTCGGTCGGCGAGGTCCTCAATGCCGTTACCGAAAATTCGATGAACTCGGCGCGTGGAGCCAACCCGCTGACCGGCCTGCCCGGCAATGAGGCCATCCAGCGGCAAATCGTGTCACTGTTGTCAAAATTGATCCATTTCGATGTCAGTTACATCGATATCGATTCCTTCAAACCATTCAACGATTATCACGGTTTTGAAAAGGGAGATCGGGTGATCAAGGCCACCGCCGCCATTATCAATGAATGCCTTGCCGCCTGTGAGACGAGCGAGATCGGTTTTGCCGGACATATCGGGGGAGATGATTTCATCGTGATCACCCGCCCGAAAAACTCAGTGCTTACCTGCCGGATGATCATCGATCGCTTCGAACAATTGCGCCCCACCTTTCATTGCCCGGAGACATGTCGTCTCGGCTATTATCTCGGGGAAGACCGGGATGGTGCAAAACGAAAATTCGGCTTGCTGTCGCTGTCCATCGGTATCGTCTCGACGGAGATGTATCCCATGGCCTCTTTTGCCGAAATCGCTTCGATCGCCGGTGATTTGAAAAAACTGGCCAAAGCCACGCCCGGTTCGGCGGTGGTCCGGGACCGTCGTATCGCCACCTGAAGCGTTTCGTGCGTCCCGCCCGTTGTCAAGACAGCAGTGGTGCCACTTGACGCTGCCGCTGAAGACCGTTAGAGTTCAATCCAGTCGTCTTTGACGACATTCCAGTCGTCTTGGACGACGTTTATCGAGTCATGGTCTGGACGACGCTGTGGCGGTTCAGCCGCCTCCGGTCGGTATTCAAGTCAGTTCAATTTTTTCCGGAGCAGAGATTATGAAATCGTGGAGTCTTGGAGTCTGCGCGGGTCTGTGGCTGGTCATTGGCTGCGCCCCGACCCTGCCGCTGGACGCTGATCTCGGCCTGAGCGTTCCGGCGCAATCGGCACATGTTTACCCCGGTAATACGGCGATCTCCCTGCGGGGACACGACGGCCGGGAGTATCAGGAAGTCGTCCGCTATGTGATCAAAGACGATCCCCCGGTGCCGATCCCCAACCGTAATCCGCCGCATATCGTCCTGTCGGAACAGCTGGCGGATGGGCTTCGTGAGCAGGGCCTGGTCTTTGCCCAATCGGCGCCGGCCCATCTGCAGCTGGAGATCGAAGAGCTGCTGGCAACCGTCACCAAACCCAAGGTCCTCTATGATATCAAGGCGGTCAGCACGGTTTCGATAACGGTCACCGGCCGCGGCGACTCGCTGACCAAACGCTATAGCAAGGAATCGACCCGGGTGTCGGTAACTCGGCCCGGTCTCGATGACGTGGAGCCGCTGCTCAACGAGCAATTGTCCCAGATTGTCCAACAGATCCTTGTCGATCAGGAAATCCGGAAGCTGATAGCCGGCGGGAAGTGAGGATGTGACCGTAATGCGGGAGCGGGTCAGGCAGGCTGGATAAACAGCTTGAGGCCGTGCTGCCGATAGGCGTCAATAAATTCCCCGACTTTTTGCTTGATCTGGTCGCGAACGACCCGGGTCTGCTGCAACCGCTCTTCGCGGGTCCCGGTAAATAACGACGGGTCGTCGAAGGCCCAGTTCTGGCGGAGTACCCGGCCTGGGAAAATCGGACACTTCCGACTGACCTCCGGTGAGCAGACGGTGATGACCGCGTCGTACTGGTGGCCGCTTTTGTAGAGATCGAAGACACTGCGGGTCGGTGCGCCGGCGATATCGATGCCGTCTTCTCGCAGGACTTCGACGACCAGCGGGTTGAGCGTCCCCGGCTCAAGGCCGGCGCTTTCGGCGTGCAGCCTGCCGTCGGCAAGGTGGTTCAGATACGCTTGGGCCATTTGACTGCGGGCGGAATTGTGCTCGCAGATAAAGAGAATCGTTGGCATTGCTTGATCCTGCTGGGAAGAATTTTACTCACCGGTAATTGATGAGAATCTTATTTTAGATGCTCCGGATGAGGATTTGAACAGGATATGGTTTGGAAACGGTTAGGCGCTGGCCGGCTGGAAGTGACGAAAGACCTGGCGGGCTTCTTCGGAACCGATGATGGCCACCATGTCGCTCTTTTCAAACCTGAATTCCGGGCCGGGGTTCGGTGTCAGCTCTTTGTTGCGCAACACCCCGACCACCGACACGCCGGTGCTGCGGCGGATGGCCGCCTCACCGATACTGCGATTGATCAGGGTGTTTCCCGATTCGAGTCGGAGCCATTCCAGATCAAACTGCAGATCGGCGGCGCAGAGTTGGCCGAGTGTGCGGAAGTGTTCATCGTCCGCGAGTTGCGGAGCAAGAAATTCCTGACGCATGGTTTCGGTCTGGCGCTGGATTTCCGACGGGGAGAGGTGGAGATGGAAAAGAACCTGCCGAGTCATCTCCAGGCCGGCCTCGAATTCCGGATAGACCAGATCGTTGACCCGTAATTCCCTGAACACCTGGAAAAACTCGGGTTCCGAAATGCGGGCGACAACGCGCATCTGTCGGTTGAGTTTGCGGGCCTGTTTGATGATCGCCTGGGCGGTGACGATGCTCGGAATGGTCACGACCAGCAATGAGGCGTTCTGTATCGTCAATGCGTCGAGGACGATGTGATGGCTGGCGTCACCGTAGACTACCGGGAATCCTGCCTGCTTGGCCTGCTCCACCCGTTGCTGGTCGAGCTCGACGAGAACGAACGATACGTCGAGGCGTTTGAGCACTTCGGCGATACGGAAGCCGACCCGGCCGCTGCCGGCGATGACCACGTGGTCGTGCAGACCTTCCTCGGGGATATTGACGCTCTCCAGCGGTTCGTGACGGAACCATTTCTTTTTCAACGCATAGAGCCGTGAGGTCTGCGACGAGATGAGGGGGGTCATGATCATCGTCGTGACTGCCGCGGTCAGGACCAGGTTGTACAGGTCCATGCTGATCGATTCGGTGGCCACGCCGACCCGGGCCAGCACGAAGGAAAACTCACCGATTTGAAAGAGGCCGAGGCCGACGGCCAGCGGCACGACGTTGCCGTAGCGGAAAATAATCGCCAGCGTAGCCAAGATAAGTCCCTTGCCGATGCTGACCAGCAGGACGAGCACGGCCACCTGTTGCCAGTTTTCCAGCAGGAAGGCGGGATCGAGCAGCATGCCGACGGAGGCGAAAAAGAGCAGGCTGAACAGGTCGCGCAGCGGGATGATATCGCTGAGCGCCTGGTGGCCGTAATCCGATTCGCTGAGCACCATGCCGGCGACAAAGGCGCCAAACGCGAAACTCAGGCCCACCAGGTGGGTCGCATAGCCGACCCCGAGACCGATGGCGGTAATGGCCAGCAGGAAGAGTTCCCGTGAGCCGAGTCGGGCGATATGGCGGAGAATGCCCGGCAGCAGCTTGGTGCCGAGCACGAGCATGCCAACCAGGAACAGTACGGCGGTGATTGCGGCGTTGCCGAGCGAACTCATGCCGGCGGCGGGATCGTTGAGCTGCGGCAGGATGATCATCATCGGCACCACCGCCAGATCCTGAACGATCAGCATGCCGATCATCACCTTGCTCGACAGGGTGCCGAGCCACCCCTGGTTCATCAGGGTTTTCAGCAGGACCATGGTCGAGGACAGACTGATCATGGCGCCGAGCCATAACGAAGAGTTCCAGCCCAGGCCGAACATCGTGCCGAGACCGTAGCCGAAGGCGATGGTCAGCACGATCTGGATGGGCGTACCGATCAGGGCGATGAACTTGACCGGCTTGAGATCCTTGAGCGAGAACTCCAGGCCGAGCGCAAACAGCAGCAGGGCCACCCCGATCTCGGCGAGCAGTTCGATATCGTGGGTCTGGCTGATCGCAAAGCCGCCGGAATGAGGACCGAGGATGATGCCGGCGATGATGTAGCCGAGGATCAGCGGTTGCTGCAGCCGCTGCATGACCAGACCGCAGCCGAAAGCGGCAAGCACGATGATGATGATATCGGTGGTGATGCCCATAACGCGTTAGCAG
>CAYSSK010000156.1:0-4680 GCA_964433645.1 uncultured Desulfofustis sp.
GCCGGCCGGACTCGCCGCCGGTTTCTTGCTTTTGGCGGTCTCCGCCTCGATCTGTCGCTTGAGTTGCTCAAATTTTTTCACATCCGAGCGGAGAATCTCTTTTTTCTCGGTTTCAGACGACTCGGTGTCAAGAACGATTTTCTCCAGGTTATAATAGAAGGTCAAGAGCAGTTTAATGGCACTGGGATGAGAGTCCGATTTCTGCTGGAAAATATATTTGCCGATCTTCTGCAATGCCTGGACATAGACCAGCTTGATCGGGTCATCGGCCCAGATGTCCTGCAGGTCGGTCAACTCGTCGTTGAACTGGGTCAGGACTTCGTCGGTGATCTCCCAATCAATCGACAGCACAATCGTCTTCAGCCGAGCGATAGGAGACTCTTCTTCTCCGGAATACTCGAACAAGTCCACATAACCGGCATCGATGGACTCGTCATCATAGTCCGCGATTCCGACGGTCAGGTCGTCATCATACTGGCTGTCTGTTTGTCGTTCCACCGTGCCTTCTCTCTAGAGTAATTTTTTCTGTATCGAAATGACGGTCGAGGAAATGATCTTTTTCAATGTTGCTGCCACATTATAGCCTGTTATGGCACTTGCTTCGAAATGCGGGACTTTGAGTCTGCTGTTGAGATCTTTCTGCAATACCTCGGTGGGTAAAATGGGAATGCCGTGCTCCTTGAGATCCACTTTGTTGTATTGCATGACCAAGGGAATCTTGAAAATACTCTCCTTGTAGGAAAGGAGGTTTTCATGTAACTGGTTGAGTGATCGTATGTTTTTTTCTCGCTGCTTGGCCATCGCATCGGCCACGAAGACAATGCCGTCGACTCCTCGCAAAACCAGTTTTCGCGTTGCGTTATATTTGACCTGGCCGGGGACGGTATACAATTGAATTTTGATATCGTAACCCTTGATCTTTCCCATATCAAAAGGGAGGAAATCGAAAAACAGCGTCCGATCGCCGTGCGTTTTCAAACTCACCATCTCGGAAACTATCTGACTGCGATAGGTCTTGTTGATATATTCGAGATTGGTCGTTTTACCGCACCGTCCGGGCCCGTAATAAACGATTTTTACCTGAACAACCTTATCCTTCAAGTTGATGAAGCTCAACTCAATACCCTCCTCTGCTCGGACAATCGATTCTGATGCGGCGCGCTATCGTCATGTTCCCTGCCGCCTACTTTCGTTTCCAAAGCTGGCGGATTTTCTCGATGACATCAACGACATTCAATCGGAGAAACCCGAGCGATATATCCTTGCCGAACATGGAAATCAGCAGCAATTCATCGTCGATCTTGGAAAAATGAATATTTGACTCCTGTCCCTTGTGAAACAATAAGGAGAACTCCTGCTCCCCAACCAGTTTGGCCATCGCGTCCACCGTCGCAAAATTTCCGGCAGCGAGTGCGGCAAAGGAGTAAACGTCATATTTGCTTTCACCATTGTCTTTGGCGGTGATGATATTGCCTGCCATATCAATGATGATGACACAATCAACACCCAGTTTTATCAGCTTGTCAGTGAGAATCGTATCGATCTGCTCAAGCTGTTCCTGACTGACAATTCCATAATTCATGCCGTTTACCTCTTGTTGGTTTGAGCCATGCCCGCGGCTTTACATAGATAATGAAGCAACCTGTGGAAAACTCACCTGTAACCGGCCCGGCGTGAAAAACCAGCTGGCCTGTCCGGATCCGTTTCTCTGGTGCCCTGCTCCTCAGTCAATCGATAGCATTGGTCGGCTGTCGCTCCGACCTCTCCGGCCGTTCTCTCCCGATGCTTCCGCCCCGCCGTTGCCGGACCCCGCACCAGTGTCGCTGGAACCATCATGCCGGCAGGCAAACAACCACTTGTCATAGTTGATAAAGTGATCAAATTTCATTGCTACTTCTACCACTATACGATAGTTTTTTCACGAGTTGAAGCGCTTTTTTCAATTTTTACAATAAAAATCAGAGGTATAACGGGTAGCACCGGCGAAAACCCAGATGTTTTTTCTATTTTTCTCTATGATATTTAACAGTTAGGGTGACCGACAGAGCGCCCCTTCGGCGGTTCTGTGATGCCTCGAATACTCAATTCCACCTTGAAAATACCACTATTTTCAACCTCGCCGCAAAAAGTCCGGAAACGAGGATAAACTCCGATACTTTTCCGGACCGAAGAGACGGGAGGCCCGATTGATCAACCCAATTTGCCGTTGCAGACCTCCCGGTAATCTGCTAAGAACCGTGGTGAATTCGACTCTGCAACGACACCGAAATCTCCGCCGTTGCCCCCCTTCCACGCCATCTCGTTACCATCAACGGTCAACCAGAAACGGACGTGGTCAACACATCGGATACCATGAAACAACTGTCAACTCGACACGCCGGCCGTACCGGGGACCATGGCCCCACAGCACGGCAGCGATCCCCACAGCGAACAGATCATCGCTGCAACCGTGAGCCCTGTGGCCGTGTCTGAAGTACGCTCCACCATCCCGGCTCTGCCAATCGGCGCCACGCTGATCGACTCCCATTGTCATCTCGATATGGCTGACTATCGGGACGACCTGGGACAAGTCGTTGAACGAGCCGCTCGGCACGGCGTTACCGGCATCGTGACCATCGGCATCGACCTGGCCAGCTCCCGGCAGGCCGTCGCCATCGCCGAACGGTTCACGACGGTGCGGGCCACCGTCGGCATCCATCCTCACCACGCCGATGATGTCGACCGGACGACGCTCGACGCGCTGGCGGAACTGGCGGAACGATATCGCCAGCACGTTGTCGGTTTCGGAGAGATCGGTCTCGATTACGTCAAACGCCATGCCACCCCTGAGCGTCAGCGCTCGGCACTGATCCAGCAACTCGGCCTGGCCAAAGAACTGAAGCTGCCGATCGCCATCCATGACCGGGAGGCCCATGACGATTGCCTGAAACTGCTGCAATCGGAAGGACCCTTCGAACAGGGCGGGGTCATGCACTGTTTCTCAGGAGATCTAAAGTTTGCCCGCATCATCCTCGATACGAATCTGCACATCTCCATTCCCGGCATCGTCACCTTCAAGAGCGCTCGAGACCTTCAGGCGGTAGCCGCGCACATACCGCTGGATCGCCTGTTGGTGGAAACGGATGGACCGTTTTTGGCTCCGGTCCCTTTTCGAGGTAAACGAAACGAACCCCTCTACACCCTCTATACCGCCGCCGCCATTGCCAACCTGCAGGGCGTTGAGCTGTCCGAAATCGCCGGGCGCACCAGTGAAAACGCGCGCCGGTTGTTTGCCTGCACGTTTTCCCGGGAGGAGGCATTGATTGATGATTGATCAGCGACTCCATAAACTTCGCACCGCCCTGGCAACCGTTGCCCGCCGATGCGGCCGGGACCCGGCCGGAATCAAGCTGATTGCCGTATCCAAACGGTTCCCGATAGCGGCCATGCTGGAGGCACGCGCGTCCGGCCAGACGGTGTTCGGGGAAAATTATCTGCAGGAAGCCGCAGAAAAACGGGCCCTCCTGCCGACCGACGTGGAGCTTCATCTGATCGGTCACCTGCAGAGCAATAAGGCCAAGGCCGCCGCAGCTCTGTTTACCATGATCCATACCATCGATCGCTTTAAGATCGCCGGTGCACTCAACCGCCATCTGGAAGAGGAACAGCGTCGACTGGACGTGCTCGTCCAGGTCAATGTCGGCCGGGATCCGAAAAAAGCGGGTGTTTTGCCGGAAGACACCGAAGCGTTGCTCGGGCGGCTGACAGCGTTGCCGAACCTGCGCGTCATGGGCTTGATGACCATGCCGCCCTATGACGACGACCCGGAGCAATCCAGGCCGTGTTTCAAGGAACTTCGCCGGCTTGCCGAAACCTTCGACCGGCGTGGCCTGTTCGCCGCCGATGCTGCCCCCGAACTGTCCATGGGTATGTCGCACGACTATCGCGCCGCCATCGAGGAAGGGGCTACGATGATCCGCATCGGCACCGCCATCTTCGGCGAGCGGCACTGATTTTTATTGCAAAGCAGGATGGATACGTTACTAACCGCGCCGCCGGAGCCGCCGCTGCTGCCCGTTTGCAATTACTGCAAACCATCCGGCACCGGTCACCCCGGCTATTACCAGACCGTCAACCCACAAGAGGAAAAGAACCGATGAATATCACGATGATCGGCACCGGCTATGTCGGCCTGGTGACCGGCACCTGCCTGGCCGAATTCGGCCATCATGTCATGTGCATCGATAAAAACGCCGAGAAAATTGATAAACTGCTGCAGGGCGTGGTTCCGATCTACGAACCGGGTCTTGAAGCGATGGTCGCCAAAAATGTCGCCGAGGGACGCCTGTCCTTTTCCCGCGAACTGGCCGCTGCCGTGGCCGATGCGGAAGCGGTCTTCATCGCCGTCGGCACGCCGAGCAGCCGGCGGGGTGACGGCTATGCCGATCTTTCCTATATCTACGAGGCATCGCGGGAGATCGCTCCGCACCTGAAAGGCTATACGGTCATTGTCGACAAGAGCACGGTCCCGGTCGGCACCGCCCGCCAGGTCGCCAGGATCATTGGCGAGGTAAACCCTGAAGCCGACTTCGACGTTGCGTCAAACCCCGAATTTCTGCGCGAGGGAGCGGCCATCACCGACTTCATGCGACCGGATCGGGTGGTCATCGGAGTGGCCTCGGAACGTGCGGAAACAGTGCT
>CAYSSK010000157.1:0-4597 GCA_964433645.1 uncultured Desulfofustis sp.
CTTCGCGATGCAGCCTCCGGCAGAACCGGCCGGCCCGGGGAGTTCAGCCTGTGGAACCGATTTTCATATAAAACCCATCACCGTCGGAACGACCCTGCAGACTGCGGTGTCACAATCTGAGCCACGCCTCATTGGCCAACGTTTTTTTTGATATAATCGACAACGTCCCCGGCATCATCGAAAATCTTGAACAACTCGAGATCGCCCTCGCCGATCAAGCCGGCCGCCAATTGATTGCCTTTCACCCAGTCGATTAGGCCCTTCCAGAAGGCGGAGCCGACCAGGACAACGGGAAACGGTTTGACCCGCTCGGTCTGGATCAACGTGATTGCTTCGAATAATTCGTCAAGCGAACCGAAACCGCCGGGCATACAGATAAAAGCCGACGAATATTTCATAAGCATTACTTTTCTAACAAAAAAATATTTGAAATGTAAAGGGAAATTGGCATAGGAGTTGGGCACCTGCTCCTGCGGCAGACAGATATTGAGACCGATGGATATGCCGCCGGCTCGATTGGCGCCTTTGTTGGCGGCCTCCATGATACCCGGCCCACCGCCCGTTGCCACCGCCAAGTTTGCCGAGGCGAGTTCATAGGCTATGGTTTCAGCCAGCTGATACCAGGGATGATCCTGCTTGACCCGGGCCGAACCGTAGATGGTCACCGCAGGTATCTCGATCGTTGACATCGCGTCAAAGCCATCGACAAACTCCGCCATGATCCGAAACATTCGCCAGGAATCGCCGACGAGGGTATTGTCCAGGACATATTTCGGTTCACGCTTGATCCTTCTTCTCTCTTTGCATTCCATAACGGTTACCGTAATGATTCATGGTGCTGGTAAAGGGTTTGGGCCCGGGTCCGGATCGCTTTCGGAACGTCTCTGCCGCTGATCAATTGTTTTACGTACCGCCGGGCCTGCCGATAACGGCCCTGCAGGCAATAAACGGTACCGAGCTCGAGCCACGCCTCCCTTCGAGTTTCTCGTGCGACAACGCAGCGTCGATACGTCTCGATCGCCTGATCATAGTGGCCGCAGGCCGCCAAAGCCCTCCCCCATCTCAGTAAAAATCCCGGCTCCGGACCGGCGAGTTCGACCGCTTTTTCGGTCAACCGGAGGGCAATCTCGTCCCCTTCGCCGAGCGTGCGGTAGGAATCACCGAGCAGGCTGAGGGATTCGGCATCGAACTGATCATAGGCAAGAGCCAATTGCAGCCAGCGGGAGGCCTCACTATAGCGCTGCAGACGATAGGTGCTGATGCCGAGATACCGGCAGCAGGCGCCGGCGGTTTTGGCTCTGTCCTGGCGGGCGTGGTATTTTGTCAAAATGTCCGTGCACTTGAGGTAACTACCGAGGTTAAAAAAACAGATGCCGAGTTGATAGAGCAAATCATCCATGGCGCCGGCCTGGTCCGTATCTCCGGGATCATAGACCTGGCGCGCCCGTGTAAATGACGCCGCCGCCTGCCGGTATTGACCGGCTGCCTGTCTGCCAAGTCCCTGGTTGTAGAGCGCCATGAAATTATCGGGGTCAATGTCAAGCACTCGACCAAACGAGAGCAAGGCATCACTGGTCCTGTTCATCAGGGCATAGGTTACGCCCAGGCTGTTGAGCAGATTGATATCGTCGGGAGTTCGGGCGAGGCCGCGCCGATATTCTCTGACAGCGGCGGTCCAGTCGCCTTCGGCAAAAAAAACATCGCCGCTGACATTGAGGCTGACGGAATCGAACACAACCACGCTGCCCGGCCCGAAGAAAGATGCATGGAGCAAGGCTTTACGCGTATTATTAATAAGTTCGGCACTACCTGTGCCATGCTCGGGGTAACTGCTGATCCCCGCCGACAGGGAGTAATCCCCCCCCCTGCTGCTGCGTATCCGCTCGACAAGGCCGGCAGCCCACCCCTGCGCTTCGGCAGCGCTCGCCTGCTCCCTGATGACGAGGTAGCCGTCTGCAAACGCCAGCATTCGCCGTGCTTCACATCCGGCCTCGAGCAGAACGTCCCCACCGGCCTCTTTTTGAAAATCAAAAGTGAACAAAGCCAGCGAAAAAGCGGTCAGGTGCCGGCACCTGCGCTGGATTTTCGCGACGATACTGCGAGGTGCGGGGCTGAGCGGGGCGTATTCGGGGTTGATCAATGTGTCGTAATCGCAAAACGCAAACGGACCGCGACGATAGGCAACCTGTAGAGCCTGCCACGCCTCGTCGAGCAAGAGCCGGGGGGTTCTTCGGTGATGCCTTCCTTCACAACGCTGCAGCGAAACGCTCGTGCAACCGCAGCGAACACGGCGACACCCGTTGCCCTTGAGTCCCGTTATCAACGACAGGCAAAAAGATGAAAGCATTGCTCGCTGCTGATCGCTCACGAGAATGGCAAAAACAGCCATTCCCAGGTGAAAGAGCGGAAAAGACCGACGATTATAGTTTTTCAGCAGAGAGGCGGTGTTTAAAACCGGAGAAAAACGATCACGAAGAGAGCGTGATGGAGGCTGCGCCTCGATCAGCACGAGGTGAAGATCGGGGCTGTCGATTGCTTCCGTCACGGCTTCGAAAAACAAATTGCAGCCGTAAAGCCCCGTCACCGGGTCGAGCGATTCCCCTTTGATCCTTTTTAACTCATGGCAAAGAGCCTGACCGGTCTCGGCCAACCACTCCGCAGAGGCTTTTTCCCGTACGAGCGGATCAACGTCGGAGACCTCGGCCACCAACACGCCTTTCTCGACCGGGCATATCGGAAAAATAAGGGTATTCGTCCCCGCTTTCTGTGGTAGACCGGTCTTCGCGGCATACCTGGCGGCGCCAAGCTCCGGCGGTTCCGGTTTGCCGTCAATCGGTAAGGCGTCAGCACCGATCAGCAGAAAACGGGCGTCGCCTGCCGTTGGCACCAGACCAAAGAGCACTGCCCTGAAACGGGAGACAAGCAAACTGAAGTCGTTGAGACAGAGCGGCCGGTTGACCGGTGAGACCGGAAAAGAAGTGGTACGCATACTCACCGGGCCGACAAGAAATACGCAACCAATTGATCGGCAAGCAAAGCGGTTTCATCGTCCTGGATCGTCCGCAGGTCAATGAGGAATCGATCATGTTCAATCCTGCCGATCAGCGGAACCGGTAAACGGCGGAAATCCTTTTCCAGCTTGCTCACCGGAACAACCATCGGCTGCAGCTGAACCGCCCAGCTGTCCAGTCCATATTCGGGCAGCGCCCCGCCCCCGACCCGGGAAATGGTCGAAACGAGCGAGAAAAAACAATGGCCTGCCGCTTTCTTGCCGATTCTTCTGAGCAGCCGGCCGGCCCGTTTCTTGATGGTTGCCGGAGACTCGCCGATCATCCGCAGCGTTGGAATCTGCTCGCAGGCGATCGATTCATCGTAATAGGCGCGAAGAGTAGCCTCCAGGGATGCAAGGGTGAATTTGTCGATTCTCATCGCCCGATTGAGCGGGTTGCGTTTAATCCGGTCCACCAGATCTTTTCGGCCGACGATGATCCCAGCCTGCGGTCCGCCGAGCAATTTATCACCGCTGAAGGTAACCAGATCAACACCGGCAGCGAGGACCTCCTGAACAGTCGGTTCGACCGGCAGCCCAAAGCGCTCCAGATCGATCAGTGAACCGCTGCCCAGGTCCTCCATCACTGCTATTCCCGTTTTACGCCCGAGGGCGACCAACTCCCGGGCAGGCACCTTGGCGGTAAAACCGATCATCCTGAAATTAGAGGTATGGACCCGCAACAGCAGTCCGGTACGTTCGGAGACAGCGCCTGCATAATCGGAGAGGTGAGTGCGGTTGGTTGCTCCGACTTCGACGAGTTCGGCCCCGCTTTTGGCCATCACGTCGGGTATCCGAAACGAACCGCCGATCTCGACGAGTTCCCCGCGGGAAACGATAACTTCCCGGCCGCTGGCGATCGTATCCAGCGCGATCAGCACCGCGGCGGCATTGTTGTTGACCACCAACGCGGCCTCGGCCCCGACCAGATCGCAGATAATGTCTTCCACGAGCGCATACCGACTGCCACGCGCGCCGCTCTGCAGGTCAAACTCGAGGTTGCTGTAATGACCGGCGCCGCCAACCAGCTGCTCGACCGCCGCCGCCGACAGAAGTGAGCGGCCCAAGTTGGTGTGCACGACGACACCGGTACCGTTGATCACCCGGCGAAAGCGAGGCCGCTGCAACTGCTCGATCAAATCGATGAAACGCTGCCTCCACGCAGGAAGATCGGCAGGCGCATCGGCGCCGCCGCCTGCCAGGATATCTTTCCTGACCCGATCGATTGCTATGTGGACGGCTTTTTTGGCGATTCGGATCGGCACGCCGTGCCGATCGATGAAATCGGACAATTCCAGCAGACATTCATCAACCTTTGGCAGGTTACGCAGCATCTCGGCTTTTGGATCCATCGTTATCCACAATGGGAGCAGGTGGCAGGTTTGAATTTATTTTGTGCTATAAGGGCAGAACAATAGCAACAGCTGGTGCAACAGGCCAATGTTTTTTTACCCACCAAAACAATTCCAAAAACCTATTGACACCCCCCGGGGAATCAAGTAGTGTGCCGCGGTCCTGAAGCACGGGCCGGCCGGCGAGCCGGGCCGG
>CAYSSK010000158.1:0-4559 GCA_964433645.1 uncultured Desulfofustis sp.
GGTTCCTCATGGTTTCCCCCGTCCCTGCCGTCGGGACAAATCGTCCCGTTCGCGGATCGGTGTTGGAAAGGCGGTTGCGGACGTCTTTTTCGCACCCCTTCGGGTCCGGTTCTGAGCCTCGCCGGATCTCCGCGATGCAACTTCCGGCAGAACCGATCAACCCAGCCGATCGGAGCGGAAATGTTCATCATTTGCTGTGACTCTCCGGCATGAACGAATGCTTTCAATTACCGTACCGGAGAACAACATTTTTAAAAAATATCATAAGCAGTTGATATAAAAAAAATATTATAGAGACAGAAGCAGAGCGGGGGGATGGGGCGGGGGAAATGAGTGATGGCAAGAAACTGACCAGGTGGTTAAAAAGTGATCACTTTTGGTCGTGTGCCTCGGCCAGTTTTTGCCTGAGCGTGGTCCGGGAGATGGCCAGAACGCGGGCCGCCTGTGATTTGTTGTTGCCGGTTTTCTGCAGGACGTGGCGGATATGTCGCAACTCGGCCTCTTTCAGCGTGACCAACTCGTCTGCCTCGTCATGCTGCCGGTCGAGTTGGTGCTGACAGAGTCCGGGAAGAGACAGCCAGCCGGAACGGTGAAAAATGACCTCTCGTTCGAGCAGGTTACGCAACTCCCTGATATTGCCCGGCCAGTGATAGTGGCGCAGGGCCTTTGCGGCAGAGTCGGTAAACCCTTTGATATTTTTTTTCATCTCCTGATTGAGACGATGCAGGAAGAAATCGGCCAGCAAGACAATGTCATCGCCCCGCTCCCGAAGAGGAGGAAGCGGCAACGGCAGCACATTGAGGCGATAAAAGAGATCCTCCCGGAAACTGCCGGCAGCGATTTCTTCTTTCAGGTCGCTGTTCGTTGCCGCGATGATCCGCACCTGCACGGTAATGTCTTTCAACCCGCCGATCTTGCGAAAGGTCGACTCTTCGATCAGGCGGAGCAGTTTTGGTTGCAATTCAATGGGCAGATTGCCGATTTCGTCAAGAAACAAGGTGCCGCCGCTGGCCATTTCAACGAGCCCCTTTTTGGCGACTCGGGCGTCGGTGAAGGCGCCTTGCTCGTATCCAAACAATTCCGATTCGATAAGGTTTGCCGACAAGGTGCCACAATCGACTTTGACAAAAACACCGCTTTGCCTGTGCCGGCCGTTGTGGATCGATCTGGCTGCCATTTCTTTACCGGTACCGGTTTCACCGGTGATCAGCACGGGAGAGTCGACCGTCGCGGCGGTTTGTATCGCCTGATGCACCTGCCGCATCGGCTCGCACGTACCGATGATCGACTCCGTGGCTGCCTCCTGGCGTTCGAGCACGGCTTTTTTTTCCATCAGCCGCGATTGCATGAGCCGCTTGAGGACAGACGTAAACTCAATCATGTCGAACGGTTTGACAATATAGTCGAGTGCTCCGGCTTTAAGCGCTTCGACGGCGGTTTTTGCATCGTTCATACCGGTCAGCATGACGATGCCGATATCCGGTGAGGTCTCCCGCAGGCGAGCGATCAGGGAAATGCCGTGGGCATCGGGCAGGCCGATATCGAGAAAGACGAGATCAATGATGGAGCAGTGGGCCAGGGTCAGTGCCTGGCGACCGGTGGCCGCTGTCGTCACGGAAAAGCCCTGTTTTTTGACCACGGTGGCAAGGGAGAAGCACAGGTCTTCATTATCGTCGACGATGAGAATGGACCCCATGGTCAGCAGGCCTTGAAATACATGGTAAAAGTGGTTCCCTTGCCCTCGGCGCTCTGGACACTGATGCCGGCATCGTTTTCCTTCAGGGTCCGGTAGACGATGGACATTCCGAGTCCGGAGCCATTCGACTTGGTGGTGAAGAACGGTTCGAAGACTTTTTCTGCGGCAGCGTGCGACATCCCTGCTCCGTTATCTTTAAAAGTGACCAGTACGTAGCGGGAACTCTTGGTCAGCAGGTGGTTCTTTTTGCGATACCTGGCCAGTTTCTGACCAGCGAGGACCGAGGCGCCAATTTCGATGGTGCCTTCCTGCTTGATGGCATCGATGGAGTTGAGGAAAAGATTGAGAAAAACCTGCTGGATCTGATTGGGGTCGGCGATGACCAGCGGCAGGTCTTTTTCGAACGCTTCAAGGAGCGAGATTCGTTGCTTGACCAGCTTGTTGATAATCAAGGGCTTGATCTCGGAAAGGATATTCTGTAGAGAGGTCGGTTGCTTTTTGGGTACGACCGGGCGTGCGTAGGAAAAGAAATCGGTCAGCAGTTCGTTGAGCCGGTCCACCTGCCGGATGATCCGTTGCGCGCATTCCCCCCGCTCTTCGTCGCTGCAGGAGTTTTCTTCGATGGACTGCGCCATGATCTTGATGCCGGCCAGGGGATTACGAACCTCATGGGCCACGGCCGAGGCGATTTCGGCCACCGTTGACAGCCGGTTCATCTTTTCCATCTCTCTTCTGACGGAGCGCCACTCCGAGATATCTGTCAAGGAGATGATCATGCCGATCGGCTCGCCTCGATGGCCGGTCCGTTCGACGACTGAATAGCGGACGATCAACTCGTCGCCATTGTCGGCGGAGAGAACCAGCTCTTTTTCCTCGCCCGGAGTGAGTGGTTTCCGGGAAGAGAGGATGCGTCTGGTGTGTTCCGCGCCGATAATCTCTTCAAGGGTCCGGCCTTCGAGTTCGGCCGAAAATAGGTGCAGGATATCCTGGGCGACCGTATTGGCTTTTTGGATGACCCCGTCCTGGTCGGTGATGATCAGGCCGTGCTCCAGTCCTTGAATAATCGAGTCGGAAAACTGTTTTTCTGCCCGGAGAGCGATGATCGAGGAGCGCAGATCGTTGACCAGATTGATCAATTGCAGATCCATTTTCTGGCTGTCGATGATCTTGCCGATCAGTTCGCTGACGGCGACCAGCAGTTCTTCGTGGCGGTTGTTCTTGCGGTGTGAATCGGGAACAAAAAAACAGATCACGCCGTTGACGATGCCATGGGCGGCAAATGGCACGCAATAGTGGCCGTGGGCAATCTGCTGTGGTGAGACATGTTTGGTCGCGGCAATGGTTCCGTCAATGAATTGCAATTTGTTGGTAATGGCCGCCGTGCCGCAATAGCAGTGACCGAAGGCGATCCGGTTGCAGTGTTGGAGCTGATCCCGGTCGAGGCCGACGGTCACGTTCAGGCTGAGTGATTGGGTGTCCTGTTCCACCAGAAACAGCGCGGCCATCGGCAGCAGGTCGAGCTGTTCGAGGGAAATGACATAAGAGAGAATCGATTGCAAGCGGTCTTTGAGCAGCGACGGTTCCAACGACATGTTCAGAACCGTGTTGACGACTTCGAATTGAACGGCTCGGTCGATAAGCGCGTCCTGCTGCTTTTTGATCAGGGTCAGGTTGCGGATGAAAATGGTAAAGAATTCATTGCCGGGCAGCGGCGAGATGATCAATTCGACGGGAAACCGCTGGCCATCGGCAGAGACCACGTGTTCGTTGAGTTTGATCGTGACCGAAATTTCCTTGCGATGCTGGCGGAACAGATCGCTGAGCCGTGATGATTCGTCGTTGGGTTTGTCGGCCGGTGCGGCGAGGATCAGGCGAAAGAGATTTTCGCCAAGGACGTCGGTGTGGCGCCGGCCAAAGAGCCGCTCGGCTTGGGCATCCCAGGAGACAATCGTGTCCTCGGCGTCACAGCAGACGACTGCATACTCGGAAGTCCCGGCCTGAAAGGTTGTTCCGGTTTTCTGAGCAGTAGCTTTGTTCATACCCGCCGGCATGCAAGAGGATGAAATGTCAAGTGATGTTCCGAAATCTGCTCCGTCCTCGACGGGGTGCTTCGGTCGTCGGTTTCTCCAGTCTGCTGTCAGGTGTAACAAAATATCGAGCAAGAGACAAGATTATCGAGCTGTTTGGCCGGCGGAGAGCAGATCTTTCCCGGGATCGGGGTGCCGAACTTGACACGGCGCGCCTCAGGTACCATAGTTTCCACAAAGTAGTAGACTCCTATCGACGGCCATTGCCGCAGATGATTGCCGCCGATTCTGCCAATGAAACAGAACTCGCCGCAGGCTCTCATCTCACCCCCTCGCTTCCCTGCCGAACGGTGGGTTCTGTTTCCCCCTTGATCCTCCCCTTCTTGCCTCGCCGGTAAATGATGCCCCTTTCGGCCCGGAGCCGGAAACATCCCGGATAGGGCAGGCCGGACAGGTGCACTCGTCACCATCGATAGCTGCGCACTCCTCCTTTCTGGTTTGTTTTGGTAATTTTGGGTATACTTCTGGCCAATAGAGGTGTGATTCTGTATTTGAATTACCGTAATGGTTGAAAACGATTCATCCCCATCGTTTATGGCAAAATCAGCCCCCCGGGCTGGCCGGTCCTGCCGGAGGCTGCATCGCGAAGGCCCGGCAGGCCGGAGAATCAGGCCCGAAGGGCTGCGGACAGGACGTCCGCAGCCGGCGGCCAGGCCATGGATGGCCTGTCTGCCGGCCTCGGAGGCCAGCCGATCAGGCCGCAGCGCAGCAGCCGGAGGCAGGACTGGCCGGCCCTTCCGACCACGGAGCCTATTTTCATTGTTCGTTGTGACTTC
>CAYSSK010000159.1:0-4356 GCA_964433645.1 uncultured Desulfofustis sp.
ACAGTGTAACAAAAATCATCAGCGAGATCATCATAAAGTTCTTTTTGGTAATTGACGGTCGCTCTTCCCGTCGTGCGGCGGCGGGTGCGACGGAAAATTGTCGCCAATCGTCATTGAAAGGTTTATTAACCGTTCAGAATTGAATACAATGACCAGCGAAAGAAAGACGTTGCACGAGGATATTGCACGGGCGCTGCCGATGATTGCCGCGAAGTTTTCCCAAATTGCCAAATTGTTTTGCCACTGCGGCTCTGCCTGATCATCATGATGATCAGCTGCCTTTTCTTTGTTGCGCCGCCCGGTGCCGGGAATGTTGTTGCCCCGGAGCCGGCGGGGGAGCGCTACATCACCATCGATTTCGACAACGTCGACATCACGCTTTTCCTCAAATGTCACCGGCTTTAGCGGCGAGCCGGCCTTCGCCACTATCCCCGGTATCACCGACCCGGACAACCCGAGCCTGCCGACCGGTTTCACCCTCGGCGTGCTCAAGGAAGGCATCAAGATCGGCGACATCACCTTCCCCAATATCGCCGCGGTGCTGCGCGCCGATGACCTGGTCTTGGCCCGCAACTATCTGGAAAAAAGCGCTGCTGATCGATGCGACGAATCCGTATGCGCTGATCAACCTCGGCGTCGTCTACCAGAAAGAGGGCGACTACCGGCACGCGATCGAGATGTATCGCCGGCTCATCGAGATCGGCACCGAGGCGACGGCCTTGCCGCCGGAAGGCCATCAGGGCGAAGGCGAGAACCTGTCGCTGCTGCGGATTGCCCGGCAAAATATCGAATATCTCGAGGAGCTCCTCGAAGAATAAACGCGGGATCCCGCTTTTCCCCTCGAAGTTCTGTCGTTATTCTGCTATTTCCACAATATGTTGTAGTTTGGGGTTGAGAGAGCAATAAATGTGGTGTATAAGCTGAGTGATCGTTCGTCTCGGAAACGTTCGTTCCCGCATCTCATCTATCATATTTTTTTGTTGGTGTTATCATGCTCGAGCCGCATTACCAGGGAGAACACGTCATGACAGCAGACATTCCCGCACAGACGCTTACCGAAACAGCGGAAACCGTCCTCAGGCGGCGTTATTATTTGAAGGACCAGGAGGGCACCCCGCTCGAGAACTGGGAAACGCTGTGCCGTCGCGTGGCCGATGCCGTTGCCGAGGCCGGCGAGCGGCCTGCCAACTTCGAGGAGCTGCGCCGGCGATTTTTTGAAATGATCTACCGCGTTGATTTCCTGCCCAACTCGCCGTGCCTGATGAACGCCGGCACCGATCTCGGCCAGTTGTCGGCCTGTTTCGTGCTGCCGGTGCCCGACTCGATGGACGGTATTTTCTCGGCGATCCGCAACGGGGCGCTGGTGCATAAGACCGGCGGCGGCACCGGCTACAGTTTTTCCCGTCTGCGTTCGAAAAACGCGTCGGTCCGCTCGACCCAGGGCGTGGCCTCCGGGCCGCTGTCCTTTGCCGCGGTGTTCGACGCCGCCACCGAGACGATCAAACAGGGGGGCAAGCGGCGCGGCGCCAATATGGGCGTGCTGCGTATCGATCACCCGGATATCCTCGATTTCATCGCCGCCAAGCAGGATCAGGAGAAATTCAACAATTTCAACTTCAGTGTCGCCATTACCGATGCCTTCATGACCGCGCTGACCGAGGACGGCGAGTACGACCTGATCGAGCCGGCCACCGGCGAGCCGATCAGGCCGCTGCGGGCCCGTGACGTGTTCGAGCAGATCGTCGATCTGGCCTGGCTCAACGGTGAGCCCGGGGTATTGTTCATTGATGCCGCCAACCAGGGCAATCCGACGCCGCAACTCGGCCTGTTCGAGGCGACCAACCCCTGCGGCGAGCAATGGCTGCTGCCTTACGAGAGCTGCAACCTCGGCTCGATCAACCTGGCGCGCTTTGTCACCGACGGCGCCATCGACTACGAGCGTCTGGAGCAGACGGTGCACACCGCCACCGTCTTTCTCGACAACGTGATCGACTGCAACCGGTTTCCGATCCCGGAAATCGAGGAGATGACCCTGAAGACACGAAAGATCGGTCTTGGCATCATGGGGTTGCACGATATGCTCATCCAACTCGGTATCCCGTATGCGAGCGATTTTGGTCGCAACACCGCCGCCGAGGTGATGCAGTTCATCCGCGACGCCGCCGAGGCCGAATCGATCCGCATCGCCGAGAAAAAGGGCGCATTTCCCGCATACGATGCCGCCGTCAACGATTATCCGGCCCGGCGCAACGCGGCGCTGACCTCGATTCAGCCGACCGGCACCGTGTCGATGATCGCCGATTGCGCCTCGGGCTGCGAGCCGTACTTTTCCATCGTGATGATCAAGCACGTGATGGACGGCGACCGGCTCATCCTGATCAATAAATATTTCGAGCAGGTGGCCAAGGCCGAAGGCTTTTACTCCGAAGAGCTGATGCACAAGGTGGCCGACAGCGGCACCGTTATCGGCCATCCGGAGATCCCGCAGAGATGGCAGGAGATTTTTCGCACCGCCCAGGATATCAGCCCCGACGATCATATCAAGATGCAGGGCATCCTGCAGAACAGCGGGGTTGACTCGTCGATTTCCAAGACCATCAACCTGCCGGCCACGGCGACCAGGGCCGACGTCAAACATTCTTATATCCTCGGCTACAATCTCGGCTGCAAGGGGCTTACCGTCTATCGCGACGGTTCCCGAGACTCCCAGGTGCTCAACACCAAGGAGCGTTCGGAATCGTCCGCGCCGACGGCGGTGGTCAGCAGCAACGGCAAGCGCAACCTGCCCGACGTGCTGCTCGCCAAGCGTTACCGGGTCAAGGACCAGGATCAGAAATCGGTCTATATCATCGTCTGCTTCGATGAAGACGAAAAGCCGATGGAGGTGTTTGCCAAATTCCCCTTTGACAATCGGATCGATCTGAAGGATAAATCGACGATGTGGACCACGACCTGCCGGCTCGTCTCTCTGGCGCTGCGCTTTGACGTGCCGATGAACGAGATCATCAAGCAGCTGGACCGCTCCAGCGGACACATGCTCGATCTGCCGGCGCAGCTGGGCAAGCTGTTCAAGTCCTTCATGGCCGGGACCCAGTACGGCTTTGCCAGCATCTGCCCGGAATGCGCCGGCCAGCTCGTCTTCGAAGAGGGGTGTGAGACCTGCAAAGCCTGCGGTTACAGCAAGTGCTCCTAAGGTGGCCGGGAGAAGGAGTGGCCGGGTTCTCGGAAAACGTGAATGACGCGAAGAGTTGCAATGGCAAAAATCGGTAGAAATGAGCGCTGCCCCTGCGGCAGTGGCAAAAAATACAAGCATTGTTGCGCCCGCAAGCCCCGGACGCCGGCACCGGCGGTCGAGCCGGGTCAGGGCATCCTGACCCAGGCCGTTGAACGGATCCGCCGGTCGGCGCAGCAGTACCAGCAGGTGATCAACGAACTGGGGGTCTTCGTGCTTTTTGCCACCGAGCGCGGCAACGCCTGGCTGCTCGAGGTGACTCAGGCGGATTGCGTGCAGGTAGCGCAGGACGGCGAGACAGTGTCGCCGGAGATCAACGAGGATCCGGAGACCATCGAGGTCGAGTGGAGCCATACCTTCCGGGTGGTCGATCGGCAACTGGTGCTGACCGCCTACAACGATCGGAGCGACCAGGTGCTCCAGGATTGCCCGGTCCGGGAAGTGTCGGCCGCGATCAGGCGGGTTGCGAAAAAATTTCCGCCGTCCGTGCGGCAGGGGCTGCATATCGATCCCGGCCGGGAGCAGCAGGAAGATTCGGCGGGACGATGAGTCCTGTTCTTCGGGTGGTCCCCATGCTCGGTGTCATGGGGATCATCTTCTTTGTTTCCGCCCAGCCGGGCGACAGCCTGCAGCTGTCCGTCTTTGCCGGTGCCGACAAGATCGCCCACGCCGTGGCCTATGGTCTGCTCGCCGCCGCGACCCTGATTGCGCTGCCGGACCGGCTGTTGATCGGCCGGCCCCGGCGGGCGGCGATCCTCGTCTGGGCGGTCTGCCTCTGTTACGGGATCTCCGACGAACTGCACCAATCCTTCGTGCCCGGCCGCGATGCCAGTTTCGGCGACCTGCTCGCCGACGGCCTCGGGGCGGCGGTTGTCTGTATCATCTGGCTGGTCAGGCAACGATAGCGTTAGTCGTTTCCGACGAAGAATGGGAGCAGCACGCCCCATCGTGCGACGGTCTTATGATCCTCAGTCCATCCGACCACGAGGCTATCATTCCGTGCGCCTCTCTCATGCGGCTTAAGTGAAAGGCAAATGAAGGCCGGGTCAAACTTGCCTTGCCTGGAAAGTTTTTATATGAAAATCATCTCCCCGGGCTGGTTGGTTCTCTCGGAGGCTGCATCG
>CAYSSK010000160.1:0-4283 GCA_964433645.1 uncultured Desulfofustis sp.
CAACCAGCCCGGGGAACTGATTTTCATATAAAACCGCACTGACCGGAAATCAAAACGAGCAATGACAATTGTCGTCGCGGCAAGACGGCTGACCCACCCTCCCCTCCCCCCGGCTGCTTGGCTGCTGCCTGATTCTCCGCGCTGATGGCTTCCCGGAGCACTCGGAAGACGTTTTAGAAACAGAGGAAAAGAAGTTTTCAGGCCAGCTCGAAGAGCCGGGTCGGGATTGTCTGGCAGGCACAATCAAGGATACCGCTTCGGTTATCGCGGTGCAGCACCGCCGCCGCTTCCCGGTAGGCCAGCTCCGGCAGATTGTTGGTCTCGCTGAGATGGGCCAGCACCACCTGCTGCAAGCCTTGGTGATGGAGCGCCGCGAGCAACTCGGCGCCCTCGCCGTTGGACAGGTGCCCCCGGCTGGAGCGCACCCGCTGTTGCAGGGCCGGCGGATAGGGGCCGTTTTTCAGGAGCAACGGATCGTGATTGAACTCCAGGACCAGCGCCTGACAGTCGCTCAGACGGCGCCTGACCAACCGGGACACCGCCCCGGTGTCGGTGCAGATGCCGAGGCGGTGAACGCCGTCATCAACGACAAAACCGACCGGATCGCCGGCATCGTGGGAAATGGCGAAAGACCGGATTTCAAGATTGCGAAAACAGATGGCCTCGCCGGTTTGAAATTCATCGCGGCGAAACGGTTTGGCCAGCGTCTTGCCGGCTCCCTGATACGTCCGTTCATTGGCAAAGAGCGGGATTCGGCAACGCCGGGACAACACCCCGGCGCCGCTGACATGGTCCTGATGTTCGTGGGTGATGAAAACGGCGGCCAGCGATTCCACGGAGCGGCCGATTAACGCCAGGCGGGCCGCGATTTGCCGGCCCGAAAAACCGGAATCGACGAGCAGCGCGGTCCCGTTGCTCTCGACATAGACGCAATTACCACCGCTGCCGCTGCCGAGAACGGAAAACCGCATCAGCGCACCCCCGTATGACCGAAGCCGCCGTCCCCGCGCCGGGTCGGCTCGAGTTGCTCGTGGACCTCCAGGCTGGCGGCGACAACCGGCGTGACAACCAATTGGGCGATGCGGTCGCCGCGTTTGATCAGATAGGGCTCACGCCCCAAATTGACCAGCGCGATCTTGACCTCACCCCGATAGTCGGAGTCGATCGTGCCGGGGGCGTTGATGATGGTCACGCCATGACGAACGGCCAGTCCGCTGCGCGGCCTGACCTGGATTTCATAGCCTGGCGGGATAGCGACCGCCAGCCCGGTAGGCACCAGGGTTCGCTCGCCGGGGTGAAGCAGATGATCCTCGTCCAGCGCGGCGCAGATATCCATGCCGGCCGCTCCGTCGGTTTCATAGGAAGGCAGCGGCAGGTCGCCGCTCTTTTCGCGGTCGAGCCAATGCACGGCAACGACCACCCGGCCGGCGGAAGAAGACGTCATGACCATCGCTCCATGGAGGGGGAAGGCAGGACCGCCGAACACCGTGCACCGGTCCTGCCGATCAGATCAGTCCTCCAGCAGGGCCTTCCGGCTCAGCCGGATGCGGCCGCGGCCGTCGATCTCCAGGACTTTCACGTCGATCTCGTCGCCTTCCTTGACAACATCGGTCACCTTGTTGACCCGGCCCTTGTCGAGCTCCGAGATATGAACCAAGCCGTCGGTTCCGGGCAGGATCTCGACAAACGCGCCGAAGTCCTTGATGGTCTTGACCACCCCTTTGTAAACGGCCCCGATTTCCGGTTCGGCGGTGATCGTCTTGATCCGGTAGAGCAACTCCTCGAAGTTGGTGCCGTCGATGGTGAAGATCTTGACCAGACCGCTGTCCTCCACCTCGATCTTGGCCTCGTAGTCGGCCGACAGCTCCTTGATCACCTTGCCGCCGGGGCCGATCAGATCCCTGATCTTGTCGGGGTTGATCTGCAGGGAGTGAAATTTCGGCGCATAGGCGGAAATTTCCTTGCGTGCTTCCGAGATACCTTTACTCATCTCCGAGAGGATATGCAGCCGACCGGCCTTGGCCTGGGCCAGTGCCTTGCCCATGATGTCCCGATCGACGCCGTCGATCTTAATATCCATCTGCAGCGAGGTGACCCCTTCGGCAGTCCCGACGACTTTGAAATCCATGTCACCGAGGTGATCCTCATCACCGAGAATATCGGAGAGAATCACCACCTTGTCGTTTTCCTTGATCAGTCCCATGGCAATACCCGACACCGGCGCGGAGATCGGCACACCGGCATCCATCAGCGCCATACTGCCGCCGCAGACGGTGGCCATCGACGACGAGCCGTTGGACTCGAGGACCTCGGAGACCACCCTGATCGAATAGGGAAATTCACTCTCGGGCGGCAGCACCGCTTCAACACCGCGCATCGCCAGCGTTCCGTGGCCGATGTCGCGACGGGACGGACCGATCATGCGCCGCACCTCGCCGACACAAAACGGCGGGAAGTTGTAATGCAGCATGAACCGCTTGTTCTCGTCACCGCCCAGGGTTTCCACCCGCTGCTGATCACGCTCGCTGCCCAGGGTGGCGGTGACCAGCGCCTGGGTCTCGCCGCGCGTAAACAGCGCTGAGCCGTGGGTTCGCGGCAGGTATCCGGCCTCGCAGCTGATCGGCCGGACCGCGTCGAAGGCGCGGCCGTCGATACGCTGGTCCTGTTCGACGATCATCGCCCGCATCTGCTTTTTGCGGAAGCGCGACACAAGATCGGCGATCTCGCCGCTGCGCTCGCCGTCGGGATCCATCTCCTCGATAAGCTGGTTGACGAGTTGGTCGTAGGCGCGGCTGCGCTCGATCTTGTCGTGCGTTGCAATCACCGTGTCCATCCGCTCCGAGGCGCGATCGACAACCTGCTGGTAGAGCGCCTCATCGATGGTTTTCGGCTCGACGACCCGTTTTTCCTTGCCGTTGCCAACCTGCAGTTGTTTCTGAATTTCAATCAGGGGCTGCAATTGCTGAAACGCAAAGAAAATCGCCTCGAGAACGACTTCTTCGGCCAGGGTGCCGGTCTTGCCTTCGACCATGACCACGGCCTTTTCGGTGCAGGCCACGACGATATCCATCGTCGACTGTTCCAACTCGGTCATGGTCGGGTTCATCACATACGCACCATCGACATAGCCGACCCGGCCGCCGGCCACCGGACCACCAAACGGGATATCCGAGAGCATCAGGGCGCAACTGGCCCCGGTCAGAGCAAGAATATCAGGCTCATGCTCCTGGTCGGCCGACAGGACCGAGGCGATGACCTGGGTCTCGGCGCTGTAGCCGTCGGCAAAAAGCGGCCGCAGCGGCCGATCGATGATCCTGCAGGTCAGGACCTCGCGATCACTTGGCCGACCGATCTCGCGGCGGAAATAGTTACCGGGAATGCGGCCGACCGAGGCCATCTTTTCCTGGTATTCAATGGTGAGCGGCAAAAAACCCAGTTCCGGTTTGTTGCGTTTATCACCGACAGCGGTAACAAGTACGACCGTTTCGCCGCAGCGCACGACAACCGACCCGGAGGCCTGTTTTGCCAATTTACCGGTCTCAATGGAAATGGTTTTCGTTCCAATAGTGGCTTCAACTGTTTGCATCATGTATTCTCCATGATTCAGACCCGGTTTCGGGTCCGATGTTCTCCGATCGGATTATCCACCGAACGGATTTTCCTGCTTTAATGAAACGATCTGAGATAATTTCATCGCGGACCATTCCGCCCCATTGCGGAACAGCTTCATACTCTTTATTCTTGGTATACAGAGAAAAAAACGACGGATCCGGGCAGTCGTCACCACAACCGGTGGAGCGACATACCCGGAACAGAGATATCTGTCTTTGCCGCAGCAAAAACGACGGCGGCCTGCTGCTCGCTTTGTTTCCGCATCGACAGGAGACACGATTGGCTGGCAGGAAAGTATTACTTGCGTATGCCCAGTTCCTTGATCAGTTCCCGGTACTTACCGATGTCTTTTTTCTTGAGATAATCGAGCAGACTCCGTCGTTGCCCGACCAGTTTGAGCAACCCCTGGCGAGAATGATGATCTTTCGCATGCACCTTGAAGTGTTCGGTCAGGTATTGAATGCGCTTGGTCAGCAGGGCAATCTGGACTTCTGACGAACCGGTATCCGACGGGTGCGTTTTGAATTTCTCGATAATCTCGTTTTTCTTTACTGCCGACTGTGCCACAGTAATCCTCCTGTATCGTTCAGAACTCTGATAGTTATTCAATTATACTGAGCCATTTGCAAAACAATCTTTTCGCCCAAACTCTGCGTTATGCTCAAAATTTT
>CAYSSK010000161.1:0-1764 GCA_964433645.1 uncultured Desulfofustis sp.
CGGCTTTTCGTTTGCGCACCTCGACCATGAAATCAAGCGGCGCCGTCAAGCTGGTTTGCCGGCCGCGCGGCCGGTAATAGAGGATCTCCCTGATCACCCGCAGGATGTGAGAGCGGCCCTTGGCCGGCGGGATATAGAGTTCGACGAAATCGCTGAACAACACCAGGCCGACCTTGTCGTTGTTACGCACCGCCGAAAAGGCCAGGACCGAGCCGAGCTCGGCCATCATTTCCCGCTTGGACCAGCTCGTCGAACCGAAATCGCCGCTGCCGCTGATGTCGATCAGCAGCATGATGGTCAGCTCCCGCTCCTCGACGAACGTCTTGACGTGCGGCGTCCCGGTCCGGGCGGTGACGTTCCAGTCGATGGAGCGAATCTCGTCGCCGCTCACGTAGGCCCTGACCTCGTCGAAATTCATGCCGCTGCCGCGGAACACCGACTGGTAGCTGCCGGCCAGGCTGTCGGCCACCAGGCGACGGGTGCGGACTTCGATCCGCCGGACCTTGCTGAGGATCTCCTTGGTCTTGCGGGGATCGATGGGCGGGCTGGCGCGCATGTCAGGGAACCGGTACGGTGTCGAGGATGGTGCGGATCAAATCGTCGCCGGTGATCGACTCGGCCTCGGCTTCATAACTGGGCCGGATCCGGTGGCGCAGCACGTCGAGGGCCGCCCCCTTGACATCGTCCGGCGTGACGAAGCCGCGGCCGGCGAGAAAGGCCAGGCTGCGGGATACCTCCTTGAGATTCAAAGTGGCGCGCGGCGAGGCGCCCGACTCGATATAGTGGGCCAGATCGAGACCGTAGGCGGCCGGATCGCGGCTGGCGCAGACCAGCGAGACGATGTAGTTCTTGACCTTGTCGTCCAGATAAATGGCATCGACGACGGCCCGGGCCGCCAGGATATCGGCCGGGGTCGCGACCGGCCGGACCTCGACCCGGGAGTCGGCATGGTCGCGCAGATCGATAATCCGCCGCTCCTCGGCAGGGGTCGGGTAGGAGATGGTCACCTTGAGCATGAAGCGGTCGACCTGGGCCTCGGGCAGCGGGTAGGTGCCTTCCTGTTCGATCGGGTTCTGGGTGGCCAGTACCAGGAACAGCTCGGGCAGCCGGTAGGTCGTATCGCCGATGGTCACCTCTTTTTCCTGCATCGCCTCGAGCAGCGCCGACTGCACCTTGGCCGGAGCCCGGTTGATTTCGTCGGCTAGGATCAGCGACGAGAAGATCGGTCCCTGCTTGACTTCGAAGGCGGTATCGCGGGGGTTGTAGATCTCGGTGCCGATGATGTCGGCCGGCAGCAGGTCCGGCGTGAACTGGATTCGCTTGAAGTCGGTGCGGATCGCCCGGGCCAGGGACTTGACGGCCAGCGTCTTGGCCAGCCCCGGTAGCCCTTCGAGCAGGATATGGCCGCCGGTCAGCAGGCCGACGAGCAACCGCTGGATCAAGTGGTCCTGGCCGACGATCACCGTGCGCAATTCCGTCTGCAACGGGGCCAGCCAGGCTGAAGCACCATCGATCCGGGCGGTGGTCTCCTGGACCGTCCGGTAGACGGCTTCCCGTGAATCGCCGGCTACCGACTGGATCTGTTCAGGTTCAGTATACATAGGCAATCTCAACCAACGGCGGGACAGGTTTTAACCTGTCCTCCGCTAACTATTTGATGACCAACGGTGGGACAGGTTTTAACCTGTCCCCCGCTTGCTAGAAAAGGACGTCCTGCCGGGCCTCCGCGATGCAGCATCCGGGAGAACCAACCAGGCCTGTCGA
>CAYSSK010000161.1:1864-3957 GCA_964433645.1 uncultured Desulfofustis sp.
CGTCCTGCCGGGCCTCCGCGATGCAGCATCCGGGAGAACCAACCAGGCCTGTCGACCATCGCGGTAGTAAACCAACCCGGGGGGACAGGTTGAAACCTGTCCCCCATTTCTTCAGTTACCATACACCAGCTCTATTACGAAAACCTTGCCAGAACATTACAATGTTGTAATCTTGCCGGAAAATGAAACCAACGGGGTGGCCGCAGCCCGGCGGTGGCGCCGGTACACGGCCCGATCCCCGGGGATATCGGTAAGGAGTCGCAATGGAGCACGGGATAGAGCGGGTCTTGATTTCCGAGCAGGAAATCGAGGCGGTGGTGGCACGTCTTGGCCGGGAGATTACCGCGGCCTATCAGTCAGTCGAGCAGATCGACCTGGTCGTTATCGGGTTGCTGCGGGGATCGTTCATGTTCATGGCCGACCTGGTCCGGCAGATCAAGCTGCCGCTGGTCGTCGATTTCATGACGGCCTCCAGCTACGGGGCAGGAACGGTCAGCAGCGGCGACGTCAAGGTGGTGCTGGACCTCGGCCAGTCCATCGAGGGCAGGGACGTGCTGATGGTGGAGGATATCATCGATACCGGGCACACCTTCAACACGGTGATCGACCTGATCAGCCGCCGCCGGCCGCGATCGCTGAAGATCTGTACCTTTCTGAGCAAGCCGTCGCGGCGGCTGGTCGAGGTGCCGATCGATTTTTGCGGTATGACCATCCCCGATGAATTTGTCTGCGGCTACGGTCTCGATTACGCCCAGAACTACCGCAATCTCCCCTATGTCGGCGTGCTCGAGCCGGCGATGATCAAGGGGTAGGGACGGGACCGTCGCCCGCTTACCCGCGGCCGATGCCGGCCCAGGCCAGCAGCAGCCAGCCGGCCAGAAAGAGCAGGCCGCCGAGCGGGGTGATCAGGCCGGCGCTGACCGGGGAAAAGGCCATGACGTAAAGGCTGCCCGAAAACAGCGCGATGCCTCCGATAAAGCACCAGCCGGCCAGGATCGCCGCGGTGGGGGCAGGCTCCGTCCGGCTGCAGACAAGAGCCGTCAGGATCAGGGCCAGCGCGTGATACATCTGGTAGCGCGCCGCCTTTTCCAGCCACAGCGAGCTGATTTCATCAAACGAGCCGCCATGGGCGGTATACGCCCCCATCGCGACGGCCAGCGCGGCCAGCAGGGCCCCGGCTCGAAAAAAAAGCTGCGTCATGTTCTGCACCTCGGTGGTTTTCTGCTACAATGGGCAGGGCAGCGGGTAAAGTCAATGGCTCGGAAAAGGGAAACAGGATGGCCCGCTGCGATAAACGAGAAACGAAACCAGGGAAAATAATCATGATGGGCTATCAGGGAAAAATTCCGAGTCTCGGGGAAGGGGTCTTCATCGCCCCCGGTGCCCGGGTCATCGGCGCGGTACGGCTTGGCCGGGACAGTTCGGTATTCTATAACTCGGTGGTCAGGGGCGACGTCAACGAGATCACCGTCGGCAGCCGGACCAATATCCAGGACAATTGCACCCTCCATGTCACGAGCAGCCACCGCCTGAGCGTCGGCGACGGGGTGACCGTCGGCCACAACGTGGTGCTGCACGGCTGCACCGTCGGCGACAACGTGCTGGTCGGCATGGGCGCCGTGGTGCTCGACGGCGTCGTTATCGAGGAGGATTCGATCGTCGCCGCCGGCAGCCTGGTGCCGCCCGGCAAACACTACCCGGCCGGGTCGATGATCATGGGCAGCCCGGCCACGGCGGTGCGCCCGGTACGTGACGGGGAAAAAGAGCAGATCCGCGCGGCCGCCGCCTCCTATCTGACGACCAAGGAAAACCACCTGGCCGAACTCTCTTCGGACCCGGAGCTCAGCCGAAGTGATCGACCAGGGCCAGGCTGAGCACGGGAACGTAGGTGATCAGCAGCAAGGTGATCAGCAGCAGGCCGAGAAACGGCAGTGTGGCCCGGTACAGCTCGACGACCGGCCGCTTGAAGCGGTAGGAAGCGAGAAAGAGGTTGAGCCCGACGGGCGGCGTGCAATAGCCGATCTGCAGGTTGGTCAGAAAGATGATGCCCAGGTGCAGCGGGCTGATGTCGTAGCCGGCGGCGATCGGCAGGA
>CAYSSK010000162.1:0-3953 GCA_964433645.1 uncultured Desulfofustis sp.
GACAGTCCCCATTTAAATGGGGACTGTCCCCTTTTTCGGGCGGCCGGGCCGGCGCGGAGATGAATGGCGGAGAAATTGCTGTTCTTCATCGGAGTAGGTTTGCCTGAGCCAAGTGCGGTAGTTTGATCCTCGCTCTTCAGGTGTTGCTCCCATATCGAGATAGAAAGGATCGAGATCCAGCCAGTCGGCGGTATTCAAACCGATTTTGCTTCGATAACTCGACCACTGGTATTCTATCGGATCTTTAATTATGCCGGCCCGTACAGGATTCAATTCCACGTAGCGGCAGCAGGCAATCAGATATCGATCGTTATCGATCGGGGTCGAACGAAAACGGCCTTCCCATAGCGATCCGCTGCGATTGAATTTGTTATTGAAATAGCGTGTCTGACTGCCGGCAACTCGTTTCATCAACGCTGCCAAAGAGGACGGAGAGGCTCCGGGATCAATCACCAGATGCACGTGATTGATCATCAGGCAAAACGCATACACCTTACACCCCAGTTCAGCTTTCCATTTACGAAGGTTCTTCAGATAGAGCCGATAATCCATATCGCAAGTGAAGACCTGCTGCTTATTATGGCCGCGCTGAACGATGTGATGGGGATAATTGGCACGAACAATTCGAGCTTGCCTCGGCATAGCCTGTCAGTTGCTTCAAAAAAGTGGGATAAAAATGGGGACTGTCCCCATTTTCCATTTTTTTAGAAATGGGGACTGTCCCCATTTTTGCCACATTTTTGTTTTTATATATCAAAGCGGTCGCTTTGATGCGAATAAAATGATTTCGTGGTGACCCAGCTTCTGAAGACTTCTTCTTCGAAGAGGAGTCGATGACGTTTGTTTTCTTTCAGCACTTTTGCTTTGCAAATAGTTTCGTATTGGAATTTCAAGGGCGATGTATTCAGACAATATAGCCACATTGCTTCTGCTTTTGGCATTGATCTGATATTTTTGATTATTTCCATCTTATTCAGATAAAATGTTTCGCTTTCAGATAAGTAGAAGGCGACATCAAAGGGGTAATAGATCTGTTTCTCTTTTTTGGGAGGGTGGAACGAGTCAATTTTGTAAGCGAATAGTATGTTTTTGTTTCCTTTTAAATACTGTAAAAGTTCTTTCATTCGTTTTCTCCGGAACGGATCATTTTATTGCGTTCAGGCGGTCAATTCTTCCAGATCAGGGTGGGTCGCAACGTCTGCCTCCAGGGTCGGACTGTTTTCCGGGGGCACAAACTGGCCGATTTCGGTTTCATCGCTGGCACAGGAAGCGATGTCAGCGACCAGTTGGGCGGCCAATCGATTGAGGTCTGCATCCGACAATGGCTGCTCTTCGCCACCATCTGCGGGTTGTGACGCTTCTGGACGGTCGGCGGCTTCTTCTATCTCCGGTTGATCAGCCGCATCCTGTGACGCCGGAACTGCCGCCCGCTCCTGCGCATCATCTGCAGGCTGCTCTGTTTCTTCATCTACGGTCCGCTCCTGCGTATCATCTGCCGGCTGCTCTGTTTTTTCATCTCCGGCTCGCTCCGACACCTCCGGCGACCGTACTGCTTTCGTATCTGCCGGCGGCTCTTGTGTCTCATCCGGCGATCGTTCTGCTTCCTCCTCGACCGGCCGTTCCGGGTCTTCCGTCGTTGCCGCTTCCCTTGCCGGTTCTTGCAAGGGGGTCGTCTCCGCCGTGTTATCCTGGGTAAGACCGCTTGGCTCCTCTCTATCCTGCTCTTGCGGAAGATCAACACTCACCTCGCCGCCGCTCAGACCGACATCGGCGGCGAGCATGGTGCTACCGTCGGTCAAGTGGCAGACGGTGGTGCCGTAGACGTGATTGCCGGCCACTTCCTGGTAGGTTTCATCGCTCTGCAGATCGATGGCAGTGACGCCGTGTTCGTCGAGGCTGTGGAACTCGTCGGTATCGGTGGTGCCGTTGCTGTTTTTGTCCTGCCAGACGCCAAAGCTGGACCACTGCTCGTCCTGCGCGTCAAACAGGCCGTTTTCGTTGCTATCGAAGGCGCGCAGCCCTTGCAGATCGGTGGTTGCCTCCGGGTCGTAGCCGACCAGGGAGATCTCGTCGGCCCAGGTGACCTGGCGATCGGTGTCGTGGTCGAAGACCAGAAAACCGTCATCGGGACCAACCCAGCCGGAGCGCTCCGGCTCGCCGCCGGCGCACCAGTCAAACAGCGGTTGTTCACCGATGGCCAGCAATTCCGCGCCGTCGTCGTCGAGATCAAGCACCACCGGGTTGTATTGATAGGTGTAGACTCCCTTGCGGGTAACCAACTTTTCGAAATCAACGAAGATCGTGCCGGTGGCGCCGGCACGGTCGACGGCGGTGATGGTGAAGGTGGCGGAGTAGTCGATAGTCTCGTCCAGGTCCCGGGTACCATAGCCGAAGCGAAAATCGCCGGTATTATTGAGCTCGGTGAGCCGTGCCGACGGGTAGTTGGTGCTCAGGCGGCCGGCGGAGATGGCGGCGATATCGCCGAGCTGGCCCCAGTTGTCACCGCCGTTTTCATCGGTGACCTGGAAACTGAAGGTGGTTCGCGGCGCGTGACCGCCGATATTGAAGCCGAACAGGACCTCGTAGCGATTGGTGAACTGCGGCGCGAAATTGTGCTCGAGAATCTGCGGGATGGTCAGTTTGCTGCGCACCTCGCCGCCGTTGCCGTCTGATACCGTATAATCGATGACCACCCGGTCGGTGCCGATGGCCGGTTTCACGGCCAGGTTGCCGCCGGACAGAGCAACCTGGGCAGAGCCCCGGACGACTCGCGGGCTGTGGATGCTCAAGCGGTCGCCGTCGACATCGGAATCGTTGCTCACCAGGCCGGCGGTGCTGTAGTAGTTCCAGATATATTCCTCGGCCGGCGAGCCGATATCCTCCTGGACCACCGGTAGATCGTTGACGCCGGCCACCTCGATGCGAGACTCGATGGTGGAGACGGCGCCGTAGGAATCGATCACGCTGTAGGAAAAGGTCTCGGTGCCGAAAAAATCGGCGTCCGGCTGGTAGTAGATCAGGCCGCTGTCCGTGTCGCAGGAGATGCTGCCATGATCGGCACGGCCGAGACCGGCAAAAAAGATAGCGTCCTGCTCGTGGGGCGAGGCCATTTCCACGTCGCTATCGTTGGTCAGCAGATCGGCGATGCGAAACTGAAACGCATTGTCCTCGACCGCCCCCGAGATGCGCTCCGGGGTCAGGATCGGCCGGTCGTTGACCGGCTCGATGGCAAAAAAGGCGACGGTGCTGACCGGCTCGCTGATGCCATCGGCAACGGTGTAGGTAAACCAGGCCTGGCCCGGATAGTTGTCGTTGTAATTGAGTTCCGGTCGAAACAGCACGGTGCCGTCCGGCCGCAGGTCGACCGTGCCGTGTTCGCCGGCCTCGGCGCCGACGATGGTCAATTCGTCACCGTCGATATCGCTGTCGTTGGCCAGCAGTTCATCGTGGCCGAGCACGACCATCTCGTCTTCGTTGATAAAGAGCAGTTCCGGGTAGACATCGGGCGAGGTGTTGACCTTCACCGCCAGGGTGGCCGCGGCTTCCGCGGCGGCGCCGCTGCTGTCGGCGATGCGGTAGGTGAAGGAGTCGATACCGACCCAGTCCGGCGACGGGGCGACATAGGAGATGGTGCCGTCCGGCGCCAGCCTCACGTCGCCGAAGCGCGTAGCGCCGATGGCGGTGATCGCCAGCGGCTCGAAATCCACATCGTAATCGTTGGCCAGCAGGGCCGCAGCGGGATAGACATTCTCGTAGCCGTCGTTGCTCCAGGCCGCCAGCCCGTCATCGTCGACGGCCACCGGGGCGTCGTTGACCCCGGCGATGGTCAGCGCCACCTCGCCGATGCCGGCGCCTCCCTCGGTGTCCACCACCCGGTAACGAAAGGCCGCGCTGCCGAAATAATCATCGTGGGGCAGGAAATGAACGAGTCCGTCGTCATCGAGCCAGGCGTC
>CAYSSK010000163.1:0-3925 GCA_964433645.1 uncultured Desulfofustis sp.
CCATACGACCACGGTGCCGATTTTCATTGTTCGTTGTGACTTCCAGTCATGGGGGTTATATGAAAATAAGTTCCCCCGCAAGACCGGTTCTGCCGACCAGGATGACGATTTTCATTGTTGGTTATTAACGGTCGGCCAGGGCCTGCCGGTCAAGGATGGTGATGGAGCGGCCGTCCACCCGGATCAACCCGTCGTCGCTCATCCTGGCAAAGATCCGGGACAGGGTTTCCGGGATGGTGCCGAGCAGGCTGGCCAATTGTCCCTTGGAGATATCGAGGTTGACCACATCCCCGCTCTGCTGTTCCTCCGCGGCAACAAGCAGATAACCGGCCAGCCGGGCCGGCACCTCCTTGAGCGACAGGTTCTCGATCTGCGCGGTAAATTGCCTGAGACGCAGTGACAACACGGCCAGCATGTTCAGCGCGATCGACGGGTGCACCTCGATCAGCTCGACGAACTCGCGCCGGGGCAGAAACAGCAGCGTGCTCTTCACCAGCGCCTCGGCGCTGGCCGGAAATGGCTGCCCGTGAAACACCGCCACCTCGCCGATCGGCTCGCCGGCCCCGAAAATGTGCAGAATGTGCTCCTTGCCAAGCGGGTTCATCTTGAAGATTTTGACCTGGCCGGCGGCGATCAGGTAAAAGCCGTTGCCCGGGTCCCCTTCGAAAAAAATCATCTCCCCCCGACCATAATGCTTTTCTCGGGCCAGTGCCCCAATGGTCTCCAACTGATCGACAGGCAATCCCTGAAACAGCGAAATCCCGCCGATGATTTCTCTTTTTTTCTGCTCGGTCATGGTAGAGTAGTCGGTGTATCAGGCTCTCAGATCGTCGTCGAGACGCTGGACATCGACCTAACTCTAGCAGATCGAGACGATAATGAACAGCCCTTGTTGAGCCTCGGCGGTAGAGGAAGAGAAACGGTGACGAGAAAGATCATCCATATCGACATGGACGCCTTTTATGCTTCCGTCGAACAGCTGGACAACCCGGAGCTGATCGGCAAACCGGTGGTGGTCGGCGGCCGACCCGGCTCACGAGGCGTGGTCGCCGCCTGTTCCTACGAGGCGCGGGCCTTCGGCATCACCTCGGCGATGCCGAGCGCCCGCGCCTACGCCCGTTGCCCGGACGCGGTCTTCATCGCCCCGCGCCTTGACCGTTATCGTGAAATATCGGCTCGGATCATGGAGATCTTCAGTCGCTACACCGAACTGGTCGAGCCGCTCTCGCTGGACGAAGCGTATCTCGACGTAACCGACAATTTCCGGGGTGAGCCCTCCGCCACCGTGCTCGCCCGCCTGATCTGCCGGCAGATCCATGAGGAAACCGGCCTGACCGCATCAGCCGGCGTATCGTTTAACAAATTTCTCGCCAAGATTGCCTCTGATTTGCGCAAACCCAACGGCATCGCCGTCATCAGTCCGGAAGTGGCTTCCGAATTCCTGGCCGGACTGCCGATCGCCTCTTTCCACGGGGTCGGCAGGGTCACCGCCGAGAAAATGACCCGGCTCGGCATTGCCCGCGGCTCTGATCTGCTGAACTGGTCCCTGCCGGGCCTGGTGGAACACTTTGGCAAGCAAGGAATATTCTTCTACCATATGGTCCGCGGCCGCGACCAGCGAGTCGTTCAACCCCGGCGAATCAGAAAATCGATCGGCGCCGAAACTACACTTCAAAGAGACACCCGCGACCGGGCCCACATCAACGAGGTGATCACCCATCTGGCCGAACGGGTCGGTCGGTCACTGTCTCGTCGGGCCACGTTCTGTCAGACCGTGACCCTGAAGGTTCGTTATGCGGACTTCGTCACCGTCACCCGGTCGACCACCCTCGACCGGCCGCTGAACCGCGCCGAAGATATTATCCGCTGCGTACTGCCGCTTCTGACCCGCACCGAGGTCGGGCGGAAAAAGGTCCGCCTGCTCGGGATTACCGCCGCCAAGCTGACCGCGGCATCGGCCGGCCGCCCCCGCCAGCTCGCCCTGCCCTTCCCCGCCCCGGCCGATCCATCCGGGTCTTTCCGGACCGAGCACTCCGAGCGCTGACGGACAGGTGCACATAGCTGGTTTACTTGCCCCCAAATGATTGCTATTATCTCCGGCAGCACCAGCCCGAACGCTTCCTGCCGCCGTTTGTCGCCCAACGCTGCCGCCCCGCTTCGTGCGCCGCGGCGCCAAGCGCACACACCGATCGGCGGCGTCACCCTTGCTGCGCGCATCACAGACGAACCCGAGCCCTGACATGAAACATTTTTTTGCTGCTCTCTTTAATATTTTCAAGGTCCTCGCCAAGATTCTCGGGACACTCTGGGCCATCGTTTTCAACCTGCTTTTTTTCGGTGGCATCGCGTTGCTCGCTGTTACGTTGTTTCGCTCAACGGAAACGACCATCCCAACCGACAGTATCCTGAAGCTCACTCTCTCAGGCAATATCGTCGAGCAGCGGCAGGACGCGGCCCCGCTCGATACGTATCTCGCCGATCTTCTCGGATTCTCCGATCAACCCGGAGAAACACTGTTGCAGGACGTTCTCGATGCCCTCGACCAGGCTGCGGACGACGACAATATTACCGCCGTGCTGCTCGACCTGGAACCCCTGGGCGCCGCCGGCCTGAACCAGCTGCAGGAAATCGGCGCGGCCTTGACCCGCTTCAGGAACAGCGGAAAACCGGTGATTGCCGCCGAAGATTATTATACGCAGGATCAATATTATCTCGCCGCGCACGCCGATACGCTTCTGCTCAATCCGATGGGCGGCGTCAACCTGAGCGGTTTCTCGGTATATCGCTTCTATTTCCGGGAACTGCTGGAAAAGCTCAAAATCCGGTTTCACGTCTTCCAGGTGGGCGATTACAAGTCGGCCACCGAGCCGTTGACCAGAAACTCGATGTCGCCGGAAGACCGCATTCAGTCGCGAGCCTGGCTGACCGATCTGTGGACTCAATACCTCGACGACGTTGCCGCCCTGCGGAAGCTGCAGCCGGAGGCAATCTCCGGCTATATCAACCGCGTCCCTGACAATCTTCGGGAAGCCGGCGGCGACCTGGCCCGCCTGGCGCTGAACAGCGGCCTGGTCGACCGGCTCAGCCATCGCCATGAAACGAGCAGCTACCTCGCCACGCTGGCCGGCTCGACGACCGACGGCACGCCCCGGATAGTATCGACCGCCACCTATCTGAAATCGATTGAACCGTCCTATCGCGGCAGCGACGAACAGCGGCCTGAAATCGCGCTGATCGTGGCTCAAGGTTCGATCATGCCGGGTCGGAGCAGCGCCGGCATAATCGGCGCCGACACGGTGACCTCGCTGCTGCGCCAGGCGCGAACGACGCCGTCCATCAAAGGAGTCGTGCTGCGCATCGACAGCGGCGGCGGCTCGGCCTTCGCCTCGGAGGTGATCAGGCAGGAAATCCTGCAGCTGAAACGGTCCGGCAAACCGGTTCTCGTCTCCATGGGCAGCATCGCCGCCTCGGGAGCCTATTGGTTGTCCGCCGACGCCGACGAAATCTGGGCAGCCCCGAGCACCATCACCGGCTCCATCGGTATCTTCATGGCCCTGCCGACCTTTAACGAAAGCCTGGCCCACCTCGGCATCCGCCGTGACGGTATCGGCACCACCAACCTTTCCGGGGGCCTCGATCTGAGCCGCCCCCTGGTCCCGGAAATCAAGGAGGCTATCGAGCTGACCTTGGCAAGCGGTTATCGAAAATTTCGCACCATCGTTGCCGAAGGGCGCGACATGAAAATGGAAACGGTCGAAGATCTCGCCCAAGGCAAGGTTTATTCCGGCGTTGCCGCCCGCGATATCGGCCTCGTCGATCGACTCGGCAGCCTCGAGACGGCCATCGATGCAGCAGCCGCCAAGGCTGGTCTCGACAGTTTTGCGGTAACCACCCTGGCCGAACCGCTCTCTTTCAGGGAGCAGCT
>CAYSSK010000164.1:0-3708 GCA_964433645.1 uncultured Desulfofustis sp.
TGGAGCGCATCGCCGATCTGGCCGTCGGCATCGCCGATCGCTGCGAATCGCTCGCCGCATTGCCGCCCTGTGCCTGCCCGTTCGATATCGACGAGATGGCAGGAAGAATTCACGGCATGCTCAACCGGAGCCTGGACGCCCTGATCAACCTCGATATCGACCTGGCAGCCAGGGTGATGCGCCAGGAGCCGGAAATCAATGCGATGCACCAGCAGAATCTCGCCCTGGTCAAGCAGCGCATCCGGCAGAGCCCCGAAGAGGTCGACGCGCTGCTCCATTTCTTGTCGGTTTCCCGATACCTGGAACGCATCGGTGATTTGATCAACAACCTCGGCCAGGAAGTGATCTATATCGTTGAAGGTGAAATCGTCCAGCCGCAGGACCAGAGTGACGAGCCGGTGGGCTGAACCCCCTACCTCAGGAACAGCCGCCGGCCGTAACCTTTGGCAACCGGGAAGGCTCGCGCGAGGGGCCCGGGCGCCGACAGGGAAAGGCGCCGTATTTCGCACTGATCCTCACAGGGGCCGGTGCCGGCTGAGGAAATCCGAGAAAATGGCCTGCTCTCCCAGGTATCGTCAAACGCCCCAAGATCATTCAAGAGATAAATCGGCCGCGCCCATCGCGGGCTCGATGCAGGCGATGATGTCGGTTACCTGGGTCGCCGGGGTGGGCCGGGCGAGGCTGCCGGCGATGCGGTTGATGCGGGCCGCCGCTTCGGCCGCGGCCGGGATGGCCAGGCCGGCCTGGATCAGGGCGGCGGTGATGCCGGTCACCGTGTCGCCGGTGCCGCCGATCGGTTCGAGTTCCGGCACGCTCGGCCTCTCGACAATCGTCCTGATGGCACCTCTTTCGACCACGTAGTCCCGCCGGCCCTTGACCAGCAGGTGTCGGGCGGCATTATTGTGGCGGTAGGCCATGTCGATCATCTCCTCGACTCTCTCTTCCATGTGCAGGATAAAGCCCCGGGTGTAAAAAGGGTGCGGGGCCTCTTCGTCGGCCAGAAAGGCGAGTTCGCCGATGTCCGGGGTAAACAGGTCGTAGGCGCCGGCCTGGCCGCTCATCTTGGCCACGTACATGAACCCGGCGTCGGCGATCAGCAGCGGGGTGCGCGTCATCTCCTGGAGGGCCAGCAGTACCCGGCCGTGCCAGTCCACGTCGGGTTGCAGATAGTGAAAGGCCATGACCTGGTGGTCGGCCGTCGCCAGGTGCTCGGCCAGGTGACCGTAGAGACGGCGGCTGCCGTCGCCGCGGCCGATATCGCCGACCAGATAGGCATGCGGCGCCGGCCGGCCGAGCACCCGGCTGGTGACCGTCGCCGCCGCGAGCAGGGCGGGGGTGCCGCGGTTCACCGGAAAGCGGCGACCGGCTATCGTTATGGTCGTCCCATCGAGCGTTGCGGTGCCTTCCAGGATTGGCACCGCGGCGTCGGGGACGGTACCTACGATGGCGAGCATTGTTTCGTGATCTCCTCGAAGGCGAGTTGCAGGGCATAGCCGCACAGGGTGTGGCCGATGTCGCGCGGACTCGGCGCCTCGGACAATCGTTTGCCGACCAGCATGGCCGCCAGATACGGCACGTCGGGGCAGCCGCCGCCGGAAATGTTGACGATGGTCCCGGTGGATTTTTCCACACAGATCTTCATGTTGGCGGCGCGCACCATCAGGTAGGCACCATAATCCACTCGCTGAAAGATGTCGACCGGCTGGAGCAGCGGTCCGCTGACCGGCACCGTCTCCAGCGGGGCCAGGTCGGCACCGACGCAGAGTCTGACGATCTCCAGCCGCTCGATCAACGGGAACTCGATCACCAGATCGCAGCCGCGCTGTATCTCCGGCGGCGGCCCCATGACCCGGATTACCCAACCGGCCTCGGTGAGCAGCTTTTCCGCCTGGATCACCTCGCTGGTATTTTCGAAGACGAGAAAGCCGCGATCCATCGAAGATCGCGGCGAGCTGGTCGTCTTCGGCAGAGCAAACGCTTTTTTCAGGCGGGACAGCAATGCCATGCTTACTCCGTGCTCAAGGTCAGCCGGTAGCCGTCACCGTCCGGTTCGACGGACGCAACAGTGTATCCCTGGCTGGCCGCCGCCCGAGAGACATTTTCCCGCGAGGTGTCGGTATCCACCAGCACGATCAGTTCCTTGTCGGCCCCGGCCTTGATCGTCTCCAGGGTCATCAGTACCGGTTGCGGGCACGACAGGCCCCGCGCATCTATCGTAGTTGCCATGATGTGCTCCTTGTTATGCTGTTTTGCGCATGGTGAAACCGATGAACAAACACACCGCCATACCGACCACTACCGCGGCGATGCCGTTCGGCCCGACCCCGGCCGGAGAACTGGCCAGCCCGAAATTATGCGAGAAAGCGGCGCCGACGATCATGCCGACCACGAAAACGGCCGCATCGCCGTCCCCCTCTCCGGCCATGAACAACTGCCGGCCCGGGCACCCGCCGGCCAGCGCAAAGGCCAGACCGGCCAGCACCATGCCGGCGAAATTCCAGAAATGCTGGGTATGGGCCACCGGCTGATCGGCAAAACCCGGATTGAATTGACCAAGCACCAGGTTGGCGGCGAAGGCGAAGACGAGCAGGGCCAGGAAACCACTGAGCAGATGGGTCTGGCGGAAGAGCATCAGGTCGCGCAGCGCGCCCATCGTGCAGAAGCGGCTCCGCTGGGCCAGCATGCCGATGAGCAGCCCGACAATCAGTGAGATGAAGAGCGGCGCATGGGCGGCACCCGGTCCCTTGAGGCTGTAGAAGAGCACGCCGCTCCGCGCCTCTCCGGCGATCTGGGGATTGGCCAGCAGCAGGACGAGAAAGCCGAGCATGGTCAGCGGCATCAACCAGCCGACCGAGGGGTAGGTTTTGTGGGCGCGGCCCAGGTTATAGCCGTTTTTCAGGAACCAGGCGCCGATGCCGATACCGGTGGCTAGTCCCGCCAGCCCGAGGATGGCGTTGCCGTCGCCGCCGGCCAGGCGCAGCACGGCACGCCAGGGGCAACCGAGAAAGACCAGGGCGCCGATCATCGCGAAGACGCCGAGCATGAATCGCACGATCGGCGCCGAACCGGCCCGGGGCCGAAACTCCTTGAACAGATACGCGGCAATCAGGGCGCCGAGCACGAAGCCGATGATTTCCGGGCGCAGGTATTGCACGACCGCGGCCCGGTGCAGGCCGATCGACCCGGCGATGTCGCGCTCGAAGCAGGCGACGCAGATACCCATGTTGGCAGGATTGCCCAATTTTTGCAGAATCGCCGCGAGCACGCCGATAACGGCGCCGACGCAGATGATTCCCCACCGGCTGGCAAAAAAACGTTTGACGGCTTCCATGGTCTCCCTCTCAAGTGATAGGTAGGTTGCCTTGAGAACTCGAGTGTTCACCCAAGATCAAGGCGGTCCGAAAAACTGAAGATCGAATCGGCCTGAAAATGCTTTGTAGGTACATCGAAAGCGGCGAGGGGTCCAATATTATATATCGATATGTTGACGTTTTTACATAGGTTTTGCCGATATAAAAAGAGAGCTGTGCAGAGCCCATAACCGTTTTCCGAAGCGGTAGTATTGGAAAGCGCGGAGGGCAACAACCGTTTCTATCGAAAGAACCTATTTGACATCCCCGGCAAATCTTATAAAGCTGTGACCCGTTTCGGTTTTTGAATTATCGCTGCACGCCTGCCGGCATGGCGTGTGGGTATGGTAATCGGTCG
>CAYSSK010000165.1:0-3667 GCA_964433645.1 uncultured Desulfofustis sp.
TTTGGCTTCTGTCCCTTTTTGGCTTCTGTCCCTTTTTGGCTTCTGTCCCTTTTTGGCTTCTGTCCCTTTTTGACTTCCCCTTTTATTCCACCCGAAAGTAATCCCGATACCACTGCACGAACTTTTCAATCCCGTATTCCAGCGATGTGGCGGGACGGTAGTCGAAATCGCGAACCAGATCGTCGACGTCGGCATAGGTGGCCGGCACATCCCCGGGTTGCATCGGCAGCAGGTTCTTCTCCGCCTTCCTGCCGAGGCAGGCCTCCAGAACTTCTATATAACGCAGTAGTTTTTCCTTGTTGTTGTTGCCGATATTGTACACCCGATACGGACTATAGGACGTGGCCGGATCGGGACTGTCGCCGGACCATTCGGGGTCTGCCGCCGGCACCGTAGCGATGACCCGGATTACGCCTTCGACGATATCGTCGACATAGGTGAAATCGCGCTCCATATTGCCATAGTTGAAGACATCGATCGGCTTGCCGGCCAGGATCGCCTTGGTAAAAAGAAACAGCGCCATGTCCGGACGTCCCCATGGCCCGTAGACGGTGAAAAAGCGCAGGCCGGTAGTCGGCAGGCCGTAGAGGTGACTGTAGGTGTGGGCCATCAATTCATTGGCCTTTTTCGACGCGGCGTACAGGGAGACGGGATGGTCGACATTGTCGTGCACGGAAAAAGGCATCCGTGTATTGGCCCCGTACACCGACGACGACGAGGCATAGACGAAATGTTTGACCCCGCCATGGCGGCAGCCCTCGAGAATATTGACGAAACCGACCAGGTTGGTGTCGACATAGGAGTGCGGGTTGATCAGGGAATAACGCACCCCGGCCTGGGCAGCCAGGTTGACGACGACATCGAAGCGATAGCGCTCGAACAAGCGCTGCATACCCGGCCGATCGGCAATGTCGAGGTTTTCGTGGACGAACAACTCGCCCTCGGCCAGGGCCGCCATTCTGTCGCGCTTGAGCTGCGGATCGTAATAATCGTTGAGATTGTCCAGGCCGACGACCCGGACACCGGCCTGCGTCAATCGCTGCGAAAGGTGGGCGCCGATGAAGCCGGCCGCTCCGGTGACAAGGATTGTTTTCATAAGTCAGCTGGTTTGAGGTGATAAAGAAAATCCCCTGGCTGATCGCACCAGGGGATGCATCGAAAACGGGCTCTCGGGGGGCGATCAATCGTCGAAGTCGCCTTTCGGACCCTTATCGCTGTCGAGCAGCCGCGCTTTTTCAACGATCTTCTCTTTGGTCCAGTCGGCCGGATCCTCGAGCCGCTCGGCGGTTGTGCCGATGTCGCAGGAACCGGCATCGGCGATGATCTCCATGGCCAGCGGCGCGGTGTCGCCGGCATTGAACACCGAGACGAGCATCTGATAGACGAAATCCTCGACCCGCTTGCTCATCCGCTCACGGATCTCCCGCGGCTGGGCCATCAGCCAGTTGTCGATGGGCAGGTTGAGTTTCTTGAAGTTGCCGCTCTTCCAGCCGTTCTTCTCGGCCAGTGCCACCATCTTGGCCCAGACCTCGCCGGTAACCCCGGCATCGGTCACCTTGCGGAAGCTGCCGTCCTCGTTCATCAACGCGTTGCCGTAATCGTTCACCTCGACGCCCCAGGAGACCATCTGCAACGCGGTGGCCACATTGGCCTTGGTGGTGTTGGTCTGTGACGCGATGGCCCGCAGCCGCTCCGAGCTGTTGCCCGATGTTCCGTGCTGCGCCCCGGCAACGGCGTAGGGTTTGAGATGCTCGTGAATCCGGGCCGTCAGTTCCACCTGAATCCCTTCACCGCTGGCCTCGATACCGTGCGCCGACCCGTTGTTCAGCGCGATCCAGTTCGGAAAAATGTCGTGGGCATTGAGTCCTTTGATCAAAAAGCCGGCATCCTCGACGGTCGACAAGCCTTCGGCGCCTTTGATCTCTCCCACTTCGGTCTCCAACCCGGCCCAGGACGGGATGAACGGATTAAGCTCGATATTGGCCAGCAGGTTGAAATCGTCGGGCATGTGCGAGGCATCGATGGCGATCGAGGTGATACCGGCATCGAACAGGGTCGGTATCTCGACCTTGGCGGCGGCGACATCCTCGGGTGATTTGAGACCGTAGTGATCGGCATGCACCGCGACGGGGATGGTGATCCCGAGTTCGTTGCAGGCGGCGTCGACCAGCCGGGCGAGGTTCCAGAAATTGACCGGGCAATAGGTCGATTCCGATTTGGCGATCTCGATGATCAAAGCGGCGTTGGCCCGTTGGGCGGCCTGCAGCGCCCCTCTGATAACCAGATAGTTTCTGCCGTTGGCGGCCATTGTCATGGCCTTGCCTTTACGGCGGAGCGCCTGGTCGATCACCTTACCGCTGACCAGCAGCGCCCGCGAATGCGGAAACAATTTCCTGATCGTCGGCGGGCGGCCGACAGCAAGTGCCCGGTCAAACAGCGTCTGCGCAGTCATGACTCCCTCCCGTTGATAATTCATACATAACCCGGCGACAAAAAGTCGCACGGCGGCCGGAGCGCTTTTGGTTCTTCAACTCGCCCCTGCTCCGCACGCGCTCGGCACCCCCGCAATTCTGCGGCTGCGAACCGTACCGGTATCGGTGTGTCTCTTCGTTTTTTCCTTCCATCTCTTTTTATAATGCACCCGGCCTGACAAATCCAGCCGTTGCGGAACGTGCCTACTCCTTTTTGGCAAATCCCCCGAAGGTTTCCCGGCCGAACAGCCAGACCGCTGCAACGCTGATCTCATAGAGCACCAGCAGGGGGCCGGCCATCATCAACTGGTTGACCACATCCGGCGTCGGGGTCAGCACCGCGGCAATAACGAAATTGATCAGGATCGCATACTTCCGGTGGCGATTGAGAAACGAGACGGAAACGAGTCCGGCCTTGGCGAGAAAGACCATCAATACCGGCATTTCGAAAATCACCCCGAAGGCGATGAGCAGGCGGATGGCCAGCGAAAAATACTCCCCGACCGCCGGCATCGAGGCAAGAAATTCGGTATTGTAGCCCACCAGAAAGCGAAAAGCAGGCGGAAAGACGAGAAAATAGCCGAAGGCTGCACCGGAGAAAAAGAAAACGGTGGAAATGACCGTAAACGGCACAATCACCCGTTTCTCATGGCTGTACAAGCCCGGCGCGACGAAACGCCAGATCTGGTAAAAAATGACCGGGCTGGCCAGGAGCAGGCCGCATACCAGGGCGAGCTTTAGGTAAAAAAAAACCCTTCCTGATAAGAAATGAAGATCAGGCTCGACCCTTCGGGCAGCACCTCGACCAGCGGCTTGAAAAACCAGCTGCCGATCGGTCGAATGACCAGATAGGAAAGACAAAAACCGATGAACACCGCGATCAGGGAGTAGATGAGGCAGCTGCGCAACTCCCGAAGGTGCTCGGTCAACGGTTGGTCGTGAAAAGAATCCGCCTGATTGCTCGTCATCGGCTGCCGCGCTCCCCGCAGTGGAAAAAAATAACGACCGCCCATCCGCTCGGTCACGAGCCTTCAATACCATCTGACCGTATTTTTTGCAATGGCTCGTCCCCCTTCGCCGCACTTTCTGCCGCGTTCCCATGACGAACGGCAGGGCAGGTCCTAATGAAAAGCAGTCCCCCGGGCTGGCCGGTTCTGCCGGAGGCTGCATCGCGAAGGCCCGGCGGGCCGGAGAAT
>CAYSSK010000166.1:0-2206 GCA_964433645.1 uncultured Desulfofustis sp.
ATCACAGAGCTGGCCGACTCCTGCCAATGCCTCTGCATCACCACCGGCACGCACCTCTCCCGAAATCGAAGCAGTCCCTGTGGGCCAGCCGCCCCAATCATAGATCATCGGGACGAGGGACCTGATCGACAGGGCGCCTCGTCCCGGCCCGATCATCAGGAAACGGTGATCAGCGGCTTGATCTTTTCGAACATTTTCGGGCCGACGCCCTTCACATTGAGCAGCTCGTCAACGGATTTAAACGGACCATGCTCCTGGCGATAGGCGTTGATCCGCTCGGCGAGTTTTTCGCCGATTCCGGGCAGCGTCGCCAACTGCTCGAGATCGGCCCGGTTGATATCAACGGTTTCACCGGCGACCTCGGTCGCTGCGGCGGCCGACTTAGTCCCGGCGGCTTCAGACAAAACCGGACCGGCCAGGGAAATAATAAACACAAGTGAACAGAGTAGGGACATGACCAGGCGATGCATTTTCATCAGACTTCCTCCTGTTGGCTAAGTTCTTAATTACGAAAAACAGTGATATTCCACGTTCTCATCGGCCGAAGAGATGGAATGCACCGAGCATAGCCGCCGCATCTGACAATTTTCTGACACCTGCCGCTTTTCTTTCCCAAGAACTATTTTTTTTTATGAAAAACTGTAGAGCCGATTGTCGCGAAGTTTCTTTTTGGTCGTTGTGACCTCCTGTCATGAAGGTTATATTTATAAATTGGCAAGAACGGCAATTCCGGAACAATCCGGACAACCAGGCCCGGGGAACGTCGCACCGCAGGCCGCCCTTGTTGCTCCTCACTTATCTTCGGGTTGATTATGTTCGCCGTCTACAACGATCAGGGCTACAGTTTTCGCAGCACACTCGAGGAGGTCTATCGGGTGGAGGGAATCACGCCGGCCAAGCGGGTCAAGCCATTGCTCTCCGATGACCAGGACGAGACAGTCGAGACCGGGCAGCAGTCACCGCTGACCAGCGAGGCGGTTAACGCCTATAAAAACATGATCCAGTCACGGCGTGAGGAAGCGATCTATCACGCTTATCAGATCATGAAGCGGCCGGTTTTCACGGTCGGGGAAGACATTTCGGTTTCTGATTGTTATGAGATGCTTACGGCCAAAGGGATCAAACAACTGCCGGTCCTCAATGACGAGGGCAAACCCGTCGGTCTGATCACCAGGGAAAGCCTGCTCAAGGTGTTGCTGGTCGACAATAAGACAGTACGCTCGCCCGAAAGCGGATCGATCGCGCCACTCATCTCGCGGCCGCTGATCTCCGCCGATCCGGTTTCAGACATCAGGCGGGTCGCCCAGGTGATGTACGAGTGCGAACTGAACTGCATCCCGGTGACCAACGCCGCCGACGCGATCATCGGTATCATCACCCGAACGGATATCGTCTACGCCGTTTCCACCTATCCGGCCATCACACTCTGGGCATGATTCCGGTACGCTGGCCGACAGCCGATGGTGCAGGCCGACTGCGGCACCACCGGTTGCCGTGACGACGTCACCCGAAGATTTTCTTGTCGGTCAGCGCCAACGCCAGTTTAGCAACGTGAGCGGCATGGCGCCTGGTTACCTCGAGAACTTCTTCGGAAACTCCGTCATATTTCATGTCTTCGTCGGCCGAGCGGCCATAAGGGCCCCACTGCAGACCGCCTTTCCTATAGCCTCCGGTATTCTTCGGCAACGGTACGATAATCATCCCTAGTTCGGCAAAATTATTGAGAACCGATAAAAAGGTCAGTTCCGCGCCGCCGCCGGCGCTGCCATAGCCGCTGCCGGAAACAAATGCCCCGGCCACCCGGCCGTTCATCTTGTCCTGCAGCCACAACCCGGAACAGACAGTATCGATCATTTTTTTCACCCGCCAGTCCATACTGCCCATATGCACCGGCGTACCAACCAGCACGCCGTCACTTGCGGTAAAATCCTCGGCACTGACCTCTTCCGCCTTTTTCAGAACTACGGTCATCCCGCCAACCGACTCAACTCCAGCCGCCGCGGCCTGAGCCATTTTTTCAGTGCTGCCATAATCACTTGCATAAACGACCAATACGCTAGCCATTTTTCTCTCCTTGTAGAATTGACCCACCAAACGGGTCGTTTCAGGTGTTACGGACCGGATCATGTCCCCCGTCTGCCCGGGCCCTGCCGGGGTCCGTTGCCGGTGCAGGCCTGTTTTTCGGCATCGGCGGGAGGCCGACTCC
>CAYSSK010000166.1:2306-3662 GCA_964433645.1 uncultured Desulfofustis sp.
CGCTTCTTGTTGCTGTTGAAAAAATGGAGCAGATCCCGGGAACAGCGATCCGGCTGGATGATTTGGCCGTTATCGGTCAGGGCTACCAGCCGCTCTACTTCCTTGAGCAGTTGCCGGACATTGCCGGGCCAGGAAAATCGTTCAAACAGATCGATTACCTCCGGCGAAAATCCGGATACCTGTTTCGAGAAACGCTCATTGGTAGCGCTGAGAAAATGCTGGGCCAGCGGCAGAATATCCTCTTTTCGTTCGCGCAGCGGCGGAATAACGATCTCCACTGAGAACAGCCGGAAAAACAGGTCTTCCCGGAACCGTTCTTTTTTGATCTCCGCGGCCAGATCACGGTTCGAGGCGCTGATCAGGCGCAGATCGTAGGATACCACCTTGCTGCTGCCGAGCCGATGCCCCTCGCCTTCCTGGATGACCCGCAGAAACTTCGGCTGGATGATCAGCGGCATTTCGCCGATTTCATCGAGAAACATGGTCCCACCGCTGGCCTCTTCGAAAAAGCCGCGCCGGGACTGTTCGGCACCGGTAAATGCGCCTTTTTCATGCCCGAAAAACTCACTCTCCACCAGGTTCTCCGGGATACACGCACAGTTTACCGGCACGAACGGTTTGTCAGCTCGATCGCCAAGGGCGTGGATCATCCGGGCGATAAGTTCTTTTCCGGTTCCGTTCTCCCCGAGGATCAAAACATTTACCGGCGTTTTACTGATAATGCGAACCAGGTTGAGGACGTCGATCATGGCCTGACTCTCTGCTATGATCTTGGTGCCATGGATGGTCGCCTGCTCAAGACGTTCGACCTCTTTACCGAAGCGAGAGGCAATGGTCAGGATTTCCTGATTAAGCATCACCGACTCAATAGAGATTGAGAGAAAGTGTGAAATTTCATCGAGTTTGCGCAGGTCGTCGACGGTAAAATCGCCGCCGTCCTTTTTATTGAGCAGCTGGATTGCCCCGGTCACGCTCTCGCCGGTGACACTTCTGATCGGGCAGCACACCACGTTCCGGCTGACAAAGCCGGTCTGCTCGTCACTGCTGGAGTGGAAGCCGCGGTATTTCACAAGATTGTTTTCGAAGATGCCCCGACCGCTCTTGATCACCTGGCCAACGATGCTGCCTTCCAGCGGCGGCTCAATCTGTTCTTCCTCCAGGCCGGTGCCGAACATTGAACAAATCCGGTTGCTGCCCCGCTGCATGATGAAGATGGTACATCGTTCCGCCTCCATAAAATCCGGAAGAATACGGGAATAGAACGTGATGAAGGTCCGATAATCGTCGAATGTCCAGGCACTGGTAACCTGGGCAAGGCGGTTACGCAGCTTGACGAGCTGCTCCTGTGTAAACGAC
>CAYSSK010000167.1:0-3409 GCA_964433645.1 uncultured Desulfofustis sp.
GCAGCCTATCCGTCCGTCTTTCTCGAGGTCAAGCGAAAAGTCGGCAGCGCTCGGCGAAAAATCCGGCACCACCTCGACCATGCCGGTGCTTGGGTCAGGTCCCGACCGCTCCATGACCCATCATTTCTGCAGATCAATACGATCCTGGCAGAACTCGGCAATCCCTTCAAGTGGCCATTGTTCCCGACCCTGCAGATCCAGTATCACCGCAGCCGCTACCTCGATCCGCTCAGCGGCGCCAGGCTCGCGGTGGACAGCGACATCAGGGTGGCACGCATCAATGGCCGGTTCATCTCCTGCCTAAACGGCAGCCCCCTTGTCGATGCAGTCTTCGAATGCAAAAACCAGACGCAGGAGTTACCGGACTGGCTCGGTCAGGTCAATACACTCGCCGACTGCCGGAAAGACTCTTTTTCCAAATATGCCACCTGTTTTCTCCACACACAGCAGCTCACCATATAATCGACGACAACTACCATGGACTCCACTCAAATTGATTGGTATTCGATCCTTACCGGTTTTGGCAGTAAAAGCATGGACGAGATCGGCGTTATTCCGTTTTTCGGCATCATGGGCATTTCGCTTCTCTCCTCGCTGTTCATTGCGCTGCTTTACGTTCGCTTCTTCAAGCCACGATCGACGGGAAGCCTGATTTACCGTGCATTTCCCCTTCTCGGCATCTCGATAACGGCCATTTTTGTCGCCATTCAATTCTCCCTGCCGCTCTCTCTCGGATTACTCGGAGCCCTGTCTATCGTCCGCTTCCGGACACCGATCAAAGAGCCGGAAGAAATCGGCTTCATCATGCTGGTGGTCGCCACCTCACTGTGTTGTGCGACATTCAACATCCTTTTCCTCTGCATCATTCTCGCGGTGGCCATCATCGCTCTGTTGGCCCTGCATTACGGCCGCAACTTCCTGGCTGTCAACGACAACAGCGGCGTCGTCATCATCGAGGCCCCGTCCGCCGTCTATCACGAGAGAAACAGAGAACTTTTCGAAGCGCTGCAGAACTGCATCGGCAACGGTCGGCTGGACAGTGTATCGGAAAGCGGAGACGCTGCCGTTATCTCCTATAACTTCCAGCAGCCCCGGGAAAAGCAGCTGCTCGAACTCAAGGATCTCGTCAGTGCCATCGATCCGACAATCAAAATGAATATTTTCTATAACAGTCAAACGGCTTGAACCGACCTGGCCATGGTGTTGTTTCGATCTCCTGCTTTTCTTCGCGAATCCGCCGTTTTGATCGCACTGGTCCTGGCTTTCCTCGTCCTGAGCGCTGTCTGCCAATACTACTCGGCCAGCCTGCCCGTCCATCTCGAAATTACGGCCCAACATCCCGACAATGTAACGATTTTCTGGCGCGGCAGCGATTATCCGTACGCTATTGAGCGCTCGTGGACCGGCCCCATCGGTGGATCGCACCCGACCACCATCGACACCACGCTGCCGCTGGCTGTACACATCGATTTCATCCGCATCGACCCGGGCAACCGGCCCGGCCGGGTAACCATCAAAACGGCACGGCTCTCCGCCGGTGACGACCACACTATAGACCTGGTCGACGACCTGCGGGAAACCCCGGCAACCCGGATCAATCAACTCGATATGGAGCTGCGACCTGATGAAATAGCCCTCGAAGCTACCGGCAACGATCCGTTTTTCGAGGTCCGGGTACCGTTCGGCACCCATGTCATCCTCCATCTCGATCGTCTGATCCCCATCCTGCTGTTCTCCTGTCTGTTGATCTCGCTGCTGGTCAATCAACGGTTCCTGAGAGGCCCGAAAAATTGCGGCACACTGAAGGTATCGCTTCCCGGAGGGAATATCCTCCGCCTCCCGGACGGCGGGGCGCAGCTTTTCCGTTTTCATGGGCGAGTCTTTCGCCATGCCGGCGACCAGGTTACCACATACGGCGTCGACGTGTTCAATATCGAACCGCTCTCCGTTGCCGCGCTGCTTGACGCCGTCAAACGACTCAACGCGACCGCCGATGTCCGCTTTCACTATCGACGCTCAGGAGAAGTATGATCGCGCCATGAGCAGACAGCGCAAAAACATAACCGTGCTTCTCGGCACGATCACCGCTCTTCTCATCCTGGCATGGGTTACGGAACGACACGACGGCTTCAATCGTCTGAAAAGCGCCCTCCAGGTACGCTCCGTCAACTCCGGTGTCCTTGACTACGGGACCATGGGCACCCTGCTCAAACAACTGGAATTGGTCACCGTCAGCAGCAACGATTTTCGTCGCTTTAAACCCACCGAACAGCAGGAAGGCGACCTGGAAACTATGATCTTTCAGAAAAAGCGGCAGGTCGGCGACTACCTCTACACCGCCAACCCCGAAGGGACTATTGCTTATCGTTCCACGGAACTGCTGGCGGGAACGAACAACAAGGCCGGTTGGCCGATCGTCTCCATCGCTATCGACGAAGCATTTTTACACGATCCGGAAACAGGGATTATGGCCAACAGGGACCAAAAAGGCCGGGCTTGGGAAAAAATCGCCGAGGTTTCCTACATTGAAAACGGCGAGGTACGGTTCGAAACCCGCGCCGGACTGCGGATGCATGGCGGCAAACGACTGAAAACCGGTAAATTCACTCCCGGTTTCCGCCTCTATTTCAGGAAAAAGTACGGGCTCACCGAGGCACCTTCAGGGATGATCCTGCCCGATCTCGATGTGCCGCTGCGAACGGTGGTGCTGCAAACCTCGGCCTGGCCGCCCGGCTATCCGCTCAACAACCCGATAGCCTACGATATTACCCGGCGTATCGGGGGTCATGTCCCGGCAACCCGGCTCGTGGAAATTTACCTCAACGGCAAATTCTACAGCATGGGTTTTGCCACCGAACACCTGAGCCGGCGGCAATGGGGACAGCGCTATGGCGACGCGGATTACTTTTTTGTCAAATACCGCAGCAAGAATTCGCAGAAAGACCTGGTCGGCTATCGCCGCAAGCTCGGCACCCTGCTCGACGAGACCACCACGTTGTCGGTTGATCTGGCAGCTGGCACGCTCGATCTCGACAACCTGACGGCCCAGATCATCGCCTGGGCCTTCTGCGGCACCAGTGACTATTGCCAGGGGGTAGCCGTCGCCGAACGGAACAATCCGGGCGATAAGCTCTCCTGGATCACCTGGGATATGGACCACAGTTTCTGGGACCGCAACGCCGTCAACCATAATCTTGATCGTCAGCCGTGGCAGCAACCGGCCTTTGCGGGATTTCTGCAAAAACACGGCGAGCGTCGGGGGTGCTGGCGGACCTACCTGTTCAGACGTCTCGTCGAACATGACCGGGAGTACCGGCACCGGTTCCTTCAGGAGGTCGACATCGCGCTGAACCACCTGCTCTCCCCTCTCTATCTGGCCGAACTGCTCTCCGCTTACCGGAACATGCTG
>CAYSSK010000168.1:0-3254 GCA_964433645.1 uncultured Desulfofustis sp.
TCCGAGGAACCGGTGACCCTGAGCGGTGCGATCGAATCCTTCAAGGGCGATCGCTCGCTGGAAATGCGGGCCCTCGATACCATCGATCCGGTCAGCCTGCGGGAATACTTCCGAGTCATGGTATCCACGCCGATCGTCGCCTCCTTTCAGCCGACCAGCGACGACTCGCGGCAGCGCCCGTGGCAGTATAACGGCATGACCGTCGATCTGTCCGGGACCGGGGTGCTGGCCGTTTTCCCCGCCGAATTTGAAAACAAGAACCATATCCTTGTCGATATCACCCTGCCCGACTCCGACAAACGTGTCGACTGCATCGCCCATGTGGTCAGGGTCAAAAAGCTGCGCAAGAGCCGCTACCAGGTCGCCCTGCATTTCGACACCATCACCCGGAAGAACCGGGATTGCATCATTACCGCCTGCCTCCAGGAGCAGCGCCGGCAATTGCGGCTGCGCATGGAAAACATGTAGCAACCGCACCACACCGGCGGGCCCTCGCGGACCGGGAGCATCGCCGCCTGCCGGCGTCGTAAAGAAGGCGTTCATTTTGGTCGATAAGATCGTATGAGCACGATCACGCCACTCTCCTCGATACCGCCGCACGGCTCCTACACCTCGCGGCAGGGAACCGGCCGTCCGGACAGCCAGGGTGCGCCGCCGGCCGGCGAGATTCTCAAGGCCACGGTGCTCGAGGCCCGATCCGGCGAACGCTACCTGCTGGAGATCGCCGGCAACCGGCTGCTCGCCTCGTCGCAGGCGAGCCTGACGCCCGGTCAGCAGCTGCAGCTCCAGGTGGTCACTACGCAGCCGCAGGTCGAGCTGAAGATCGTCTCCGACGTGTTCACTGCGCTTTCCGGCCGCTCCTTGGTGCTGCTCGGCAGCACGCTCGACCTGAGCGCTCTGCTTGCCAGCCTGACCAGTGGCGGCTCCGGCGGCGGGGCGCCCTTTTCCCGATTGAGCAGCGCCTCCGGCGAAACGCTGGCCTCCTTTCTGCCGCAGGGGATGCAGGCGATCATCAACAGCAGGGAAGGCGGCGAGTTCCTGCGCACCCTGTTTTCCCGGCTCGGCCTCAACCTGGAGAGCCTGCTCGCCCAGGGCGGCAAAGAGCAGGCCGGCCAGACGCTGAAGGCGGCCCTGCTGGAAATCGCCCACCTCTTTCAGCATTCCGAACGGATCAGCGAGCAGGCCGGCAAGCTGCTGGCGACGCTGGAGCTCTTCCAGCTCGCCCAATTGCAACTGGGTCAGGAGCGCTTTCTGATCTTTCCGCTGCCGCTGCCCTTTCTCAATCAGGGGTATGTACTCGTGGAGCAGCAGCAGGAAGAAGAGAGCGGCGAGGGCGACCAAGCCGGTGAACACTCTTTTTCACTGCACCTGAGCCTGACCGGGCTCGGTCACCTGAGGGTCGTCTTTCTGCTCAACCAGGAAGGGCTGTTTATCCGGTTTCACCTCGAATCCAAGGAAAAGGCGGCCTTTGTCGCCGGGTTCGAGCAGCAGCTCAAAGAGGCGTTGACCGCGGCCCCGCTCGTCTCGGTCAGTTTTTCCGACGGCGCCGGCGATCCGGCCAGTGAACTGGTGCGTCTCCTGTTTCCGCAAGAGCAGACGATTCTCGACACGAAGGTGTAGGTATGCAACCGCCCGGTGGTAAACAGGACAAGGCCGTCGCGCTGCTCTACGACAAGAAGCAGTCGGATGCTCCGCGGGTCGTTGCCGGCGGCAAAGGGCTGGTCGCCCAGAAGATCATCGAGACCGCCCGCGAGGCCGGCGTGCATATCCATGAAGATCCGGACTTGGTCGAACTGCTGGCCAAGATCCCGCTCGGCCAGGAAATTCCGGTGGAGCTCTACCAGACCATCGCCGAGGTGCTGGCCTTTGTCTACCAGATCAATGAGAATTTTAAACAGAAGGTGCCGGCACCGTAGCCGGTTGCTGCTCGCGTTGGCATTGCTGGTGGCATTGTTGCTGCCGGCGGCCTGCAGTGAGCAGCAGGGACCGGAGGCGATTGCCAGGAGTTTTGTCGAGGCCTGCACGGAAGCCGCTCGGGAGCGGCAGATCCGCGATCTGCGCGCCCTGATCGCCGAAGCTTACAGTGACCCCGCCGGGCGCACGACCCGGGACGTGCTGGCGGTGGCCGCCGGCTACCTGATGCGTAACCGCTCCGTGCATATCTATACGCGGCTGCAGGCGGCGACCGAACAGGACGGCCGGATCGCGGCCACGGTGCTGGCGGCGCTGGCCGGCCGGCCGATCGACGATGTGTCCATGCTGCCCTCGATCAACGCCGATATGTACCGCTTCGAGCTGGAGCTGGTGGAGGAAAACGGAGACTGGCGGCTGGCCGGCGCGACCTGGCGAACGGCGCTGGTTGATGACTTCTTTGCCGATTGAGCAGGCAAACGGCTCGTTACTGGGTCTGCCGCTCCACGTCGTAGGCCCGCTCTTTCGAGGAGACCCCGGAAAACATCGATTTCTCCAGGAAGAGCATGATATAGAGCAGGGCGACGGCAAGCACGATCAGGCCGACCAGCTGAAAGAGCAGTTTCGGTTTTTTCAGGTAGAGCAGCACGATCACCGCGGCCAGGATCAGCGCGGCAATCCAATTGCCGGTGAAAAACGAAACGATCTGGAGAAGATAGGCTTCAATTATTTGCATTGCTGGTTCCTCGCAGCCGATTCTCGGTTTGGTTTACCTCTGGTCAATGTTAGCAAGCACCAGCGCGGCCAGTTCCGTGGCCTTCCGCAGATTGTCCTGCTCGTCACCGGCGGTGGCCTGGATGGTGAAATAGCTGTCGCCCCGCAACACATGCAGGCCGGCTCCCATCTTCATGCCGGAGCCGCCCCAATAGGCTTTCTCGCCGATCCCGCTGATCTCCTGCAGATCGCTGAGAAAACTCATGTTGTTTTCAAACAGCGAGCCTGCGTCCCAATTGGTGCCGGCAGCAGCGGCCCATGGCGAGCGAACCATCTGGAGTTGGGCAAAGCGCATCGTCATCCCGGCGGGGATATCAAAAAAACAGATGTTCTGGCCCATCGGGTTGGCGGGTTGCTTCTCGATCTCACCAACGGCGGCATCCATGACGGTTGCCACCTGATCCTTGGAGAGATAATCACAGGCGTGCTCTCCGGCAGCATGCACGGGCTTCTCAGCTGCGCTGATCACCAGTCCTGCCAGCGCGGTCAGCACCGCTGTCCATGCGCATCGGAGAAGGCCTGCCGGCCGATGACGTTTCCTGAAGATACCATTCATAGTCAGTCCTCTC
>CAYSSK010000169.1:0-3095 GCA_964433645.1 uncultured Desulfofustis sp.
CTGCGCGCGGACTGCTCGATGGCCCCGTGCGCTCGGTTATGGTGCCGCAGCCGCATCCGACCTTGCGATAACATCATTTTCGATGTACATAGAGCCAGTTGTCATCAGAAGGGTGTGGCGGCCGTGGCCGCCGGCCCCTCGTATCCTGTCTGCTCCATTACACCAGAGAACCCACAATCGGGAGGGAAAACGGATGAATCGTCTGGCACGAATGACCCTGTGTTTTGCCGCAGTACTCCTTCTGGCCGCACCGGCGCTGGCCCAGGACCAGAAAGTGAGGTGGAAGCTTGCCATGACCTGGACGAGCACCTTGGAGCCTCTGTCTTTGGCCGGCCCCTGGCTCGCCGAGATGGTCAGTGAGATGACCGACGGCAATTTCGAGATTCGTTTCGAGGGAGCGGAAAAACATAAAGCCGCACTGGAGATTCTCGACATGGTCAAGGGCGGCCAGTTCGAGATGGGACACAGCGCCTCCTACTACTGGAAAGGCAAGGATGTCACAACCACCTTTTTCACCACCGCTCCGTTCGACATGAACGCTGCCGAACAATACGGCTGGTACTATTACGGCGGCGGCCTGGAGTTGATGCAGAAGGTCTACTCCAAATTCGACGTCTACTCTTTCCCCGGCGGCAATACCGGTGTCCAGATGGGCGGTTGGTTCCGCAAGGAGATCAAAACCCTTGACGACCTGACGGGTCTGAAGATGCGGATTCCCGGACTGGCCGGCGAGGTGTTTGCCAAGCTCGGGGTCAACGTCACCAATATTGCTCCCGGTGAGCTCTATACCGCTCTCGATCGCGGCACCATCGACGCCCTCGAGTGGGTCGGACCGGGCATGGACATCAAGATGGGCTTCCACAAGATCGCCCCGTACTACTATGCCGGCTGGCATGAACCGGCGTCGGAGTTGCAGTTCCTGATCAACAAGGCCGCTTTTGACAAACTGCCGCCTGCCTATCAGACGGTGCTGACCACGGCCATGCAGGCCATCGCCGCCAAGATGACCGCGGCCAACTTTGAGGCCAACGCCCGGGCCTGGGAACAGATGAAGGCCGAATTGCCCGATATCAAGGTCATGACCTTTCCCGAGCCGGTACTCAAAGCGATGAAGGCGGCAACGGACGAGGTCCTGGGTGATTATGCAGCCGAGAATCCGGAGTTCAAGGAGGTGTATGAATCCCGCCAGGCATACCTGGCCGTGGCCCGGCCTTGGACCAAGGTGTCCGAGCAATATTATATCGAGGCCTCCGATATCGTTACCGAATAGGTGTGCTGTGCGTGCGTGGCAACCGGTGCCCGGATCGTTCACGCGATCCGGGCTTTTTCGTCATCGCCCGCTTGTGCGGATGACACGGTTGGGCCGGCACCGTTTCCAGGAGGCGGGTTGGTGCGAAGAACCGGTGGAGTAAGGTGATGTTGGTCAAAATCGAACGGGCCTTCATGCGTCTGAACCGTTTTACCGGCAAGATCCTTGCGGTTCTGCTGCTGTTGATGGTGGTCAATGTCTTCTACGATGTGGTCATGCGCTATTTTCTGCATAACAGCTCGGTGGCGATGCAGGAGATGGAGTGGCATCTTTTTTCCATCATGTTCCTCTTCGGCATATCCGTCGCGCTGCTCGATGAAAGCCATGTCCGCGTCGATTTTCTCTATGACCGGTTTTCAATCCGCCGCAAAGCGATCATCAATATCGTCGGTACCATCATGTTTCTCGTGCCGCTGGCCCTGCTGGTATTGTTCGGTTCACTTGATTATGTCGTCGATTCCTACCAGATCCGGGAAATTTCCGAAGATCCGGGCGGCCTGCCGTACCGCTGGCTGATCAAGGCGATGATTCCGCTGTCTTTCGGGTACCTCATTTTCTGCTCGCTGGGATATACGGTCAAACAGATCAATCTGCTGCGCACCGCCGGTACGGACAGGCAGGCGGAGGACCGGCGATGACCGGCATCGTCATGTTCTGCGCCGCCCTGGCGATGCTCGTCGTCGGTTATCCGGTCGCTTTTACCTTCGGTTCGGTGTCGATATTTTTCGGTATTATCGCCGCCGTCGTCTACCTGCAGGGAGATCTGTCGCCGGCCCTGATTGCCGGCGAGTTTTTTCAGATGTTTTCAATGATGCCGTTTCGCATTTACGCCATCATGAAAAACACCATCCTGATGGCCGTGCCGTTGTTCATCTTAATGGGCATCCTGCTGCAGCGTTCCGATCTGGCCGAGAGATTGCTCGAGGCGATGGGCAGCCTGTTCGGCAGGGTGCGCGGCGGCCTGGCGGTCAGCACCGTGCTGGTCGGTACGCTGCTGGCGGCTTCGACCGGAGTGGTCGGCGCCTCGGTGGTGGCGATGGGGGTCATCTCGCTGCCGGTGATGCTCAAATACGGCTACTCGAAACGATTGGCTACCGGGACGATCTGTGCCTCGGGGACCCTGGGCCAGATCATTCCGCCGTCCATCGTGTTGATCATTCTCGGCGATGTTTTCCAGCAGCCGGTCGGCGACCTGTTCCGCGCCGCGGTCGGGCCGGGATTGATCCTGGTGGGCTGTTATATCGCCTATATTCTCATCATTTCCATTATCGACCGGCGGGTGGCCCCGGCGATGCCGATTGAGGTCGAGCTGACGCGGCGGCAGAGCCTGGGCCGGGCCTTGTTTGCCATCGTGCCGCCGTTGACCCTGATCGTCATGGTGCTCGGTTCGATCTTCGGCGGTATCGCCACGCCGACCGAGTCGGCCGCGGTCGGCTGCGTCGGCGCGATCGTCCTGACGGCGCTCTACCGTAAACTGAGCTGGCGGGTGGTCGAGGAGTCGGCGCTGGAGACGGTGAAGATCTGTGCGATGGTGTTTGCCATCCTGATCGGCGCGACCGCGTTTTCGATGGTCTTTGTCTACAGCGGTGCCGATTATCTGGTCGAGGACGTGCTGACCAACCTGCCCGGCCAGAAATGGACCTTTCTGATCCTGTCGATGCTGGCCGTCATGGCTCTCGGGTTCTTTATCGATTTTATCGAGATATCGTATATCGTCGTGCCGATTCTGCTGCCGATCGCCGATATCGTCGGTCTCAACCCGCTCTGGTTCGCGATCCTGATCGCG
>CAYSSK010000170.1:0-3035 GCA_964433645.1 uncultured Desulfofustis sp.
GCAGGAAAACCCGAACCGGCTTGGCGTCCGGGACATCGGTCAGGATGTCAGGCGTTGCAATCATGGTGCTCCCGCGTGGCTGAGAGGTTCGCCGGTGTCCGGCGCAAACCGGTTATCGGTATAATTATCCATTAGTACCGGTACGATGGCAATGGATAATAGCACCAATGGGGCGGCTTGGCAAGAACGGCAACCGCAGCCGGTGCGAGAAAAGAGGGGAGAGCGGGAAAAAAACCGGCACGCAGCGAGCTGCCGGACAAAAAAATAAACCCGAGTCCGGTCGTCAACCGACTTTCTGCAGCAGGCCCTGCCGGGTAATGCCGGAGCTGTAGCCGGCGATCGCGTGGCGTGATTTCTTGCCGGCCACGATTTCGCTCAGCAGCATCTCCTTGCGCCGCTGTGCTTTGGCGGCAATGCGTTCGGTGGCGTCAATCGCCGCACCCAGGGCCTGCTGGTAGGAGCCGAGCAGAGGGTTGTCGAGTACGCCGCCGCCGAGAAAACTCAGCAACTCGTGCAGTTTCTCATCGTGCGTGGTGATCTCCCGGCGTAGTTCCGCCATCCGGGCGCACTGGTCGGTGATGTCGGTTGTCGACAGCGTCTGGATAGACTCGCCGAGCTGTTCGGTATGACCGGTCAGCCGCTCGTAGCGGTCGATCGCTTCCTGGAGCCATTGATCTATGGTTTTCATCGCTCGTCACGCTACGGAAAATTGATTTTCAAGTTCGGGGCGGTCCGCGGCCTGCTCGCCGTTGCTGATCTCGATGGCCTCGGCCCAGGTGGCTCGCAGCTCGCAGAGCATGGTGCAGACGGTGTCGATCTTGCCCGGCTCGTTCTTGACGTTGGCGACGGACAGCTCGCGGATCATGAAATTATAGAGGCCATCGAGGTTGGCGGCGATATCGCCGCCGATCTCATGATTGAGCGAACCCGCGAACTCGGCAATGATCGCCACCGTCTTGCCGATATATTTTCCCTTGGCGGCCATATCCCCCTCCTCGATGGCCTGCTTGGCCATCTTGCTGAAGCGGATGGCCCCGTCGTAGAGCATCAGCAGGATCTGCTCCTTGGACGCGGTGGCGATCTGGTTGCTGAGGTAGTGGTTGGCGTAGCCGTTCATCGGTCATTCCTGTTGGACGTGGTCAGATTGCTGATCATATCGAGCTGCTGGGAGAGAAAGGAGCTCTGCGAGTTCATCGTGCTGACCAATTGCTCCATCACATTGAACTGGGAGCGCAGGGTCTCCTCGCGTTTTTCGAGACGCAGCTCCATCTGCTCGATCCGCTCGTCCATCCGTTTGAGGTTGTCGTTGATGGCCTGGGAGCGGCCGGCGTAGAGGCCGTCCCGAGAATCGGTCAGCGATTCGAGATACCCCTGGAACTGGCTGGCGATGCCTTCCATCTGATCACCGTCGCCGGCGAGCAGGTTGACCAGGGAGTCATAATTCTGGGTGCGTGCCTCGCTCAGTTTCTCGCTGTTGAGGATCAGCGTGCCGTCTTTCTGGGTTTCCAGGCCGAGCTCGGAGAGCGTTTGCAACGGTGAGCCGGGTTGATTGACCGATGTGGTCAACAGATTCTGCAGCCGCCGCTTGACCGCGTTAAGCCCGGAATCGCCGCCGAGAATGCCGCCTTTTGATTCGCCGACCACCGATTGGCTGTGGACGAAGCTGACCACGGCGTTATAGGCGGCGACAAAAGATTTGAGGTTGGTGTCCACGGCGCTTTCATCGCTGGCAATGGCAAGGCTGGTCTGGGTGGCGCTTTCCGCCTTGAGTAGGTTCAGCGTGACGCCGGGAATGGCGTCGGTCACCGTATTGGACGTGCTGTAGATATCGAGTCCGTCGACGATAACATGGGCCTGGCTGGCCGCTTGGGTGGTCTCAAACGCGGCGAACGACTCGCTGCCGCCGGACAGGCCGGAGGTATCCAGGCTAAACGCGTTGTCCACACTGCTGCCGGTCAGCGTCAACCGGTACGGCGATGCGGTGCCGTCGTTGACGATGGCCGCGGACACGCCGATATCGGCGTCGTTGATCGCCTGCATCAACCCCTGCAAGGAGTTGTTCTCTTCCGTGAGTTCAATGGTGTGCTCGGTGCCGGCCACGGTAACGACCACCGCGCCGGTGCCGAGGATCGCGTCTTCCCGGGACGAAAAACCGATGTCGTCGCCCGATCCGTCCACCGCGTTGGAGTAGCTTTTCTGCACCTGAGCCAGGCTCTCCACCTGCACCTGGTAGTTGGTCCCGGCCGGTGCGTCGTTGGTGGCGGTGGCGGTGAAAAAGTCATCCGAACTGGTGGTGACCGTGTTCTTGAAATACTGCTCCCGGTCGGCCAGGGTCTCGACGCTGCCCAGAAATGATTTGAGCTTGGTGTCGAATTCCTGCAGGGCCTTGAGCCGGTTGCTCTGCCAGGTCTTGTCGACGTTGAGCCGCTCGAGCGGCATTCGCTCGACCTGCATCAACGACTCGACGATCGAGTTGGTGTCCAGGCCGGTGGCCAGGCCGCCGAATTGAATAGCCATGGTAACTCCTCGCTGCTTGGTGCCGGCCGGATCAGCCGACGGTATCGACCAGATTGCCGCGCAATTCCTGCAGGTGCTCGGTAAGAGAGAGCAGCTCCTCGGGCGGAATCTGGCGAATCACCTCGTTGGTCTCCCGGTCGATGACCTTGACGATCAGCTCGCTGTTGTCGTTGCTCTCGAATTGGACCGAATAGAGCCCGTCTTCGGTGATCGCCTTGATCTGGCTGATCAGCTCCTCGGGCTGGACCTGTTTCTGCTCCTCGGCGGTTATCTGCCGGGCCGGTGCATCCTGACTGCGCTGTCGGCTGTCGGCGGCGCGCTCAGGCGGGAGCTGGATACGGGGGGTATCCCCGGCGATGCCCGTAGCCTGAATATTCATTGCTCATCTCCTTGTCATGGTGGGTAACGGTGATGGTCCGTAGACCGGTGCAACCACCGGTCTACGGAGCAAGAGTGAATGAGAATGATTAGCCGAGCAGCGACAGGGCCAGCTGCGGCATCTGGTTGGCCTGGGCCAG
>CAYSSK010000171.1:0-2948 GCA_964433645.1 uncultured Desulfofustis sp.
GACAAATCTCAACCAACGGCGGGACAAATCTCAACTAACGGCGGGACAGGTTTCAACCTGTCCTCCGCACACTACCTGTCCTCCGCACACTACCTGTCCTCCGCACTCTACCTGCTACCTGTCCTCCGCACACTACCTGTCCTCCGCACACTTTCAACACGGTCGGAAGGCCAGCCCGGATCCGTTCTCTTCGAGGCAGACGGCCTATTTCTGAAACCGCAGGTAGACTTTGTAGGCACCGCTGTCGATATCACGCGGAAGTTGATCACCATCGGGAACCATGATGGTCAGGACCCTGCCCTTGAGGGGGTCCTTGGTTTTTTTGCCGCGCCGCTCCATCCCGGACGGACCGGCGACACCTTTCCGAGGCGGGCGAACGTGGAGCAGTTTGGCCTCGATAAAGCCGCTTGGTGCGGCAGGTTCGGTTTTGGCAGGAAAATTCTGCGTGAGCGACGGGGTGGATCCAATGATTATTTCCATGGCGGTACTCCGGTACGTTGGACCATGGCAGCGCCTGTGGCGCTCCCTGTTATCTGCAGGAAATATATGAGAGATAATACCCGATCAGACAGCATTGACAAGTTCTTCCGCCACGATTTTCCGCCATTTTAGCGATCCTCCCGCTCAATAGCATCGCCGCTGCCGAGCCTGCCAACGCTGTTTGCAGAAGAAAAACCACCGGTAATGATCCGGCCGGCATGCTATAGTAATCGACCGACGCTCGCGACAACGGCATCACTATCCATTTAACCTGGATGAAGAACCCGCTCTTCAAAAAACTCAAGCCGATCAAAGAGGTCCAGACCATTCGCGGCGTCCAGCTGCCGATCGGCCTGGAATTCAGGCAATTGGTGGTCACCGGTCCGCCGGGAGCCGGAAAAACTTATTATATCAATCAGATCAGAGGGTGGCCCAATGAAGGCTATATCGATCTGAGCCGGAAGGGATGGTGGCGCGACCAGACCCTGATCTACCGACCGCGTGAAATCAACCTCGGCATCCCCTATCGCGGCAGAAAAGAGGTGCTGACCGTTTTCGACCAGGAGTGGCGGGATGCCCCACCTCAATCGCTGCGAATCGACTATCAGCGTATCAGAATTCCGCCGCAGTCCCACAGTCTGCTGCGTACCAATTGGCGGGACCGCTATATCTTCGAATTCATCATTCCCGAACCGGAAGTGGTCTATCAGCGACGACGCAACCGGCAAAAGGACGGCTACTTCCCGGTCGATGCCAATCTGTCCCTGGCCGAGGTAACCCGGCAGATCCAGACCTATTGCGATATCGCCCTCTATCTTCATCGGGCCGGAGTCCATGTCTATATCAGACACGACATCAGCGAGCCGCCGATGCTGATCAGCGAAAAAGGCGACGTGACGCTCCCGCCCTGGGCCGTGGCCGGTGCCAAACCACGGCCGAACCTCAAGACATTGACCGGCTGGAAACAGCTGCTCCTCGGTCAAAGCCCGATTCCCTGGTTTTCGGTAACCGACGAGATTCAGGACCTGACCGGACCGAGCCGGATTCCGCACGACGGCAAGAGTCTCGATATCCTTATCGGCACATTTCACCTTCGGCTGTCCCCGGAAATACCGATGGGTGCCAGCAAGGGGTATCTGCGCTTGAATCGCAACTGGATCGTCAAGAAACCGGGGAGCTGCAGCGACGTCAACATACGCGGATTTTCCCGCATCTGCCCCGGCGATACCGTTATCCTCGGACGCTCGAACAAGGACTATGACGATCTGTTCTCCTTCACCAGGGATGTGGCCAAACGCCATCTGTCCGTTTCCAACCTCAAGGGCGATCTGCTGGTCAGGCCGCTGGCCGATCAGCAGCCAACCAAAGTTGTCCGGGTAGAGGACCTGGACAGCCGGGAACAAATGGACACCAATCGGGTCACGGCGATGCGCCAAGTCCGCTCGCTGCTGGGCGAAAAAATAACCGAGCTGGATCGAACCAGCGCTCTGTCCCTGATTCTCGAAGTCAACGAGATTCTCGCCACCGAATCCTACCGCCCGCTCGACGGCTACAACCTGCCCGGCGGTCTGGTGGAACTGCCGGACGAACCGACACCGGTCATCGTCGGCGACCTGCATGCCCAAACCGATAACCTGCTCAAGATCCTCAGCGAAAACTGTCTCTTCCAGGCCTTGAAAGGGAACAACGCGGTTCTCTGCATCCTCGGGGACGCGGTCCACTCGGAAAACATCGAAGAGATGGAGCGGATGGACAGTTCGATTTTGATCATGGATCTGATCTTTTCCCTGAAACGGCGGTTTCCCGCCAACGTCTTTTACCTTCGCGGCAACCACGACGATTTCAACCCGGAACTGGCAAAAAACGGGGTTGCCCAGGGACTGCTGCTGAAAATGGAACTCGAACACCATCGCGGCGATGCCTATATCGAAGCGATGCAGACATTTTATCATCGCCTGCCCTATATGATTGTCAGTCCTTCATTTATCGCCACCCATGCCGGACCACCACGGGCCGGAACCACCCGGGAACAGATCGTCCAGATCAGATTGAACCGTCAGACCGCCGAGGAACTGACCAAGAATCGGCTCAAGCGGCCGCACTATCTGAGCGGTTATGGCAAAGCCGATATCAAGGCGCTGCGCCAGGCCTTCAATGCCCCAAAGTCGATGCCGATCATTGTCGGCCATACCCCGCTCGACCCGTTCGGCTCAGTCTGGCAGAACGTCGGTGGTATCAAGAATCACCACATCATCTGCAGTTCGCACCAGAACGGGCCGGCCTGCTTCACCAGGATCAACGGCAAAATGGTCCCGCTCACTTATTCCGCGGAACCGCTGACCAAACTGATCAACAAGATGAAGCACAGGCCGTAGCGCAGCAGCCGGAGGGAGAGCCGACCAGCCTACCGACCGCGCTGATAGTGTGCGGAGGACGGTAGTGTGCGGAGGACAGGTTGGAGATTTGTT
>CAYSSK010000172.1:0-2916 GCA_964433645.1 uncultured Desulfofustis sp.
GCCTCGGAGGCCAGCCGATCAGGCCGCAGCGCAGCAGCCGGAGGCAGGACCGGCCGGCCCTTCCGACCAGGAGCCGATTTTCATTGTTCGTTGTGACGCCCCGTCATGGGGGTTATATGAAAACAAGTTCCCTGGACTGGTCGGTTCTGCAGGTGGCGGGCGGTATCAGCTGAACTCGCCGAGGATGGCCCGGGCGATGATCAGCCGCTGGATTTCGCTGGTGCCCTCGTAGATTGTCGTAATGCGGGCATCCCGGGCATACCGTTCCACCGGATAGTCGCCGGTGTAACCGTAGCCGCCGAGCATCTGCAGCGCATCGTAACAGGCCCGGTTCGCCGCTTCGGTGGCAAAGACCTTGGCCATCGATGTCTCCTTGGCGAAGGATCGCCCCTTCTCCTTGCGAAAGGCGGCCTGCATCAGCAACAACCGGGCCGCTTCCAATTCGGTGTAGCGATCGGCGATCTTCCACTGAATAGCCTGGAATTCACTGATCTTTTTGCCGAACTGCGCCCGCTCCAGGGTATAACGGGTGGCCACGTCCATCGCCGCCAGGCCGATACCGAGGCCCAGAGAGCCGATACCGATCCGGCCTCCGGACAATTCGGTGACCGCGGTCCGGAACCCGTCGTTGATCGTGCCCATCAGGGCATGGCCGGGAATCCGGCAATCCTGGAAAAGCACTTCATTGGTCGACGAGGCATGCTGCCCCATTTTCCGCTCCGCTTTACCGATGACCAGCCCCGCGGTTCCCTGCTCCACCAGGAAGACACTGATACCCTTGCCCTTCGGTGCCTGCGGGTCGGTCACCGCCCAGACCACGAAAACGCCGGCACAAGAAGCACTGGAGATGAAAAGTTTACTGCCGTTGAGTACCCAGTCGTCACCGTCGCGCACGGCGCCGGCAATCATCCCGGCCGGATCCGACCCGGCACCGGCCTCGGTCAGCGCAAAGGCGCCGGCCAGGAACTCACCGCTGCAGATTTTCGGAATATAGGTCCGTTTCTGCTCCTCGCTGCCCAGCGCCTGAATCACCTCGCACACCATGTTGTTCACCGAGACGGTTACCGCCGTCGAGGCGCAGGCCTTGGCCAATTCGGTGATCGCGATACTGAAGGCGACCACTCCCGCTTCCGAGCCGCCGTACTCGTCCCGGACATTGAGGCCCATAAAGCCGAGTTCGGCAAGTTTTCGCAGGTTGGCATAAAAGATCTCGGGGTCCCCGCCCCGGTCAAGATCGCCGGCCACCGGGGCCAGTTCCGCCTCGGCAAATTCCCGGGCCGTCTCCTGGATCAGTCTCTGCTCTTCATTGAGGTCGAGATTCATCGCCGTCTCTCCCGTCTCCCCCGATTAATGATCACCAAACATCGCCGCACGCTTCTCCAGAAACGCGTGCATGCCCTCCTTCTGATCGTCACTGGCGAAGCAGAGCCCGAACAGATCGGCCTCCTGGCGGCAGGCGCTGTCGATATCGAGTTCCATGCCGGTGCGCACCGCCTCCTTGCACAACCGGATGCTGATCGGTCCTTTAGCGGCCACTTTGGCAAGAATCTGCCGGCAGTGCGGCAACAGTTGCTCGGGCGTCACAACCCGGTTGACCAGGCCGAGCCGACAGGCTTCCTCGGCACCGATCATATCTCCGGTGAGCAACAGTTCCAGCGCGGGTCCGGTACCGATCAGCCGAGGCAGTCGCTGGGTGCCGCCGAAACCGGGAATGACGCCGAGGTTGACCTCCGGCTGACCGAACCGGGCGTTGCCCGAGGCGATCCTGATATCGCAGGCCATGGCCAGCTCACAGCCGCCGCCGAGCGCAAAGCCGTTGACCGCGGCGATGACCGGCCTGGTAAAGGTCTCTATGGTGCGCATCACGCGCTGCCCGAGCAGGCCAAACGCCCGGCCGGCCAGCGCGTCGAGCCCCTGCATCGCGGCGATGTCGGCACCGGCGACAAAGGCCTTGTCCCCGGCACCGGTGATGATCACCCCGACCAGTTCACGGCTGGTCGCCAGTTCGGTGAAACAGCCAAGCAACTCTTCCAGCGTTTCCCGGTTCAGCGCATTGAGGGCTGGCGGCCGGTTAACGGTGACGATCGCCACCCCTTCATCGTGTTCACAGAGCAGGTTGTTCATCGACATGGTTACTCTCCTTGCTTCGTTGTCAGGGTCGATCGCACTGTTCGATGGTGAAGCGCCAGGCGCAAAACCATTGAGGAGGATGGGCATCGGGCGGGCAGCCGATACACTGGGTAACAATGCGCTCGTCGATAGCCCGGGCAAAGTAGCTGTATTCGACCAGTCCTGCGGATTTGCACGGGTAATCCGGCAGCCCCTTACGCATCCTGGCCTGCTGTACCCGGCATTCATCCATGCGAAAGACGAAGGATTCCGGTTGCTCTTCGACGATGGATTGGCGGTTGATACAGGCATAGACCCGATAATTCAAGGCGTGTTTCAGGCCATCCAGACCCGGCCGTTCCGGCAGGTCAAGCAACCGCTTGATATCGGAGGCCTCGAACGGCGAGAAGTGGGCCCAACAGGAATCGTTGCACCGTTTCGCCTCGTTCAGGCCCGCGGACCGTTCGATGGCCTGGAACCAGACACCGTCATTGACCAGCCAGTTCTTGGCGACCCGCTCCTTGAGACGCAGCAGCAGCTCCTGATCCATAGCCAGCAGCGGTTCGGGAATCCCGTCAACCAGAGAAAACCCGAACAACTCGGACAGGTGTTTCAGCTGGATCGCCGAACTGGTTCGAAAAACCTCATGGAGCAGCTCCTCGGCCCGCTGCCGGCCCATCTGGTGGCGCACTTCGGTAAACCAGAGGACATGATGAACCATGGTCCGGTGCAGCAGATCGATAATAAACGCGGCTGTTTCCCGCCGCTGCTCACCGGGGCTGTGCTCCTGTTCTCCACTCATCACCG
>CAYSSK010000173.1:0-2806 GCA_964433645.1 uncultured Desulfofustis sp.
CCAGTGGGCGCGATACGTGCTATCTCCGGATGCTCGGCCAGATAATCGTTCGCGGCCTTCGCCGAGAACTCCGGATGTTGCTGGTGTGTGCGCCATTCCACGACCTTGCCGGGCCACTGTTTCCTGTTGCAGATCGATGGGGCCGCGCCGCTGATGCGGGCAAAAAGCCCTAGCCGGAAAGGGCGCGGCCGGGCCTCGGTTGAGACGATGTCGTCGGCGCTGCGGGAGTGATCTCTTCGGCCGATCGGGCAGCCGATTCCGCGGCGATTCGAAAGAGCACGAAACCGCCGTTTCGGGCCAGCTCTTCGACGTCGACGGCGTTGTCGCGCAGTCGCTGCAGATAATATACGGTGGTGATGCCGATGCTGCTTTCCCGTCCTCGGAGCAGATCCGGCAACTCGTCCGCCTGCCGTTCGGGCCGGTAGATGGTGGTGCGTCCGGAAACGAAATTGATGCTTGGCCGATCGTCGACCGCAAAGAGTACGATAGCGTCATTTTTTTCAGTCAGATCTGCAGCCTGCTGGGCGATTCGGGCCAGAGGCTCGTTCATCAGCCGGTCATAGAGCGGGATCACCAGGTGAAACAGACCGGTGCTGATGAGCAAAGAGCAGAGCAGCAGGGTCTCGAACACGACCCGGCGCTCGCTGCTGTTGCGCACGCGAAAGATCAGATAGCTGCAGGCGAAAAACAGGGCGGCGATAAGCCACGGGGTCATGCCCAACTCGACGGACTCAGCCAAAATCGGTGCTTTTCGGGCATCTTTACCGAGCACTTCGTTAAGGTACGGGAAGAACAGCGGCAGGGCAGCAAAAACGAGGCCAAGCAGGCCGACGGTGACGGCGGCAAACCAGCCGGCCAGCCGCCAGGTCAGCCCCTGCGCGTGGCCCTCGCGGTTGAACAAGACGGCGATGCACAGGGCCAGACCGGGCAGGGCCGGCAGAATATAGTTGGGCAGTTTCGTGGCGGCCACCGAGAAAAATAAGAAAACCACAACAGTATGGATCACCATGAGGGTCAGGAAACGAGCGGCCGGCGACTGCCTGCCCAGGGAAAGGGCGGGGATTGTCAGCAACAGGTAGGCGAACCAGGGCAGAAACCCGATGGCCAGTACGATCAGGTAATAGAAGAAGGGGCCGGAGTGACCTTCCATCGGTTCGGAAAAGCGCCCGAAATGATGGGTAAGAAACAACTCCTTCATAAACGAGAACCCGGCCGGGTGCACCAGGCCGAGAGCGAGGTACCAGGAAAATCCGACCAGGGTGAGGATCAGCGTGCCGGGCAGCAGCCAGGTTTTTTGAAAGAGCAGACCCGGACGTCGGATCACAACCAGGTAGATCAGTGCGGTGACCACCGGGAAAAGCGCGCCGATCGCCCCTTTGCTCAACATTGCCAGGGCCGCGGCAAGGCAACCGAGGGAGAACAGGACGGCGCCACCCTGCTGTCGCAGAGCCCGTTCCACGCCATGCCAGGAGACGACCAGGGCAAGAGTCAGAAAGAGAGTCAGCGCCATATCGGTCATCGCGATCCGGGACAGGTAGACAAAGATGATCGAGCTGCCGAGCACCAGCGCGGCCTGAAAGGCGACGCGCCCGCCAACGGGGCCGCGGGCGCCGAAATAGAGGGTCAGCACGGTCAGCAGGCCGCAGCAGGCGTTGAAGAATCGAGCCCCGAAAGCGGAGATGCCGAACATCTCGTAGCCGAGCATCTGCAGCCAATAGAGCAGCGGCGGCTTTTCGAAGAAGTCCTCACCGTTGAGGGTCGGTTGCAGCAACTCGCCGGCCAGGTACATCTCCCGGGAGACCTCGGCGTAGACGCCTTCGTCGTAGTCGATAACCACCGGTCCGCCGAGGCCGGCGAAATAAAATACCGAGAAGACGATGAAGATGACGACGGGATAAATAAAGCGGGTGAGGAGCTGCATGTTCAGGGCCTCTGGAGGTGCCGTCGGTAATGGCGGCGGATGCGCCACAACTCGAACGGAATTTTCGGCAGATATGCCGGGGAAATTTTGGACGTGCCGACATCGGCCCAGTGGGTCAGCGGATATTCGTGGATGATGCGGGTCGCGTGATGCCGGCCGACCAGCCCGATCGTCCGGGCGAACAATTCGACATCGAACAGCCAGCGCGACAAAAACGGCTCCGAGAAGATCTGTTCGGCCAGCTTCCGATCGAACACCTTGGCGCCGCATTGGCTGTCGTAGACGGACAGGCCGAGCAGCAGGCTGATGGCGGTGGCGATGATTCGTCCCGGGTAATGGCGATACCAGTGACGGGAGATGACGGCGCCGAGTCTCTGCACGCGCGCCCCGCAGACCATTTTGACGGCCGGGTCGGCGGCCATTACCCCACTCAGGTTGGCGATAGCCGGCAACGGTGTGGCCAGATCGGCATCCCAGAAGCCGAGTTGTTCGACCGGCTGCCGCAGGCCGTGCAGGACGCCCTGTCTGATCGCTTCGGCCTTGCCGCGATTGTGCGGCAGGGCCAGGATGGTGACACGGTTGCCTGCTCCCGATTCAATACCACGCAGCATCTCCAGGGTCCGGTCGGTAGAGCCGTCGTCGACAAACAGCAACAGGGTTTCCCGGCTTTCGGCCACATACGAGCGAAACACGTTGGGCTGTAACCGCAGGGCCTCGTTATAGCATGGAATGACAATGAGGATCAAAGAAGCATCTCCTGATCTGGACAAGGGGCGCCGACTGGAAGGGTGACAAACGGGCGTGTCTGCCAGACAGTATCGGAATCAGCCGGGAAACGCAACCATTTCACCGGCAATCCGGCGGTCTTCGGTAGGCGGCGGCAAC
>CAYSSK010000174.1:0-2788 GCA_964433645.1 uncultured Desulfofustis sp.
CGGTCATTGCTGGTAAGTCCCTGGACGAACTTGAACCTGCCGTCGGTCAAGCCAAGGACCTCGTAAAACGCTTCTTTTCCCTGGTTGAGGCCAAAGTCAGCCTTGACGATTTCGCCTTCGTGGAACAGGATCCGGCCGCTCGTCTCGTTGGTTTCGATCTTCAGGTGGCCGGTCTTCTGGTTGCTGTTGATCATCTGGCAGAGTTCAACCGCGGAGATATCGGAGAGCTGGCCGACCATCCCCGATGACAGCTCCTCGGCCCGTTGCTCGTTGATCTTGGTAATGCGGCTGACAAGGAGTTTATAGAAGAAAATCTGCAGGGCCGGATAGCGATTGAGCACATGCCGGAAATTTTTCTGGCTGAGCGTGGCGATTTTGCACGGCCGCGCCGCCTGAATGGTGGTCGTCACCGGTCCGCCGGACAACAAGCTCATCTCGCCGAACACGTCACCGGTCCCCATTTCCGCGAGCACCACGCCGTCATCGTCGACAACCTCGACTTTGCCGGAAATGATGACATAGAGCTTGAGTCCGGGGTCGCCTTTCTGGGCGATCGGAAAGCCCCAGTCATAGTCTTCGAATTCCAGCAGTGTCGACAGGTCGAGCAGATCGTCATCGGCCAGGGCGCTGAACAGCGTAATGGCCCGCAAGGTGGCCGCGTACTGCGCGACCTCTTTGATTTTCTCCTTGCGTTCGGCCGCAGCGAGCAGATTCATCTGCAGCGTTGCAAAGCCCTTCTCCTTTTTGAATTCAAAACGGATGATGCCGGTGCAACCGCCGCATTCGAACTTGGTCTTCTCGCTGGCCCCCTGATGCAGTGTCTCGTAGGCGACATCTTCGGTGGTCAGATCGATGATGTCCTTGGCCAAGATCAGACAGGTCGTTTTCCCGGCAGGCATTTTCAAAGCCCCCTCGGTCACCTCCATCTCTTCGCCGACATTGTAGAAGGGACAATTGTTCTCTTCAGTGATGATAAAGATGCCGTTTCGAAAGCGCATAAGCTACCGGATTATCACAGCGACCAAAAAAAAACCAGGACGGGCCTGCCGGCCGGTTGACCGAGAAGCAGAACGCGCCCCCTTATCCGTTCCCCCTTCAGTCGGATCTGCCGAAGAGCAAATAAATGACGATGCCCAGCACCGCGGCGCCGCCGAAGAGGACCGGCAGCACTTTGCTGACCTGCAACTCGTCTCCTACCACGAGCGTCTGCATATACTCGGTGCCGCTGGCCCACCAGATGCCAAAAAAGATAGTCAGGAAAATAATATCGCGCCATTTCTGTTTGAACAGCAGGTAGCCGGCCAGCACGATAAACGGCACCAGAAACCAGGGGTTGGTGAACAGACCGACATAATCGACATCTTTCACCTGGTCGATCAACCCGGTCGATTCGACAAACGCCACGATCTTATTGAAAAACGCTTCCATTACAGCTCACCCTCCCGGTACAACCGGATTCATATGACGCACCGCCCGACCCGCCGCTTCACCTCTGGCATCCGGGAAGAATCTTCCGTGAAACGACAGGAAATTATCCTACCTGCAAATTGTTTAGTAAACTTTTTCCGAATACTCAATAATTTCCTTTCGAAAACCTGCTATTCCTGTCGATCAGCTACCGTCGGGCGCAGCTCCGCCTGTTTACTTTCCATTTGACGGATACCGGCTTTTTCCGTTTAGTAAGCGCTTCTTTCCTCGCGCCGTACAAAAGGATAGTGATGACCCGGCTGACCCAACACAATATCGCAATTACAGCGGCAGGAGCACCACTGAGTGCCATTCTGATCTTCGATAATGAAATTTGAAGCGAAATCGCTTGACCGGGCGCAGACCCGCCATTCACAACACACGGTTTCGGTCTTACCGTAACGGCTAATCAGCTCCTCACGAGAAGCCAATGGACGATAACAGAAACCTGATTTTAATCGGCATGCCGGGTTCGGGCAAAAGCACCGTCGGCGTTATCCTGGCCAAACGACTGGCCCGGCCCTACCTGGACAGCGATATCCTGATCCAATTGGTCGAGCAGCGAACGCTGCAGGAAATCGTCGACCAGGACGGCTATCTGGCGCTCCGGGATATCGAGCAGCGGGTCCTGCTCGATATCGTCTGTGACCACCACGTCATCGCCACCGGCGGCAGCGCCCCCTACAGTGCGCGAGCCATGGAGCACCTGCGAACAAACGGCACGATCATCTACCTCAGCGCCAGCCTGCAAACGCTGAACGAACGGGTTCACGATTATGAAACCAGGGGGCTGGCCAAGCACCCTGAGCAGAGTTTTATCGATCTGTTCCGGGAACGCACCGAACTCTACAACAGATATGCCGACATCACCGTCGACAGCAACGGTCGGAATCAGGATCAGGTCTGTGACGATATCATCGCCCGGGTCCAGGATGCCCGTGAATCATCCCGATCGCAGCAGTAAAAGCGGTACTCACCACAAAGTGCCGGCAGGCGTGAGCACGATTTTTTTATATAAAAATCAGTTCCCCGGGCTGGCCGGTCCTGCCGGAGGCTGCATCGCGAAGGCCAGGCGGGGCTCAACGCTGATAGCCAGCGGAGGACAGGTTAAAACCTGTCCCCCCGTTGGTTGAGATTCAACCGATCAGGCCGCAGCGCAGCAGCTGGAGGCAGGACCGGCCAGCCCTTCCGACCGCGACGCCAGTTTTCATCGTTCGCTGTGACTTCCAGTCATGGGGGTTATGTGAAACTGCAAAGTTTCATTGTTCGTTGTGACGCCCCGTCATGGGGGTTATATGAAAATCGTTTCCCCGGGCTGGGC
>CAYSSK010000175.1:0-2712 GCA_964433645.1 uncultured Desulfofustis sp.
GGAGGATCAACCAGCCCATACGACCACGGTGCCGATTTTCATTGTTCGTTGTGACCTCTGGTCATGGGGGTTAGTGAATAGTGATCATGAAGGAAGCCGATCTTTACCCGCCCGTTAAGCGTTTTCTCGAATCCCAGGATTATCAGGTCAAGGGTGAGATCCATGACTGCGATGTCGTGGCCGTGCGTACCGGCGAGACACCGGTCATTGTCGAGCTCAAGCTGTCCCTCAATCTCGAGGTGATCCTCCAGGCGGTCGAGCGACTGTCGCTGACATCCAAAGTGTATATCTGCATACCGAACAAGAGCACATTGTTGACCAGGCGGCGCCGGCAGATATTCAAACTGCTCAGGATGCTCGGACTGGGTCTGATAGTCGTCGTCAGTGGGGGCCGAGACGGCAGCATGGTCAATGTGCTCGTCGATCCCGGCGATTACCGGCCTCGCCAGTCAAAGCGGCGCCGGGAACGTCTGCTCGGGGAGTTCTCGAAACGGGTTGGTGACCCCAATTGTGGCGGGAAGGACAAGCGGACCGGCATTATGACCGCCTACCGGCAAAGAGTTCTGGCGATTGCCCGGTTCCTCCAGCGCGAGGGTCCGACCAAAGCGGCGATTGTCGCCACGGCGCTCGATGAACCGAAGGCAAGAGAGATGATGTACCGGAACGTATACGGGTGGTTCGACCGGACCTCGGTTGGTGTGTATGAGCTCTCCCCCCGGGGAAAACAGGAGATACCGCTCTGGTGGTAGCTGCATCGGCAGTGATCCGCTGAGGCGTGTCACGTCTTTGCCGGAAGCTGAAAAACACCTTCGATGATGATGGGGGTGAGGTAACACGGGAATAGGTCGTATCCCTCCACCACCGTGCAGCGGGCGCGTGTCTGTAGGTATCTGCTCCCGCCGAAAGATGATGTTCTACGGGACAACCATGACCGGGCAGTAGATGGTGTTGAGCACTTTGTGGGTGACGCTGCCGAGAAAAAGACCCGCGATTTCCGAATGTCCGTGGGAGCCCATGATGATCAGGTCGAATTCTCCGGATTTGGCCAGGTCGGTCAGGACCGTGCCGGGTGCTCCGGCGATGGTCTTGCCGGTATGCTCGACGCCTGCCGTTTGCAGCTGCCGGGTCGCGTCTTCCAAGGTTGCGGCGGCGCTTTTTCCGGCATTTTCTTTCATTTTCTCGATGAGAGCCTCGTGTACTTCGGGAAAATTGCCGATCCATTCGTAACAGCTGACGGCGGTGATATGGGCCCCACTGAGTTGTGCCAGATACACGGCATAGTCGATCGCGTGATCGGAATGGCTGGAACCGTCGACGGGAAGAAGAATAGATTTGATCTGCATCTTGACCTCCTGCTTTTATGGATCTGACTATCCTGGACTACCTTATTCGTGGTCTGAGAAAACTATAGGGGCGCACTGTCGTGAAGGCAATAGGGAGAAATAGGCAGAAGGCTGCAGGAGAACATAACCGGTCGGCTTGATATCCCTGGCGTGACGATGTACGGTTTTTTGACGGGCAGGGGCCGGTATTCTGCCGGCGGGTTGTCCCCGAGAGATGTCGGTTAGGAAAAGACAAAGCAGACGAGGTGGTTTACAATCATACCAGTGAGGGCAGCGGGTACCGGGCCGCCCTTTGGCGCATGTCCGGGCACTGCCGAAAGGATTTTGCCGGGAAGACACGCCTATGCACGACATTACCCATCTGACCGAGAGCCTCTTTGCCGATACGCCGAAAGGACTGCTCTACCATTACACGACGCTCAGCGGACTGCTCGGCATCGTCAACAGCCGCACGCTGTGGGCCAGCGATATCCGCTATATGAACGATTCGGCGGAATTGAAACATACCGCCGATTTGATTCGAGACGAGGTGCAGGAACGCATCTCTCGTAAGCGCGGTCGGCCGGACCTGCTCGGTCGATTCGTCGATTGGGTCAGCCACCGGATCACCAACGGTCACCTTCTGTTCGGCTCCTCGTTTCGCTCCCACGGCAATCTGCTCAGTCAGTGGCGTGGTTATAGCCCGCATGGTAAGGGGGTCAGTCTCGGGTTTTCCGCCGATTACATTATCGAGTGTGCGGGCAGCCAAGAGTTCCAGATTGGCAAATGCATCTACGAGCCGGCCCGGCAGAAACGTCTTATCGGGCGCGTCCTGGATACCTTGGAGTCGCTGGTGGAAGAGCGTTTGACCGGCCAGCAGAGCCATGAGCGGCTGCGTGCTGTCTACGCCGAGGTGTTCGATCACATCGAAACGGACTTGCTGCGCCTGGCCGCCATCCTCAAGCATCCCTCTTTCCGGGAGGAAAAAGAATGGCGCATCGTCTCGCCGGTTTACACAAGCTATAGTGACGGCACCATCCTGTTTCGCGAGGCCAACGCGATGCTTGTCCCCTATGTCGAGTTCGATCTGGCCCGAAACGGGCAATCGCCGCGACTCGAGCATGTGTTTGTCGGCCCCTCACCAAACAGCAATATCTCGATCAATTCGGTGCGCATGTTTCTCACCCAGAGAGGGATCGACCCGGCCCGCGGCATCGAGTACTGCCAGATTCCGTATCGTCTGCAATAAATCCGAGGAGCCGCCGGGCATCCGTTATCGGCGGCCGTGGCCGCGCCCGGTCATCCGGTTGTGCGGTCGCGGCAGTGACAGCGGGGAGCAGTCGCGGTCAGTCAACCGTCTTGCGCGCCTGGATCACTTTCGATCCGCGCG
>CAYSSK010000176.1:0-2651 GCA_964433645.1 uncultured Desulfofustis sp.
CGGCTTCAGGTCCGGGACCGATCGTTTTCTTGGTTTTCCTCCGTGGCCGGGGCTGCGCTTTCCCGCTCCAGCAGGGTTCTTTTGCGGCTGATTCCCCAGCGAAAGCCGGTCAGTGAACCATCGCTGCCGATGACCCGGTGACAGGGGATGGCCACGGCCAGCTTGTTGGCCCCGCAGGCCCCGGCCACCGCGCGTACCGCGTCGGGTCGACCCAGGCGGTGCGCCACTTCGCGGTAGCTGACGGTGCTGCCGGGAGGAATCTGGCGCAGGATCTGCCAGACCTGCTGCTGGAAGGCGGTCCCGAGAATGTCGAGGGGCAGGTCCACGGTCGGCGGCGGTGTTTCGAGCAGCGCAATCACCTCGGCGACGATCGCTGAAAATGGTGGTCCGGTATCTTCCAGACGTGCCTTTGGGAAATAGTGGTGCAGCTGGGCGGATACGGCGTGCCGGTCGTCGCCCAGTTCGATGGCGCAGATGCCGCGCTCGGTCTTGGCCACCGCCACCCAGCCGAGAAAGCACGGGGCGCACGCGTAGCGGATGGTCAGACCGACTCCGCCCTTCCGGTAACTGGTGGGCGGCATGGCCAACCGCTGGCGGGCGCTGTCGTAGGCTCGGCTGCTGGCAGTGAAGCCGGCCTCGTAGATGGCCTGAGTGACTGAGCCGCCGCTTTCCCGCAGCAGCTTGCCGAATCGCTGCGCCTGCCTGCTTCGGGCATATTGCTTGGGGGTAATGCCGACCACCTTTTTAAAACGGCGATGAAAATGATGCGGACTCAAACCGGCTTCGGCAGCAAGTTCGGCAAGCGACGGCGGATGGACCTGTTCGAGACGGCGACAGGCATGCACCATCGTTTCGATCAGCGGGTCCGTTGCTGCGATGTCGGCCGGGCGACAGCGTCGACAGGGTCGATAGCCGGCACGCTCGGCGCTTCGGCCGTCCTGAAAAAATTCGACATGCTCACGCCGGGGCAGGCGGGACGGGCAGCCGGGGCGGCAATAAATGCCCGTGGTCCGCACCGCATAGACAAAGGGTCGCGTTGTCCTGCTATCACGGCTCAGCACGGCCTGCCACCGCTGTTCATCATCGAAACAAAAGGGTTGTTCACTCATCGGCAGCTCTCCTTCATCTCCGGTTTTCGAGATCAGACTATAAAGCGTGCGTCGGCGGGAGACATCCCGATTCTTGCGCCGGCATTGAGTTTTTCCGAGCAACGTGTCCGGCGTCGTAAAGGCGCCGCCTGTTTGTCACCGTTTGCTACCGCTCCGGTCGAGCAGTCGCCGCGCCAGCGGCTGGAGCAGGTAGGGGCCGAGATAGATCGGGAACTGGGCCAGCGCGAAATAGAGCCAGGTCAGCTCCGGTAGCGCGTCGCCGGTGGCGGCCAGCATCAGCCCCATATTGCGCTGGGACGACAGGAATCCGAGGGCCAGGGCGCGCTCTCGGCCGGTTCGCCAGAAGAGCAGGGTGGAGAGCAACAGCACCGCGAAATAGGCTGCGAAGGCCAGCAGCACCAAGGCAACGGTGAAGAGCGGTGTCGCGAGGAATCGGTCGGCGACGTTTTCCATGATGGCGGCGACGAAGACAAAAAGAAAGATGATAGTGCAACCGTTTATCGCATCGGCGCGCTTTTCGATCGCCGCCAGGCCGAATAGCCGGCGGGCACCAAGGCCGACCAGCGCCGAGCCGGCGAGAATTGCCGACAGCTTCAGGCCGAGTACCAGCGGGGCCAGTGATAATGCCGGACCGAGAAACAGGGAGGCAAACAGCGGGGCGGTCAATGGCATGATCGCAGTGCTGGTGATCAGCGTCGCCAGTACCAGGGCGGCGTCGAGACCGATCAGCGAAGCAAAGGCGGGCGCGGCCATGATCGGTGAGGCGATGGCCTGCAGCATCAGTGCCAGGAACAAGTCCGGGGACTGGGCCGGCAAGTCGAGGCCCAGGCAGCAGACGGCAAAAACCAGCGGCACGAGCACCGACGTCCAGGCGGTGGCTGCCAGCACGAGACTCGGGCGTTTCAGGTAGGCCCGGAAGGCGACCATGTCGACCCGCATGAAGGCAAAACAGAGCAGCACAAAGATGGTTTCGGTGACGAGCGGCTTGAACAGTGCGCCCAGAGGCGGTACCGCGATGCCGATCACCACCAGTGCCGCGACCGCACGAGTGCCCTGTCGACCGAGCCACGACAGCAGCCTGACGCCCTGGTCGATTGGCAACATACGCAGCGGCACCTCTCTTATTCTGTGGCGGCGGGGCTGTTTTTCGAGCCAGGAGAATGCTCGTCATGGCAGACGACCCGGTTTCGTCCCTGGTTCTTGGCCTGGTAGAGGCGTTTGTCCGCCGCCTCGATCAGCTCTGTTTCAGTCGAGACCTGGTCGGGATACATCGTTGCCACACCGATGCTTGCCGTCATGGTTGGCGAGGTTGGTGATTTCTCGTTGGCGATGCCGAGGCCGCGGATTGTCTCGAGCAGTTGTTCGGCGAGGAGTTGCGCCTGCTGCAGGGTGGTATCGCCGTAAATGATCGCAAATTCTTCGCCGCCGTAGCGGGCGCACAGATCGCCGGGGCGATTGGCGTATGTTTTCAATGTCTTGCCAAGGGCCTTCAGGCAGTCGTCGCCGGCCAGGTGGCCGTACGTGTCATTGAGCAGCTTGAAA
>CAYSSK010000177.1:0-2474 GCA_964433645.1 uncultured Desulfofustis sp.
TGGCCTGTCTGCCGGCCTCGGAGGTCAGCCGATCAGGCCGTAGCGCAGCAGCCGGAGGGAGAGCCGACCAGCCCTACCGACCGCTCTGATAGTGAGCGGAGGACGGTAGTGAGCGGAGGACGGTAGCGTGCGGGACAGGAGTGTGCGGAGGACAGGTTGAAACCTGTCCCGCCGTTAGTTGAGATGTGTCCCGCCGTTGGTCGAGATTCAGCCGAAAATTCCCTTCAACGTGAAGAAGAAAAACATCGCCATGACGGCGCCGGCCGGCAATGTGACGAGCCAGCTGACAATGATGTTCAGGACCACTCGCAGATCGAGGGCGCCGATGCCGCGGGCGAGGCCGACACCGAGAACGGCGCCGACCAGGATATGGGTGGTCGACACCGGCAGGCCGGTCCGGCTGGCGATGACGACTGTCGTTGCGGCGGCCAGTTCGGCGCAGAAGCCGCGTGACGGGGTCAGTTCGGTTATCTTGCGGCCGACGGTCAACATGACCCGGTAGCCCAGCGTCACCAGACCAAGGACGATGCCGCCGCCGCCGATCAGCAGGACCCAGACCGGCAGTGGTGAGTTCTGCATGACCTCGCCGCCGGAGCTGACGATGCTGATCACCGCCGCCAGCGGACCGATGCCGTTGGCCACGTCGTTCGAGCCGTGGGCAAACGCCATGGCGCAGGCGGTAAAGAGCATCATCGGCGCGAAGACCTTCTCCACACTGGCAAAATGGAAATCTCGATCGGCGACGCGGTCTTCCTTGATCCGGCGAATAAAATGCCAGCCGATCAGGGACGTCAGCAGACCGAAGCAGATGGCGACGGCGAAGCTCTGCGGTACCGTCAGATCGATATTGAGATGGCTGAGGCCTTTGAACATGGTGACCAGGGAGATAATGAAACCGACCAGAAAGACATAGCCGGGGGCGAATCGCTTGGCGTTGCGCAACGGGTTGTCGGTGTCGAAGATCAGTTTTCTGGTGCTTATCACCAGCAGAAAACTGATGGTCCCGCCGACGGCCGGGCTGACCAGCCAACTGGCCACGATGCTGCCGACCTTGACCCACTTCACCGATTCCGGGCCGATGCCGACGATGGCAAAGCCGATCAGCGCGCCGACGATCGAGTGGGTGGTCGATACCGGCCAGCCCTTCCATGAGGCGACCATCAGCCAGAAGGCAGCGGCCAGCAGAGAGGCGAGCATGCCGTAGATAAGAATTTCCGGAGAGTCGATGATGGAAGAGGGGTCGATAATCCCTTTCCTGATGGTACCGGTAACGTGTCCGCCGGCCAGGACCGCCCCGGCGAATTCGAAGATAATGGCGATACAGATCGCCTGCCTGATCGTTACCGCCCCGGCCCCGACCGAGGTGCCCATGGCGTTGGCCAGATCGTTGGCACCGATCCCCCAGGTCATGTAAAGACCGAAAATAACAGCAAGAATAACGAGAACGGTGCCGTATGATGCGATGATGTCCATGTCGATAACTGATTATTTCGAGAGAAAGAGCAAGAGCCGATCGGCAATGTTTTCGGCCTGGTCGGAGATGCCGCCCAGCAGGTCGATCAACTGATACCAGAACATGACCGAAATCGGATCGAGCCGGCGCTCGTGATCGAACAGCGTACGCTTGACCCGATGGATGATGGTGTCGATATTGTGTTCGCTGCGCCGGACGCCGGCAATCATCAGCGACACCTTTTCCTGCTCCCGACCGCGAAAGCCGACCTGCAGCAACTCGTCGAGTTGTTCTATCAGATTCTTGGCCGCCACGCTGATCTCCATGGTCCCTTCCAGCAGTTCGTCGAGTACGGCTTTCAGGGCATCGGGAACTTCCATGTCGCGATAGAGCAGCACTTTGGCGATCTCCTCGGCCAAATCGGCGAGGTGGTCCTGATCGCTCATCAGGTTGAGCAGGTCCTTGCGATCGACGGGCAGAAGCAGCGTGTTCGGCATGTTCAGGCGAAATGTCTGCTTGATTTCGTCGGCATCCGATTCAATAGCGATGATTTCTTCGGCAAATTTCTTGAGCTGCTCGTAATCCTTGCGATACAGGGCGTCGAACAGCGGTGGCAGCAGGCAGATACAATTGAATACCAGGCGCATATGCTGTTGCACCGGCTTGAAGGGCGACTTTCTGAACAGGCCGGAAAGCGGAGTAGTTGATTTGATATCCATGGCTGATTGATTCGAAGAAACAACCGGCAAAATCGCCCGGAAGACTTCGAATACCGATTGAGGTGGTTTTCCGGCGTCGGAAAAGTTGGGGACTGCTTAGCAGATGATGGAAGTTTTGTTCAAGACAAATATACCTCCATTGCTGCTTCATTGCTTGCCAATCTTTCCCGGTGGAGGACAAATCTCGACTAACGGCGGGACAAATCTCGACTAACGGCGGGACAGGTTTCAACCTGTCCTCCGCACACAACCTGTCCTCCGCACACAACCTGTCCTCCGCACACAACCTGTCCTCCGCACAC
>CAYSSK010000178.1:0-2458 GCA_964433645.1 uncultured Desulfofustis sp.
TCAATTACCAAAAAGAACTTTATGATGATCTCGCTGATGATTTTTGTTACACTGTCGAGCAGGGGAAGAAAACGTCAGGTTTTCGGGGAAACAAAGGGGGGAGCATGCTCACCACGGCAATCGGGGTCAGCGATCATATCGACCATCGCCAGGCGATCACGGCGGTGCTCGACCAGTGCGAGACGGCCCTGCAGGGGACCCGGCCGCAGGCGGGCATCCTGTTCACGTCGATTATCGACGTCGATTTCTCGTATTTCCTCGACCTCATTACTACCCGCTTCCCCGGCATCGAACTGATCGGCTGCACCACCGACGGCGAGATCGTCGCCGGCCGGGGCTTTGTCGAAGACGCGGTGGCCCTGCTGCTGCTCGCCTCCGACCACCTCCGCTTCGCCGCCGCGGTGGCCTGCGACCTCTCCACCAGGGGGACGGAGACCCTGCCCGCGGCCGCGACCGACTGCCAACAGCGGCTCGGCGGTAAGCCGGCCTTCGGCATCATCCTGCCCGACGGGCTGACCACCTTCGCCCTGCCGCTCAGCCGGTTGATTCAGCAGGCCACCGGCAACGGGTTTCCGGTCTTCGGCGGCACCGCCGGTGACCACTATCTGCTGGAAAAAACCTATCAATTCCATAACAACCGCATCTACTCCGATGCCGCCCCGCTGCTGCTCTGCAGCGGCGAGCTGACCCTGTCGTTCCAGGTGGTCACCGGCAACGAGCCGATCGGCCGGTTTTACGAGGTTAACCGGGTGGAGGCCAACGTCCTGTATGAGATCGACACCAGGCGGGCCACCGATTTCTATGACGAACTGCTCGGCAGCTATTCCGACAAACTGCAGATAGCTCAATTTCCGCTGGCGGTTTATGAGTCACAGAGCCACGACTTCTGTCTGCGCGACCCGCTGTTACTCGACTGGGAGGCGGGTACGGTCACCTGCGTCGGCACCTTCCCCGATCACTGCCGGGTCCGCCTGACGACAATCTCCCGCGAGGATATCCTGCGCACCGCCCACGAGGCCAATGAGGGAATCCTGGCCGGTCACCCGGCCGGCCGGCCGGAGCTGGTCCTGCTCTTTCCGTGTACGTCGCGGCGGCACGTGCTCGGCACCAGGACCAACGAGGAATTCGCGGCGCTGCTCCAGGCCGACCCGGTGCAGGCCTTCTTCGGTTTCTACTGCTACGGCGAGATCGGCCCGCTGACCCCGGACGGGCCGAGCGGTTTTCACAGCGACACCTATATCGCCGTAGCCCTGTCCGAACGGAGCTGATGACGGCCAGATCCGGCGATACCGGCCCTCCGGCCGGACGAATTACCGAGCTGCAGGCACGGATCGCCTATCTGGAGCGCAAACTGGCCCGCAGCGAAGAGCAGCGGGTCCGGCAGGAACGCATCGACGATATCAACCGCCACCTGATCAAACATGTCGGCGATGAGCTGGAGCAGGCGCTGCTGCTCGCCGAGCAGGGCAACCGGGCCAAGACCGATTTCCTGGCGACGATGAGCCACGAGATCCGCTCGCCGCTCAATATCATTCTCGGCATGGGCGAACTGCTCGCCGAGACCGGCCTGGACGAGACCCAGCGCAGCTACCTGACCAGCCTGCTCGCCTCCGGCCGTCAGCTCCTGGAACAGCTCACCAACGTGCTGGAATTTTCCCGCCTCGAATCGGGCAAGACGGTGGTACACCGGGAATCCTTCAGTTTTGACCTGCTCTGCTCCAGCCTGCTGGCGATGATGGAGACGCTGGCCCAGGGCAAGGGCCTCGAGTTTCACGCCGTCACCCCGTCCATGCCACTCGGTGACCGCATCGGCGATCTGCCGAAGATCAAGCAGATCCTGTTCAATGTGCTGAGCAACGCGTTGAAATTCACCGACCACGGCAGCATTACGCTGACCATCGAAGAGCTGCGCGATCACGACGTCCCGGACCTGATCCGCTTCCAGATCGCCGATACCGGCATCGGCATCCCGCCGGACCGGCTCGAATCCGTATTCGAGCGGTTCAGCCAAGCGGAAAACGGGCTGACCATGCAACGCGGCGGCGCCGGACTCGGCCTGGCCATCTGCAAAAAGCTGGTGGGCCAGCTGCAGGGCACGATCACGGTCCGCAGTATACTCGGCCACGGCGCCACGTTTGCCATCCTGCTGCCGCTGCCGCCAGCCCCCGAAGGCGCGCGCCGCCGGAGCCCGGCCACCGACGAGCCGCTGGACTCGAGCACCTCCCTGGCCCTGGCCTCGATCCGGTTGCTGCTGGCCGAAGACGTGGCCGGCAACGTCGAGGTGATCCGGCGCTATCTGGCGCCGTACAGCGTCGAGATCAAACATGCCCGCAACGGCGAGGAAGCGGTACACCTCTTTGCCGAGCAGCATTTCGATATCGTCCTGATGGACATCAAGATGCCGGGCATCGACGGGGTCACCGCGATGTATCGGATCAATGAGATGATCCGCAGCGGC
>CAYSSK010000179.1:0-2450 GCA_964433645.1 uncultured Desulfofustis sp.
AGTGAGCGGAGGACGGGTGAAAACTTGTCCCGCCGTTGGATAGTGAGCGGAGGACAGGTGAAAACTTGTCCCGCCGTTGGTTTTGATGGATTATTACCCATTGGAGAGACGGCCCATGAGCGATATCAAAAAAATGTATTCGACCATTCTCGGCGACCACTTCCCGCTGGAGATGACCATTACTTTCGGCGAGCAGCGGCTGGTCTATCGCAAACGCACCTGGAACATCCTTCAGGAAGACGGACGCCATGAGGAGCGGGGCATCCGCTACGGCGAAAACCCGGATCAGGAAGCGGCCCTCTACGAACTGGTCAACGGCAACCTGGTCCTCGGCGACTGCTCCTTCATCGAGCCCGGCAACGGTCTCGTTTCGGCCATTACCGCCGAAGACATGCTGCAGGTCGGCAAACATCCGGGAAAAATCAACCTGACCGATATCGACAACGGTCTCAATATCATCAAATACCTGATGGATCGGCCGGCGGCGGTCATCCTCAAGCATAACAACCCCTGCGGCGCGGCGTACGGCACGTCGCCAGCCGAGGCGTTCGATCGGGCCAACCGGGCCGACCGGATCGCCGCCTTCGGCGGAGCCGTCGTGCTCAACCGCAGCTGCGATCGCGATACCGCCGAGCTGCTGGCCGGCAATTACCTGGAAGTGGTCTGTGCCCCGGATTTTGCCGACGGCAGCCTGGACATCATCGGCCGGCGCAAGAACCTGCGGGTCATCAAAATGGGCCGGATCGACCGGCTGGCCGAATTCGAACGCTACCGCTTCGTCGATTTCAAGAGCCTCATCGACGGCGGCATCATCGTTCAACAATCGGCGGTCAATGCCATTCGGACGGCGGCGGACCTGAAACCGGCCACGGCCCAGTGGCAGGGAACGACCTATCGCTGCGACCGGCAGCCGACCGATCGCGAAATCGACGATATGCTCTTCGGCTGGGCGGTCGAGCATGGGGTCACCTCCAATTCGGTACTCTATATAAAAGACGGCTGCACCGTCGGCATCGGTACCGGCGAGCAGGATCGGGTCGGGGTTGCCGAAATCGCCGTGCACAAGGCCCATATCAAGTATGCCGACATGATCTGCTTTGACCGGCATCAGCTATCCTACGCCGATCTCGAACTGGCCGTCGCCCGAGGCGAGCGACCCGGCGAGGAGAAAGAGGCGATCGATGAGCAGGTGCGCGCCGACCGTGCCGGCCTGCCCGATTCGGTGATGATCTCCGATGCCTTTTTCCCGTTCCGGGACGGTGCCGACGTCGGCATCCGGCAGGGCGTCAGCGCTATTCTGCAGGCCGGCGGATCGATGCGCGACTTCGAAACCATCGAGGCCTGCAACCAGGCCGAACCGAAAGTGGCCATGATGTTCACCGGACAGCGTTCGTTCAAACACTGAGCTTGTCAGCGGGGTAAAACGATGAAGACCACCTTCAGCGAAACGCTCGACACCAATCGGGACCGGCTGCTGATCCGCCGGGCCAAGGACGCCATTTCCACGGAACTTGACGGGGAAACGGTCATTCTCAATATCGAGACCGGCATTTACAGCGGCCTCGATCAGGTCGGCACGACCATCTGGAACGCACTGGCGCAACCCGCCACCTTTCTCAGCCTGAAGGAGCGAATCATGGCTGATTACGAGGTCTCGGAACAGCGATGCAGCACCGATCTCTGTGCGTTTCTCGACGAATTGCTGAACAATCGCCTGATCACCATCGATGACGGAGAAACTACGTAAGTTCGTGCACCTGCCGACTGCGGAAAAACGCTGCTTCTGCCGGGCTGTCGGCCTGCTCGCCTATTATCGGCTGGCCTTGCTGGTCGTACCGCTGCAGCGCCTCCTTGAAAACCGGCGACGGCAGCCGGCAGCGGTGGCACCAGAGCTGCACCTGGATGCCAGGCGGCTGGCCCGATTGATCAAGGCGGCCGCCACGGTGGTACCCGGAACCACCTGTCTGGCCAATTCACTGGCCGGGCGGCGACTGTTTGTCAGGTACGGCTATCCGGCCAAAATCCATGTCGGCGTTGCCAAGGACCGCCGGGACGGCTTCCAGGCCCACGCCTGGCTGACTCTGGCCGGCGAGATCGTTATCGGCCAGCTGCCGGATATGGAAAAATACCGGGAATTGCCCGATCTGGACACCGCACGATCCCCTTGACCAACCGCACCTGCCATCGAAAAATGAACAAGCGACCAAGCAAACAAGGACTGAGAAGAATCGTCGGCGCCGTCGGTTACTCACTGAGCGGCCTGAAAACCTGTTTTGCCAACGAGGCGGCTTTCCGGCAGGAGGTGCTGCTCTTTATCGTTCTGCTGCCGATCCTGTTCCTGCTACCGGTGAGCGTCGTCATGAAGATCGTCTTGCTGCTGGTCAACACGCTGGTGCTGATCGTCGAATTGCTGAACTCGGCCATCGAGGCCATTGTCGACAAAGCCTCGC
>CAYSSK010000180.1:0-2366 GCA_964433645.1 uncultured Desulfofustis sp.
CGCATCGATCCGGCCCGGACTCGAGGGCAACCAAAACATTATTGACATCTGGTCTTACCAGGTATATGCTTAAAACACCATTATAGATGAAATATTGTCTGGTATTACCAGTTTCGATCAAACGCACATACTCCCCCCGCACAGGAGGCGCCCCATGGCTGGAGACATCTACGCCGAAGCACTCGAATACCACCGAAGTGATAGAAAAGGAAAGATCGAGGTGGTGGTCACCAAGCCCTTTTCGACCCAGAAAGACCTCTCTTTGGCCTACAGCCCCGGCGTTGCCAGGCCCTGCCAGGAAATTGCCGCCAATAGTGAAGATGCCTACGAGTATACCGCCAAAGGCAACCTGGTAGCGGTCATCTCCAACGGCACGGCGGTGCTCGGGCTCGGCAACATCGGCGCCCTGGCCGGCAAACCGGTCATGGAGGGCAAGGGCGCCTTGTTTAAAAAATTCGCCGATATCGATGTCTTCGACATTGAAGTGGCCACCGAAGACCCCGATGAGCTGATCAGAACCTGTGAGTTGATCGCCCCGACTTTTGGCGGCATCAACCTGGAAGATATCAAGGCGCCGCAGTGTTTCTATGTCGAGGAAAAGCTCAAGCAACGCGTTGACATCCCCGTCTTCCACGATGACCAGCACGGCACGGCGATCATTACCTCGGCCGCCTTTCTCAATGCGCTGGAACTCACCGGGCGCGACATCAAAGACGTCAAAGCGGTCTTCAACGGGGCCGGAGCTGCCGGTATCGCCTGCGCCCGGATGTTCATCGCCCTCGGCCTGCCCCCTGAAAATCTCATCATCTGCGATTCCAAGGGCGTTATCTACCAGGGCCGCACCCAATCGATGAACCCCTACAAGCAGCAATTGGCCAGCGACACCCCGCACCGGACACTGGCCGAGGCATTACAGGGGGCCGATGTGTTCTGCGGGGTCAGCGTCGCCGGCGCCCTGACCGCCGAGATGCTGCAGAGTATGGCACCGCGGCCGATCGTCTTCGCGATGGCCAATCCCGAACCGGAGATCTCTTATCCCGATGCCATCGCCGCCCGGCCTGACTGCATCATCGCCACCGGTCGCAGCGACTTCCCGAACCAGGTCAACAACGTACTCTGCTTCCCGTTTCTCTTTCGCGGGGCACTGGACGTACGGGCCAAGGAAATCAACACCGAAATGAAGATCGCCGCGGTCAAGGCCATTGCCGGACTGGCCAAGGAAGAGATTCCGGACCAGGTACTGCGGGCCTATGGCGCCGACAATTTCGAGTTCGGCCCCGAATACCTGATCCCGACCCCGTTTGACCCGCGGGCCCTGCTGCGCATCGCTCCGGCGGTCGCCCGGGCCGCAATGGAAACGGGAGCGGCCCGCAAACCGATCGCCGATCTCCGGGCCTATACCGAACACCTGGAAGCGACCCTCGGCCGCTCCAAAGCCATCCTGCGCTATGTGACCAATCGCGTCAAAAAAGAGCCGGTAAGAGTCGTCTACCCGGAAGGCAACAACAAAAAAATCATTCGCGCCGCGATCCGGGTGATGGAAGAGAACATCGCCACCCCGATCCTGCTCGGCAATCACTCTGAGATCAGTGAGTTGATCAACAAACACGGGATTTCCGGAAACTCGATCCTGATCGTCGATCCGTCCCGGGAGGAAGACTGCATCGAACGCTACGCCAGAGATTATTACGCGCGGAAACAACGCTCCGGTGTCACTTTGCCCTATGCCCGCGACATCATGCGCCGCGATGCCGGCTTTTTCGGCGCAATGATGCTCAGTGCCGGCGATGCCGACTGCATGATCTACGGTCAGTCCCTGCCCTACCCGTACGCCATTCGCCGGGTCCTGTCCTGCGTGGGCCGAAGTTCCGAGCGAAAAACGGTGGCCAGCGTCTACATGATGGTGTTCAAGAAAAGAACCCTGTTTTTTGCCGATACTACGGTTAATATCAATCCGAGCGAGCAACAACTTGCCGAAATTGCCGTATCGGTCGCCGAATTTGTCAAAGAATTCGATATCACACCGAAGATCGCCATGCTTTCCTACTCCAACTTCGGCTCCTCAGATTCCCCGGGCGCCGCGAAAATTGCCCGGGCCACCGCGCTGGTGAAGCAGCTCGCCCCGGAACTCGAGGTCGACGGAGAGATGCAGGCCAACCAAGCCTTCAACACCGAATTGCGCGACGAGATCTTCCCGTTCTCGACCCTGAAGGGCGAACCCAATATCCTCATCTTCCCCGATCTCAACGCCGCCAACATCGCCTACAAGCTGTGCATGCGCCTGGCCGAGGTCGATGCCATCGGTCCGATTCTGGTCGGCCTGAACAAATCGGCCCATATCGTCGAGCGCGGCGCCCATGCCGACA
>CAYSSK010000181.1:0-2329 GCA_964433645.1 uncultured Desulfofustis sp.
GGGCGCCGGTGCTGAGGGCAATGATTCTGCTCGTTGCCCCGGTGGCGATGGCCAGACCGATGTTGGTCGACGATGTCGACTGGCCCATGCCGCCGAACAGCCCGGCGGAAAAACAGCCGACCGCATCGGCCAGGATCCCCCCCTTGATGGAGCCGATGTCGGGGCGCTTCCAGTCGGTCTGGTTGATCTTCTGGCAGGTGGTGATGTCGCCGATGCTCTTCAGCGACGAACAGAGGACGGCAACGGCGAACGGCAGCACCATCGCCCAGCTGAAACTCCAGCCGGGATGGTGGGCCAGCGGGAACCAGACCAGCGGGGCGCCGGCCGCCGCGCTCAGGTGCTCGACGGTCAGGATGCCGGCGAAAAAGGAGAGCAGGTAGCCAAGCGTCATGCCGATCAGAATGCAGAACAGTTTCAGGTTGCCCCGGGTCCAGACATTGAGGCCGATCATCACGGCCAGCGTGGTAAATCCGACGGTCACGGCGGCGGGGCTGTAGGTGCCGTCCTGGAGCCCGAAGAGGTTGATACCGGCGACCCGGATGACCGAGATGCCGACCATGGCCACGATGATGCCGGTAATTTCCGGCGGGAAGAGTACCCGCAACCGGTGCAGGACGCGGGAAAAGGCGGCCTCGACGAGGCCGGCGGTCATGGTCATGCCGAAGACCAGGGAGAGCCCGCCGGTCTTCACGCAGAGCAGCGATGCCGACAGAAAAGACGGGCCGCAGACCGCCGGAATCAAAAAACCCGAACCGACCGGGCCGCGGCGCAGGCTCTGGACGATGACGCCGACACCGCCGGCGAGCATCGACATGCTGACCATGAAGCGTGCCTGCTCTTCGCTGCCGCCGATATGACGGACCAGGATGATTGGAAAGACCAGGCCGATGGCGATGATGCTGACATGCTGCAGACCGAGCAGAATGGTGATGAGGACCGGTGGCTTGTCGTCAAGACCGTAGAGCAGAGAGGCTGGTTTCATGGGGCCGCATCTTCCTCGCGTGAAAGGATGGTGTCGGGCGCTGTCATCGCTTTGAGTCTATCTCAGATCTTCTTGAAATGGCAACAGCTTTTCTGGATTTTTTGCCAGCGACACAAAAACCCCGCTACCACTGCGGCCCACGGTTGTACGTCGCCGGAGCGGAGATAGACCGCCCACACCAATATTGACAGGGGCGCCTCTTCCAGGTAATGAGTGAACGGAGACTTTCAGGTTCCACACGAGTGGATGAAGAGGGAACCTCGTGCAAATCGAGGACGGGCCCGCCGCTGTAACCGGGGACGGGCGCTGCAGATAGACCACTGATGCAACGGCATCGGGAAGGTGCGGCGTCACGGCTGATCCGGGAGTCAGAAGACCTGCCTGAAAGAAGGTTCGGCATCCCCGCGGACACGGGCTGTCGCAAGCGATACGAGGGTAAACCAGGGCATCCCCGGATCATCACCATGGTCCGGGGATTTTTTTCTCCGGGCCGGGCATCTGCAAAGGAGAGAGCTATGAAGAGAAGATGTGCAGTATCGTGGCTGATTGTCTCGCTGGTGTTACTGGTCGCTTCCGGCCCGGTTGCGGCTTCCGGTCACGGCCAGGAGGCACGAGAGGACGCCGCCATCGTCCTGGCCTATTTCGGCACCACGGTTCCCGAGGCGATCGGCGCCATTACCAACATCACCGACACGGTTCGGGCCACCTATCCGGAAACGGAAGTACGAATCACTTTTACCTCCAACATCATTCGGTCGATTTGGAAAAAACGGAGGGCCGAACGGCAGGCCTGGCTCGACCGTGGCATTCCGGAGGAGGTGCTGGCGGTGAAAAACGTCATCGCCACCATCGGCGATCTGCAGGAAGACGGCTATCGCCGCATCATCGTCCAGCCGACCCATATGTTCTTCATGGAGCAATCGCACGACCTGCTGCAGCATGTCAATGCCCTGGCCTCGATCCGGACCATGAAGGACCGATGGCGGCCGTTCGACCACCTGGTCATGGGCCGGCCGGCGCTCGGCATGCCCGGTGACCGCTACCCCTATCACGACGATATCGACGCGGTGGTGGCGACGCTGGCCGGCGATATCCAGCAAGCCCGGCAGGCGGGCGCCGCCCTGATCTACATGGGTCACGGCAACGAGCACTGGTCCACCGGCATCTACGGCGAGGTACAGCAGAAACTGCGTGAGGCCCACCCCGATGTTGTCTCTTACGTCGGTGTGGTCGAAGGTTACCCGTCGCTCAGCGACCTGCTGCCCGAAATCACGGCCGGCACGGTGAAAAAGGTGATGCTCAAGCCGTTCATGATCGTCGCCGGCGATCACGCCGTCAACGATATGG
>CAYSSK010000182.1:0-1992 GCA_964433645.1 uncultured Desulfofustis sp.
TCTCGGCGATCGAGGGTGGAATGGTCATCAAGGCGATGACCAGGATCAGGCCGACCACCTGGACCACGATGACCACGGTCACCGCTACACTGCCGATCAGCAGGTAGTAGAGGCCCCGCACCGGAACCCCCTGAACCTGGGCAAATTCTTCATCGTAGGACATGACCAGCAGGTCTTGATAAAAATAGAAAATCAGGGCGAGCACGGCGCTTCCGAGCAGCGCCATGGAGATGAGTTCGGAGCGGGGTACGGACATGATGCTGCCGAACAGATAGCTCATCAGATCGACGTTGTAGCCCGGTGTAAAGTCGAGCAGCAGGATGCCCGTGGCCATGCCGATTGCCCACATCACTCCGATGATCGTGTCCGCCCGCTGTTTCATGGAGCGGGAAACCGCCGCCATGACCAGCGCTGCGGCCAGCGCGAAGAGCGTGGTGCAGACCATGTAGGGCCAGCCGAAGAAAAAAGCGAGACCGATGCCGCCATAGGCGCTGTGGGCAATCCCGCCGGACAGGAAAACCAGCCGATTGACCACGATCAGCGTGCCGATCACCCCGCAGATGATGCTTGCCAGCAGGCCGGCCAGCAAGGCGTTGCGCATGAACTCGAAGTGCAGGGCATCGATCATGGCCTACTCCATTGTGCGTATCGTCCAGGGCTGCTGGGCGATAACGTCGACCGGACAGATTTCGTCGATCGAACACGAATAAAAGGCATCGAGGACTTCCCGGGACGAACCGAACGATTGATGATAGTGCATGCAGCGGTTGAGGCAGGCGATCGATTTGGCGTAGGAGGAGACGATGAGCAGATCGTGGCTCACCATCAGGATGGTCAACTTTTTGTTCAGCTCCTTGAGCAGTTCATAGAATTCGGTCTGCCCCTTGGTGTCGATCGATGCCGTCGGTTCGTCCAGCACCAGCAGTTCCGGCAGGGAGACCAGGGCCCGGGCGATCAGGACCCGCTGTCGCTGACCGCCGGACAGGGCGGCGATCTTTCGTTCGGCGCAATCGGCGACACCGAGTTTGGCGAGGATGTCGCGGGCCGTCTGTTTCGTCCGTCCCGAGGTGCGGGCCCACCGTCTTGCCCGCGGCTCGTGGGCGCCCATCAGGACCACGTCCAGCGCCGTGGCCGGGAACCGCAGGTTGTGGTTAACATGCTGCGGTACGTAGCCGATGCACGTGCCGTGCGCGCCGGGGGCCCGGTCGTTGATCCTGATTGTTCCCTTGCTCGGCTTGAGCAGACCGAGAATCAGTTTCAGCAGGGTGGTTTTGCCGCCGCCGTTGGGGCCGATGATCGAGATGAAATCGCCGGGGAAGACAGCGAGGTTGATATTGTGCAGGATATCCTGGCCGCCGGCGGAATAGCAGACATCGGATATCTCGACGATGGGAGTCGAGGTTGGCATGCGGCTTACTTTAGCGCATTTTCCAGGCGCTTGGCAACCACGCTCATATTGCTCAGCCAGTCCTCGGCCAGAGGATCGATCATGATGACCTCCCCGCCGATTTCCCGGGCGATCAACTCGGCCCCTTTACGGGAGAACTGGGGCTGGGCAAAAACGACGCGAATGCCATGGTCCCGGGCATGTTCGATCAGCGCCGCCAATTGTGCCGGTTTCGGGTCCTTGCCGTCGACTTCGACGGCCACCTGCTGCAAACCGTATTCGCGGGCGAAATAACCCCAGGAAGGATGAAAGACCATGAACTGCATCCCCTCTTTGTCGGCAAGGGTGGCGCGGAGCTTTTGGTCGAGGATGTCGATCTGTTCGATAAAAGCATCCAGGTTGTGTCGGAAAGAGGGCGCCTGTTCGGGGAACAGCCCGGCGAGCGCGTCGGCGATAATGGCCGCCTGCTGTTTGACCAGGGAGGGGGCCAGCCAGATATGCGGGTCGAGGCCCTCGGCCTCATGGTGCTCGTAGTGCTCCTGGTGCTGTTCTTTGTGGTGCTGCTCGTCGTGGTGCTGCTCGTCGTGGTGCTGCTCGTCGTGGTG
>CAYSSK010000183.1:0-1895 GCA_964433645.1 uncultured Desulfofustis sp.
GCAGGACCGGCCAGCCCTTCCGACCATGGCCGTTGGTTGAGACCTGTCCCACCGTTGGTTGAGATATAACCTGCCGTCGATGGGGATTTGCCGGCAGCGCAAAGAATATCGTAGCATTATCGCACCCGGTGATGATAAAAAGATGGAGCAGAGCTGATACTTCCCACCATCAAACATGGTTACTGAGCTGATCGTCATGGGAACCATACTCGTCGTCGACGATGAACAGAGCATGCGTGAATTCCTGAAAATCTTCCTGAGCAAGGAAGGTTATCGGGTGTTGACCGCCGAAAACGGCGAGCAGGCGCTGGCCCGGATGGAAGAGAGCCCGGTCGATCTGGTCATCACCGATATCCGCATGCCGGGAATGAGCGGCCTGGAACTTCTCGAGACGATCCGGGAGACCGCTCCCGACCTGCCGGTCGTTATGATCACCGCCTTCGCCTCACCCAACGATGCGGTGCAGGCCATGAAAAACGGCGCCTACGATTATATCAGCAAACCGTTCAACGTCGATGAGATCAAGACCGTCATCGCCTCGGCGACGCGCCGTACCGACCCGGCCGTGCGGGAGGACCAGGCCGAACAGCTCTTTCCGAACATTATCGGCAAGAGCAGGGAGATGTTGAAGATTTTTGACATGATCAAGCGTATCGCGCCGACCCCGGCCAACGTGCTCATTTATGGTGAGTCGGGTACCGGCAAGGAACTGGTGGCCCAGGCCATCCATGTCAAAAGCAAGGCGAGCGCCGCACCGTTCGTTCCGATCACCTGCAGCGCCATTCCGGAAGAACTGATGGAGAGCGAGTTGTTCGGCCACATCAAAGGCTCATTCACCGGGGCCATTGCCGACAAACCGGGACTTTTTCAGGAAGCCCACAACGGCACCGCTTTTCTCGATGAAATCGGCGAACTGACCCCGATCATCCAGACCAAGCTGCTCAGGGTGCTCCAAGAACGGGAAATCAAACCGGTCGGCGGCACCAGGATCATCCCGATCAATGTACGGATCATCGCCGCCACCAACCGGATTCTTGAAGAAGAGATCATGGCCGGACGATTTCGCGAGGATCTGTTTTATCGCCTGGCCGTGGTACCGATTCGGGTGCCGTCCCTGCGCGAACGCAAAAGCGACATCCCGCTGCTGGTCGACCATTTCCTGGCAAAATACTCCCGGCTTCTGGGCAAAGAGATCCGCGATGTTTCCTCCTACGCCCTGCAGGTGCTGATGAATTATGATTTTCCGGGCAACGTGCGGGAACTGGAAAATATCATCGAACGGGGCGTCGCCCTGGAGTCTTCCAATATCATCCTGCCGGAAAATCTGTCTCTGACCGGAACGCTGCGTCTGCACAAGACCGCCGAGCAGCCGGTAAATGCGATATTTCAGGCGGTGGCCGATGAAGAGGAACTCTACCACCGCGGCCTCGACGACGTGATTGCCGACCTGGAGAAGCGGTTGATCAGCCATGCCCTGACGCAGGCGGGGAACTCAAAGACCAAGGCGGCGGAACTGCTGCGGGTCAGTTTCCGGTCACTGCGCTACAAAACCAAGAAATATCAGCTCGACTAACCGGGCAGCCAGCCACGCCTCCCGCATTCAATGCAACTCTTTTCTCTTTTCAATCTCGGCCGGGGAACCGACTCGTTCGGCGACCTGATGAAGCAGCAGCTGTTGTGGCTCCTGTTGCTGCGGGTGGTACTCTATACCCTGCTGCTGCTGATCAGCCTGCTGCTGATGGACGAGCGCTTCGATGTCATCACGATGCCGCCCAGTCTGTTGATCCTGTTCACGCTGGGCATCTATCTGGTTACCGTCGGCACCGCCTTTCTGCTCGCCCACACCCATGGCGAATTGCGCAAGTTCGGCTTCATCCAGACGATCCTGGATGCAG
>CAYSSK010000184.1:0-1755 GCA_964433645.1 uncultured Desulfofustis sp.
GTACCGTTGTGGCGACGGTAGAGATGGTAGAGCTGGCCGGGGACCTTGCGGAAGGCGCAGCCCACCCGATGCAGCTCCTGGTTTTGTTGCGTTGCCAGCAGAATCTGCCGGGCCTTCTCCTGCAACGCCGCCATCTGCTCGGCCAGCAGTCGCAGCTTGCCGGTTGCCTGGAGAGCCAGGATATCATCCGCGTCGGCAACCACCCGGGCCATCTCCACCAGATCGGTTGCCGGCGCCAGGCGACTGACCGGATAAGGAGACCGGTAATCCGGCCCCTCGTATTTTTCACCTTTATATTTCACACCTGTCAATTTATAATCGCCCCCCAGAAAGGGTTCAAGCGGAAAAGTTCGCCCGTCCCAGATAACACCTATGACCAACGACCTGCTGATCACCAACTGCGCTGTCCTCTCCGAGTCCGCCGCCCCGATCGAGCGCTCCTGCTTTGTCGACATTGCCGCCGGTCGCATCAACGCCGTCGGCCCGATGTCGGCCTGCCCCCAGCCCGCCCGGCGCACCGTTATCGATGCAACCGGCACGCTGCTGCTGCCGGGCCTGGTCAATGCGCACAACCATTGCGCCATGACCCTGTTTCGGGGGCTGGCCGACGACCTGGAGTTGGCCGCCTGGCTCAATGACCACATTTTCCCGGCCGAGGCGGCCCACGTCAACCCGGAGATGGTCTATTGGTGCACCTTGCTGGCCGCCGCCGAAATGATCCGTTCCGGGACCACCTCCGTCGCCGACGGTTATTTCTTTTCCAGCGAGGCCGCCCGGGCCCTGCACGACGCCGGTATGCGGGCGGTGGTCGCCCACGGTATCGTCGACTTTCCGGCTCCGAGTGTGCCGGACCCCAGCAAGAACGTGACAACGGTAGCGGCCTTTCTCGACCGCTGGCGGAATCGTTCGCCACGCATCACGCCGGCGGTGTTCGCCCATGCACCCTATACCTGTTCGCCGCAGACCCTGCGCCGGGCAAAAGAGCTGGCCGATCGCCAGGGCGTCAGGTTTTTTCTCCACCTCGCCGAGACACGCAGCGAACAGGCATTGATCATCGATCCCCGGGGGGCAACCCCGGTCCAACACCTCGCCAATCTCGGCATCCTCGACGGAAATTGCGTCTGTGTGCACGCTGTCTGGCTCGATGACGACGATCTCGACCTGCTCGCCGACAGCGGCGCCGCCGTGGTCACCTGTCCGCAGAGCAACCTCAAGCTGGCCGCCGGCATCGCCAGGGTGCCGGCCATGCTCGACCGCGGCATCCCGGTCGGCATCGGCACCGACGGCTGCGCGTCGAACAATAGCCTGGACCTGTTCCGGGAAATCGACCTGCTGGCCAAAATCATGAAACTCAGGCCGCTCGACGCCACCGCCCTGCCGGCACCCGCAACGCTGCGCTGTGCCACCGCGACCGGGGCGCAGGTCATCGGCCTGCCGGCTGTCGGCACCGTTACCGCGGGCGCACCGGCCGATGTGATCCTGCTCAATCTGCGCAGTCCGCACCTGACCCCATGCTACAGCTCCGACCTGCTGACCTATGCGGCCGCCGGCAGCGATGTGACCACCGTCATTATCGACGGCGCCGTGGTGATGCACGAGCGGCGGATCCTCAGCTTCGATCTGGCCGAGGTATATCGGCGGGTCGCGCCACTGGCCGAGGGGGTGCGCCGTTTCGCCGCGGATTGTTCCCGGCCGATCACTCCTGTCGGCTGACCGACGGCCGGCCGGGACAGAAAAGACGTGTCTTCCGTTTTC
>CAYSSK010000185.1:0-1703 GCA_964433645.1 uncultured Desulfofustis sp.
GCAGAACCGGCCAGCCCGGGGAGCGCCAGCCCGGGGAGATGATTTTCATATAAACCTTCATGACTGATGGTCACAACAAAGCATGAAAATCGTCATCGCGTCGGATGGGCTGGTTGGCCCTCCCTCCGGCTGCTGCGCTGCGGCCTCCGAGAGAACCAACCAGCCCTGGGGAGATGATTTTCATATAAAAAAAAACAGAACCGGGAGAGACGAATGATCCTCAAATCCCTTGCCATTGAGCTTTATCGCGCCCAGCAGGCGGTCCACACCCTGGAAGACCAGCTGAGATCATGTTCTGTAAGCGAGCAGGATGACGTTCGGAAAAAGCTGCAAGCGGCCCGGGCCGAACGCGATCAACTCCGCCGGCTCATCGAGGCCCGAAAGGAACCGCTCCCCTTTCGCCGCACCTTCAAGGACCGTTTTTGATGCAACTGCTGCCGGCATAGCGCAGCACACCTCATGGGGGAGATCGAAACCGGGGATAACAGAGGCGGCTTCGGCTGTGTTGTCGACGGATGGCGGTCGCCCCCTGGTGCCCGGAACCACCGGCGTGATGGACAGCCCCGGCCCGGCCCCCGCCGCTGAAGCTGTTGGAGATGCGCTCATCCGCACTGCTCACCGCACCGGGCAGGTGGCTCTGACCGTTTCCCGACATGAGCCGAAACGCTTCTGCCCCCCGACCGAATTCAAATTTCTGCATTGTCCGGATAGACCATCTTGCCGGAGACGGACAGATCGTAGCCGACAAACTCCGTGGCCGCCTGCCTGAACAGCGGATCGTGAAGGAGATTAATAAAGCGCTGGATAACCGGGTTGAAAAAGCTCTCCCGGACGATCAGCAGATCAAATCGCTCCCAGCGCAAAGGCAGAAAATCCAGCCCAAGCATCACCGCCACCGGACGGATGGCCGGGGCTGCATCAGCCGTGCCGCTCAGAACGGCCAGCCCGGCATCAAGATGGCGGGCCACCTCGGTCCGATACCCGTCGATTTCGTCTGCATTGATGTCACAGCGGCTGATTTCATAATCGAGCAGCAGCCTGGTCCCGGTATTGAGCGAGCGGTTGACGATCCGCATACCGGGGCGTGCCAGGTCCTTGACCGAACCGATCCCCTTGGGATTTCCCTTGGCGACCAGGATACCCTGCTGCCGTTTGCTGAAATTGACAAAGACCGGGAGACGATCCATTTCCCGCTCGGCAAACCGGAAATTGTATTGCTCGTTGTCATCCTGGAGAAGATGACAGACGGCGATATGGCATTGGCGCCGGCGCAGGGCCTTGAGACCACCCATGCTGCCGAGATTGGCAAAAAATACGGGTGAATCGGGATGACGTTTTTGGCAGATACCCAGCAATCTTTGAAAGAGCACGTCGTCGCTGCCGGCGATCAACAGCCGTCCGTCATCGGTCATCCCCGGCACCGCGGCTCCGGCCGGCGGCTGGTTGATTACCGATACTTCCAACCACTCCTCGACAAGGTGCCGGGGGAAAAGCCACTTTCCGGTCACTTTCGTCGCCGGCAACCCCTTGTCGCTGATCAGGGCGTAAATCGCCTTTTCGTTGACGTGCAGCGTCCGGGCAACTTCCTTGGTGGTCAGATATGTCTTGTCCGCAGGCATCGCCGTCCTCACGCTAACCGCCATGACTGGAAGTCACAACGAACAATGAAAATAGGCTCCGTGGTCGGAAGGGCCGGCCAGTCC